>DATABL010000252.1:0-2103 GCA_036259595.1 Actinophytocola sp.
GGTTGCGGCGGTTGTGGCTGTGCATGCGGCGGGTGTGCCGGCGGTCGGCGGCGTGGCGGTGGCGGGTGCTGCCGGCAGGAGCACGGCGAGCACCACGGCGGCGGTGCGGGCAAGGACTCGCGACATCGCGGGGGCTCCTCGAAGCGGGATCATCCTGGGAGCGCTCCCAAAAGTACACGTTCCGACCGTCGCCGCACCAGTCCCAGTTCCTCGATTCGTCGGCGGGTGTTGACAATTCCGTCACCACGCGACCACTATCGGTACTCGCGTCTGGGAGCGCTCCCAGACCGTGGTTCGTCACCGTCGTCAACCACGGAGAGGATTCGCCGTGCCACGCCACCATCGGCGCGTGGCGTCGACCGTCGCGGCAGCCGCCGCCGCGCTCGTCACCGCCGCCCTGCTCGCCCCGACCGCCGCAGCGCAACCACCCGAGCTGATCGACAACGGCACCTTCGACACAGCCGACACCGCCCCCTGGTGGTGGACCGCCAACGCACCCGCCGCCGTCGTCGACGGCCGGCTGTGTGCCGAGATCGAGGGCGGCACCGTCAACCCCTGGGACGTCATCGTCGGCCAGAACGACCTGCCGCTGCAGGCCGGCGAGACCTACGAGCTCTCGTTCGACGCGTCCGCCTCCACGCCGGTCGGCGTGCTGGCCAAGGTGCAGCTGCAGGTCGACCCGTGGACCGAGCGGCTGTCCGAGCCGACCATCCTCGACACCGAGCCCCAGCACTTCTCCTACACGTTCACCTCCGATGTGGACAGTGCGGCCGAGCAGCTGGCGTTCCAGGTCGGCGGCTCCGCCGAGCCGTGGACGTTCTGCCTGGACAACGTCTCGCTCACCGGAGGAGCCGAACCACCCGTGTACGAACCGGACACCGGCCCGCGGGTGCGGGTGAACCAGGTCGGCTACCTGCCCGACGGCCCGAAGAACGCCACCGTCGTCTCCGCGGCGACCGAGCCGTTCGCCTGGTCGGTCGCCGACGCCGACGGCACGGTCGTCGCCGAGGGCACCTCCACCCCGCGCGGCGTGGACCCGGCGTCCGGCCAGAACACGCACACGATCGACTTCTCCGCCGTCACCGCCGAGGGCACCGGCTACACCCTCACCGCGGACGGCGAGACCAGCTACCCGTTCGCCATCGGCGACGTGTACGCCGACCTGCGGTCGGACTCCCTGCAGTTCTTCTACATCCAGCGCAGCGGCATCCCGATCGACGGCGCGCTCGTCGGCGAGGAGTACGCGCGCCCGGCCGGACACCTCGGCGTCGCGCCGAACCAGGGCGACATCGACGTGCCGTGCCAGCCGGGGGTCTGCGACTACCGGCTGGACGTGCGCGGCGGCTGGTACGACGCCGGCGACCACGGCAAGTACGTGGTCAACGGCGGCATCGCCACCTACCAGCTGCTCAGCACCTACGAGCGCAGCCTCACCGCGCCGACCGCCACCCCCGGCGCGCTGGCCGACGGCACGCTGCGGGTGCCCGAGCGCGGCAACGGCGTGCCCGACATCCTCGACGAGGCGCGCTGGGAGCTGGAGTTCCTGCTGCGCATGCAGGTCCCGGCCGGCGAGCCGCTCGCCGGCATGGCCCACCACAAGATCCACGACCAGAACTGGACCGGCCTGCCGCTCGCCCCGGAGGACGACCCGGAGCTGCGCGAGCTGCACCCGCCGTCGACCGCGGCCACGCTGAACCTGGCCGCCACGGCCGCGCAGTGCGCCCGGCTGTTCGAGCCCTACGACGCGGACTTCGCCGCCACCTGCCTGGACGCGTCCCGCACCGCCTACGCCGCCGCGCAGGCGAACCCGGACCTCCTGGCCGACCCGACCGACGGCGTCGGCGGCGGCGCGTACAGCGACGACGACGTCAGCGACGAGTTCTACTGGGCCGCCGCCGAGCTGTACCTGACCACCGGCCAGCGGTGCTACCTGGACGACCTGCGCGCGTCGCCGCACCACAGCGACGACGTGTTCGCCCCGACCGGGTTCAGCTGGCCCTCCACGGCCGCGCTCGCCCGGCTCGACCTGGCGACCGTCCCGAGCGGGCTCCCGGCGCACGAGCTGGAGCGCGTGCGCCAGTCGGTGGTCGACGGCGCCGACGC
>DATABL010000253.1:0-5347 GCA_036259595.1 Actinophytocola sp.
CCCCCCCGCTGCTCGTCGCCGTTACGGGTAGTTCCGCACGTAGCTCACCTGGTGCGGTTGGTTCACCGGCTCGCCGGTGTCGTTGATGACCCGGTTGATCGTGCCGACGCCGCCGAGGGACACCGTGACCAGGTTGTGGAAGCGCACCCCGGACCGGTTCGGGACCTCGAACCCGCGACTGGCCACCACGGACGGGTTGGTGTTGAAGAAGCAGTACACCCCGACGCCCCAGGCCTCGTGCGTGGTCACCGAGTCGGCGACCTTGTACGCGGCCCAGCCGAGGTTCCCGCCCCCGCTGGACCAGGACGCGTTGTTCGGCGGGTCGTAGGGCATCTCGTTCTGGTAGAAGTACGTCCGGCCGCCGTTGCCGTTCCAGATGGTGTTGTACTCCTGGTAGTGCTCGACGAACAGCCCGTACATCGTCACGTCGTCGCCGTTGACGACCAGGCCGTTGGCGGCCGTGTTGAGGTTCCAGCCGATGCCCTCGCCGTGGTCGCCGCGCCACAGCCACATGTGGTCGCCGATCACGTCGTCGCTGTTGATGCGCAGGGAGACCGACGCGCGGCCGACGTGCGCGCCGCCGACCCGGAAGAACACGTCGTGCAGCGATGTCGGGTTCGCCGCGTGGTCCGCGGACGACCCCGGCTCCCCGACCTCCATCAGCACCGGCGAGTTCACCGGGCCGGCGTCGACCAGGAAGCCGGCCAGCTTCACACCGTCCACATCGGACACCGTCATGGCCGGTAGTCCGGTGTCCGGGACCAGGGTGGCGATGCCGAGCCCGAGCACGACGGTGTTCGGGTCGGTCACCCGGATCGTGTCGTCGAGGTGGTGCACGCCGGGCGTGATCAGCAGGTGCTTGCCCTCGGCGAGCGCGGCGTTGATCGTCGACGCGGGCGTGCCGAGCTGGACGACGTAGAAGTCGGCCAACGAGATCGACTCACCCGCCGGCGAGCCGGACCCCCACGAGGTGCCGCGGGCGTTGGTGCGCAGCGCCGGCACGAACACCCGGTACTCGCCGTCCGGGGCGACGTAGAGGAAGGGCTTTTCCCGGATCTTCGGCGTGGTGTCGACGACCGTGTGCGAGGGGTTCGGGAAGTTCGGCGGCGGCGTGCCGGTGCTCCCGGTGAACACCATGTTCCACACCGAGCCGGACCAGCCGCCGCGCAGCTCGCTGTTGCGGGTGAAGAACTGTTGCTGGGAGCCGGACTGGACCAGCCCGTCGATGCGCGAGTCGGCGATCAGGCCGCCCGACGCCCAGCCGTCGGCGCCGTTCCACAGCTGGACCTGGCCGCGCAGGTGCATCCGCCGGTAGGGCGCGGCCTGGGACACCGCCCAGCGCTCGATCTGCCCCGGTGGCAGCGTGACCGACAGGTTCTCCGCGGCGCGCCAGAAGTTCTGCGTGGCGTTGCCGAGGTTGTTCGGGTTGTCGCCCTGTTGCAGCCAGTCGGCCTCGACGCGGATGTGCCCGTTGATGTTCACGTCGTCGGGCAGCAGGCCGAGGCCGGCGACCTGGGTGTAGAAGCGCAGGTTGACGTCGGCGTTGTAACTGCCGGGCTTGAACAGCACCGCGTGCCGCTGGGTGCCGAACTGGTTGGTCTTCATCTGCGCCGCGATCTGGTCGAGCCGGCTCTGGATCGTGCTCGTCGGCGTCGACGGGTCGAAGACGTAGGTGTTGGGACCGAGGTCGGGGTTGTAGGGGTCGGTGTCGGGCACGCCCGGCCCGGGGCCGGTGCCGCCGGCGGTGAACACGCGCAGCTCCCAGAGCGAGTAGCCGTACCCGGTGGCACGCGCGGTGCCGTGCACGCGCAGGTACCGGCCGGTGCCGGTGACGTCGATCGACTGGTCGCCGCCGGTGCCGGTGGTGGTCTGGTGGATCGTGGTCCAGGTGCTGCCGTCGGCGGAGGTCTGGAGCTGGAAGGCGCGCCCGTAGGCGGCCTCCCAGTCGAGCTCGACGCGGCAGATGTCGCGGGAGGCGCCGAGGTCGACCCGGAGCCACTGCGGGTCGCTGAACGCGGAGGACCAACGGGTGCCGGCGTTCCCGTCGACCGCGGCGGCGGCCGGGGTGCCCGCGTTCTCGGTGGAGGAGGCGGTGGCGGGACGGTTCAGCGCGGCATTGGCGGTGCCACAGGCGGCCGCGGCACCGGCGTTCCGGGCTGGGGCCGCTGTGTCGTTCCCGGCGGAGGTCGCGGAGGTCGCGGTGGGCGAGGCGGTGGAGGGCGCGGCGGCGGTCCCGGCGGAGGTCGCGGTGGGCGAGGTGGCGGAGGTGGCGCTGGACGAGGCGGCAGCCGGGTTGGCGGCGGTGCCGGAGGCCGTGGTGGGGAGGGCGGTGACCGTGGCGACCACGGTGGCGGCGGTCGCGAGGAGGGCGGGCCACCTGCGAGGACGTCGTTGTCTGCGGTGCGGGTTCATGCTGGTCCAACCTGTCGCAGGGAGGGTGGATCGATCCAGTCGTCGGAGAAACCGGTACCGGAACCGGTTTCGGAGACGTGATGCATTTAACAAGCCCTGCCCGGCCCTCGTCAAGGAGCGCGGTCAGGCGGGAGCGGACTCGCGGACTACCAACGAGGTCGGGACCACGCGGGGCGTGTCGGGAAGGGCGATGCCGGTGAGGTGGTCCAGGAGCATCGTGGCCGCCGCCTCGCCCATCTCGCGGGACGGCTGGCGGACCGTGGTGAGGGCGGGGCGGGTGTGCGCGGCGATCGCGATGTCGTCGAAGCCGATCACGGCCACGTCGTCCGGGACGGTGCGGCCGGCGGCCCGGAGGGCGTCCAGCACGCCTACCGCCATCAGGTCGTTGTGGGCGAAGACGGCGTCGAACGGCACGCCGGTGGCGAGCAGTTCGGATACCGCCGCCTGGCCGCCCTCGCGGGTGAAGTCGCCCTCCACCAGGAGGCGGGTGTCGAACTCGACGCCGGCGTCGGCCAGGTGGGCGCGCAGGCCGGCGGCGCGATCCCGGGTGCAGCCGAACGCCGACGGGCCGGAGACCATCGCGACCCGCCGCCGGCCGATCGACAGCAGATGCTCGGCGGCGTCCGCCGCGCCCTCGTGGTTGCTCGTCGCCACCGAGGGGAAGCCGGGGTGATGTCCCCGGTCGTCGATCATCACCACCGGCAGGCCGGACTCGTGCAGGCTGGTGATGTAGCTCAGCGTGTCCGGCGGCTCCACCAGCAGCAGGCCGTCGAACGCGTTGGACGACACGTGCCGGGCGAACTGCGCCAGCGAGTCCTCGCCGCGGTTCATCGTGTTCAGCAGCAGCCCGTACCCGCGCGCCTCGAGCACGTCGGCCACGCCCTGCAACACGTCACCCATCCACGGCCAGGTCAGGCCGGGCACCAGCATCCCGACGGTCTGCGTGCGTCCGCGCGCCAACCCGACCGCGCCCGCGCTCGGCGTGTACCCGGTGGCCGCGATGACCTCACGCACCCGGATCGCCGTGCTCGCGTCCACGTCGCCCTTGTTGTTGAGCACCCGCGACACCGTCGTCTTGCTGACCCTGGCCCGCCTGGCGACCTCGGCGATCGTGACGCGCATGGGCCACAGAATACGCGTCAGCGCGCGATCAACAGCAGGCTCAGCCCGCCCAGCAGCACCACGGTCATCGTGAGCACCAGCGCCGGCAGCGCGAAGTCGACCGGCCGCTCCTCCCGCGTCCGGCGGTACCGGTCGTGCGACCAGCCCAGCGCCCCGAACGCCAGCAGCGCGGCGGCCAGCGCCGCCCCCACCGCCCACGGCGTGTCCCGCACGACCGCGAGCCGGCCGGCGAGCAGCGCACACACGGCCAGCCCGAGCGCGGTCCGCACCCACGCCAGCGACGTTCGCTCGTTCTGCACACCCGAGGGGGTCACTGTGCCGCCTCCCCGGATTCTTGGGTGTTGGTCGCGTGGGGGAAAGCAGGTTCTACTTGGTCACGTACTTGTGGCTGGCTCGCGTCACGGTCCCCTGAGGTGCGGTTGGGCAGATCTCGGTGACGGCGGGTCACAGGTTGCTCACCAGGACCAGCACGAACACCGCGAGTGCCACCACCGCCACCCCGTAGGACAGCCACGGCGCGATCCGCGGCGGCGGCAGCGACCGCTCCTCCCGCATGGCGACCTCGCTGCGCAGCCAACGGCGGAACGCGAGCGCGCTGGTCGCCACCCCGGTCAGCACCAGCAGCGCGGCCAGCACCTGCCGCAGCCCCGGCACGGCCAGCTCCGGGGCGAACGCCTCCAGCCCGATCCCCCCGGCCAGCAGGGCGAGCGCGGTGCGGATCCACGCCAGGAACGTGCGCTCGTTGGCGAAGCTGAACCTCGGGTCCGGGTCCTTGCCGGTGTCCCGCAGCCGGCTCGACCAGCTCACCCGGCCCACGCCCCGGCCGGCTGGCCCGCCACCCCCGGCTCGCAGGCGAACACGGCCCCCGCGTGCGGCTGCCGGTCCGGGTCGGACAGTCCGACGCGAGCCGACGTGACGTACAGGGTGGACAGCCCCGGCCCGCCGAACGCGCAGCTCGTGACCCGCTGCGCGGGCAGCTCCACGGTCACCACCAGCCGGCCGTCCGGGGTGTACCGGCGCAGGCCCCACCCGTCCCACAGCGCGACCCACACGCCGCCCTCGGCGTCCACGGTCAGGCCGTCGGGCCAGCCGCGCTCCACGTCGGCGAACCGGCGACGGCCGGTGATCGTGCCGGTGTCGGGGTCGTGGTCGAACGCGTCGACGCCGCCGGTGCGGGTGTCCACGTAGTACATCGTCCGCCCGTCCGGCGACCAGCCGATGCCGTTGGACACCGAGACACCGGTGACCACGACATGCAGCGCGCCGTCCGGGTCTAGCCGGTAGAACGCGCCCGCGCCGTCGCCCGGCTCCAGCATCGTGCCGGCCCAGAACCGGCCCCACGGGTCGGCCTTGCCGTCGTTGAACCGGCCGCCGACGGGGTCGGTGACCTCGTGCAGGTGCCGCCGGTCGGCGCCGTCGACCGCGCAGGTCCAGATGCCGGTGGCGGTGGCGAGCACCAGCCCGCCGGACGCCCGCGCGGCGACCGTGCCGACCTGCTCGCCGAACTCGAACGCGGTGTCCTCGCCGGTGCCGGGGTCGAAGCGGTGCACGCGGCCGGGGAGGATGTCCACCCAGCGCAGCACCTCCTCGCGCTGGTCCCACACCGGACCCTCGCCCAGCTTCGCCCGTGCGTCGAGCACCACGTCAACGTCCACATCGGCAACCTACCGCGCGCGCTCCGGGCGCGGCTGGCACACGTCCAGGTACCCGGACGCGAACCCCGCCTCCGAGTAGGCCAGGTAGTACTCCCACAGCCGCCGGAACGTCTCGTCGAACCCCAGCGACGCCACGTCGGCGGCCAGGAACCGCTCCC
>DATABL010000254.1:0-36192 GCA_036259595.1 Actinophytocola sp.
GGTCGAGCACCGGGTTGGTGTTGTTCAGGTGCGTGTACATCCACCGGGTGCCCGAGGTCGCGAGGGACCGGATCCGGGCGAGGCTGCCGTCCGGGCCGTCGATCGGGACGTGGCCCATCGCACGTTGGGCGGCGGTGCCCGTGCCGGTCCCGGTCATCTCGCGGGCGGAGTAGAACGTGCCGTCCAGCAGCACACAGGTCGCGCCGGCGACGAACTCGTCGAAGTCCGGCGGCCAGCTCGCCAGGCACGGGGCGTAGACCAGGCTGCCGCCGGTCACCGGGTCCGAGATCCGGTACGCCACGACCCACGGGCCCGCGGCCGTGGAGTCCCGGGCGTACTTGGGGCGCTTGTCGCTCACCGCCAGGGTGGCGACGTCGAGCCCGGCCACCGCGGAGCCGGCCGGATGCCAGCGCCACTGGCCGTAGCGGGCGACGACGTCGCGGATCGGGAACCCGTCCGCGAGGGCGTGCCGGACGGCCGGCGGCGCCCACACCGACAGGCCGCCGCCTTCGCGGAGCAGCATCAGGCCGAGGGCGTGGTCCAGTTCGGCGTCGGTGAGCAGGACGCCGCGCAGCGGGGTGTCCCGCGGCCCCGGCCCGGGGGCGAGCGCCGGCTCGGCGATCAGCTGCGCCCGGATGTCGGGTGAGGCGTTCAGCAGGTACCACTCCCGGCCGTCGGGACTGATCGCGAGGCAGTCCTGGGTGCGCGCCGGGACGTCCGGCGAGCCGGCGCGGCACGCCGAGCACAGCGGGCAGGCGCAGTTCCACTGCGGGAAGCCGCCGCCGGCCGCGGTGCCCAGCAGCCGGACCCTCACCGCACCACCGTCGGCGCGCGCATCACGAAGTCCGGCACCCCGGCGGACGCCACGGCGGCGGCCTCGCCGGCGAGGATGCCGTCCACCACGGTGCGGTCCGGCGAGCGCGAGCACACCGGGTCGGTCGCCGAGGCGTCGCCGGTCAGCATGAACGCCTGGCAGCGGCAGCCGCCGAAGTCGAGCGCGCGGCGGTCGCAGGTACGGCAGGGGTCGCGCATCCAGCCCTCGCCGCGGAAGGCGTTGAACGACTCGGACTCGTACCAGATCTCCTGGAGGGGCCGGTGTTTCACGTTCTCGACGGGAAGCGTGGTGATCACCGACGCCGCGGGGCACGGGAGCACGTCGCCCGTGGGTGCCACGGTCAGCTGGCGGGCGCCCCAGCCGTACATGCACGGCTTCGGGTACTTCTCGTAGTAGTCCGCCACCACGTAGACGATCTCCATGCGGCCGCGCAGCCGCTCGGACGCGGCCCGCACGACCGGTTCGGCGGCGGCGAGCTGCTCGGGCGTGGGCATCAGCGCGGTGCGGTTGCGCAGCGCCCAGCCGTAGTACTGGGTGTTCGCGAGCTCGAGGCGGTCCGCGCCCATCCGCTCGGCCAGCTCGATGAGCGCGCCGACCTGGTCGTGGTTCGCCCGGTGCAGGACCACGTTCACGCTCAACGGCAGACCGAGCCCCCGCACCACCGCGGCGGCGTCGATCTTGCGGTGGTGGGCCTTCGCGCCGGCGATGCGGTCGGCGCGGGTGGCGTCGGCGCCCTGTACCGACAGCTGCACGTGGGCGAGGCCGCGGTCGGCCAGGTCGGCCAGGCGGGTCTCGGTGAGCCCGAGACCGCTGGTCACCAGGTTGACGTAGCAGCCGAGGTCCGACGCCCGGGCGACCAGCTCGGGCAGGTCGGGGCGCAGCAGCGGCTCGCCGCCGGACATGTGCACCTGCAGTACGCCCAGGTCGCGGGCCGCCTCGATCACCTCGAGCCACTGGGCGGTGGTCAGCTCGTCGCGCTTGGCGGCGAGCTCGACCGGGTTGGAGCAGTAGGGGCAGTGCAGCGGGCACCGGTGCGTCAGCTCGGCCAGCATGCCGAGCGGGGGCTCGACGGCCACGTCCGTCACGTCCACTCCACGACCCTCCTGCCCTCGAACCGGGCGAGCACCCCGGCGACGTCCTCGGCACGTACCCCGCTGAAGCGGTGGCCGAGCCGCTCGGCGATCTCGGGAACCTCGCTGGCGCCGTCGCAGAGCTCCAGCACCGCGGCGGCGGTGGCGTTGGGCACCAGCACGCCCTCGGGGAACAGCAGCACGTGCGTGTCCCTGGTCCGGTCGAACGTAAGCCGGACCCCTCTGCGCAGGCGCGGTCTTCCGGTCCGGTGGCTCATCGCTACTCCTTCGCGCCCGCGCGTTCGATGGCGTCCAACATCGACCACAGCACGTCGCACTTGAACGACAGCGCGGCGATCGCCCTGTCCTGCTGCTCGCGGGTGACGCAGTGGCGCACCACGATGTCCACTGTGGACTTTCCCTCGCCGGAGACCGCCTCGATCCGGTTGGTGAAGTACGCGAGGTCCTCACGGCGGATCCAGGCGTAGTTGGCGAGCATGTCCCCGACCCGGCGCCGCATCAGGTGACCGGAGAACATCTCGGTGAGGCCGGAGGCGACCGCCTCGACCCAGGGCCTGGTTCGGGCGAACGTCACGTAGGCGTCAACGGCGAACCGCACGCCGGGCACCACGTGCCGCTCGTCGAGCACCTCGGCCCGGTCGAGGCCGACCGCCTCGCACAGTCGCAGCCACCGCTCGCGACCGCTCTCGCCGTCGCCCTCGGCGGTGCCGTCGTGGTACACGATCCGGTCGAGCCAGCCGCGGCGCACCTCCGGGACGGGGCAGTTGCTGATGATCGCCGCGTCCTTCTGCGGCAGGACACACTGGTAGTACCACCGGTTCGCGGCCCACACCCGCAACTCGTGCTCGGACAGCTCGCCGGCATGCATGCGGTGGTGGAACGGGTGGGTGCCCCAGTACCGGTGCGACAGGCCGCGCAACGCGGCGACGAACTCCTCACCGCTGCGCGGCGGACTCGACGTGGACACGCTGACACCTCCGATGTGCGTCCGGGGGCCGGTGCGCCCGGCCCCCGGACTCGACGTTCCGGTCAGTCCATCCGTGCCGCGTAGGCCGTGACCTCCATCGGGGTCTCGTACTCCACGAAGTCCGGCGTGGTCCAGACCTCCAGCTCGGGGGTGTCCTGCATGTTCCCTCCAAGGATCTCGTGACCGTGACCTTGCGGCCTCAGGGTAACCACGACAATCGGGGAAAACGGACAAAAGGGATCGCGGCTGGCTGACAGCGGGGTCGAGGGCGGCGGAACGGCCAGGTGGCCCACGGCACGGGCGTGGACCGGGCGACCTGAGACACTGCGCCGGTGTACGAGGGAGAAACCGAACCGATCCCGCGGGTGACCGGCCGCGACGAACCCGACGTACGCGACGAAGCCGACGACGACGCCGCGGTGCCGGTGCTCCACGGCCACGGTCACGGGCACGGTCACGGTCCGACGCCACCCGCGTCCCGCCGGGTGCGGACACTGGTCGCGGTGCTGCTGGTGCCGTTCGCGCTGGCGGCGGTGGTGGGGACGGTGTTGCTGTTCCCGTTCGGTGACGGCCCGGACTTCCCGGGCGCGGCCCGCCCGGTGCACGGCGTGATCACGGGCGCGGTGAGCGGCTCGTGCAGTGGCGAGGTGCAGGTCGGGGAGCAGCAACCGGGCGCACCGCAGTGCCTGGTGGTCACCGTGCGGATGACCGACGGCGAGGCGCCCGGCCAGGAGATCCGCACGGTCGTGCCGCAGGAGCCGAGCACGCCGCGGTTCGCGGTGGACGACGAGGTGGTGCTGAGCTACGGCGGCGGCAACCCGGTCGAAGGGGGGTCGTACCAGCTCGTCGACTTCCAGCGGGACGTGCCGTTGGCGCTGCTGGCCGGCCTGTTCGCGGTGGCGGTGCTGGTGCTGGGGCGGTGGCAGGGGCTCAAGGCGCTGGTCGCGCTGGGGCTGAGCTTCCTGGTGCTGGTGTTCTTCGTGCTGCCGGCGATCATCGCGGGCGAGAACCCGTTGCTCGTCGCGATCTGCGGCGCCGGCGTGATCATGTTCGCGGTGCTGTACCTGACCCACGGGCTGTCCGCGCGGACGTCGACGGCGGTGCTGGGCACGATGGTGAGCCTGGCGCTGATCGGCGTGCTCGGAGCGCTGTGGGCGTCGTTCGCGAAGCTGACCGGGCTGGACGAGGACACGGCCACGCTGGTCAGCGTGCTGAACGCGCCGATCGACACGCGGGGGTTGCTGCTGGCGGGCGTGGTGATCGGCGCGCTGGGCGTGCTCGACGACGTGACCGTCACCCAGACGAGCGCGGTGTGGGAGCTGCGGGCGGCCAACCCGCTGCTGACCCGGCGGCAGCTCTACACCTCGGCCCTGCGGATCGGCCGCGATCACGTGGCGTCGGCGGTGAACACGCTGGTGATGGCCTACGCGGGCGCGGCGCTGCCGCTGCTGCTGTACTCGTCGATCTCGGGTGTGGGGCTGGGCAGCATCCTGACCTCCCAGTCGATCGCGCAGGAGGTGGTGCGGACGCTGGTGGGCAGCATCGGCCTGGTGGCGGCGGTCCCGGTCACCACAGCCCTGGCCGCCGCGGTGGCCGCGCAGGAGAAGCCGCCGGAACCGGCCACGGTCGGCCGCCCCCGCAGGACCGACGAGCGGCGGCGAACAGCGGACCGCGGGGACGAGCCGTCGTCCCGACGTTCGGACGAACGGCCCGACGACCGAGGTACGGGACGAGCACCGCAGCGACGCGGGCGGAACGACACCGGGCCGAGGACAGCACGAGAACGAGCCGGCCGCGCCGGTGATCCGCGTACCCGAGAGGCCCGGCGACCCGGCGATCCGGGTACGCGAGGAGCCCGGCGACACGGCGAGCGCACCGGCGGCGACGTGGACGACCGAGAGGGACGACCGCCCCGGCGGACCGCGGAACGGCCCGACGCACGGCGCGGGGCCCAGGCCGGCGACCGGGGACCGCGACGAGCCCCCGAACGGCACGGGTCCGACAGGCATCCGGGCCGTCCGGATGCCAGGGCGCCGCGGTCGCGGGTACGGCCGGAACAACCCCTCGACAACGCCGAGGGCCCCCGCCCGAGGACCGACCGTGGTGAGCACCGAACCCGGCCGCCCCGCGAACAGGAGCCGCGGCAGTCGTCCTGGTTCGACGAGTAGGAAGGCTCGCTAGTCGAGGGTGGCCACGAACCGGGTGATCGCCTCCGGCTTGAGGCGTTGGGCCAGGCGGCCGCCGGGAGCCAGCGACGCCAACCGGTACAGCGGGCGGTCCGCGGCCGCGTCGCCCTTCGCCTCCGAACGGAGCTGGGCCACCAGGAGCTGGGAGAAGACGAGACCGCTCGTGTTGTCGCTGCCGGCGAGGATGTCGGCCAGGCGCCGCAGCACCAGGATGCCCAGCTCCCGCCCACCGGTCCCGGCGTAGACCGCCAGCGACAGGTTGATGGTCTTGTTCTTGGCGCCGAGGAGCAGGCCGACCGTCCGCGTGCCGCGGATGTCGGTCACCAGGAGCTCGATCCGCTCCGCGTGCCGCAGGTCCACCGACTTGCGGCCGACCGCCTTCGCCACGACCTGGTCGCCCTCCAGCCAGAGGCGACGGCGGCCCGACACCCAGGACAGCAGGGTCAGCAGGACGATCACCACCGCGGCGGTGACCAGGGCCGCGGTCCGGTTCGACAGCAGGCCGACCAGACCGCCGAGGGCGGCGCCGAAGACCACGGCGACGCCGATCGTCACGCAGCCGCGGCGGCGGACGTTCGACTGGTCGACGAGGGTGAGGGGGATGCGCTCCGGCTCGGTCAAGTCAGAGTCCTCGGGTGGGGCCGGTGGTTCGGGGGCCGTTCAGGCCGAGCAGGAACGGGTTGCTCGCCCGCTCCCGGCCGATCGTGGTGCTCGGGCCGTGGCCGGGCAGCACGACCGTGTCGTCGGGCAGCGGGAGCATCTTCGTGCGCAGGGTCCTCGTCATCGTGTCCATGTCGCCGCCCGGCAGGTCGGTGCGGCCGATGGAACCCGCGAAGAGGGTGTCGCCGGCGAACATCACCCGGCCGCCCTCGGCGAGCTCGGAGCGGAAGACCACCGAACCGCGCGTGTGGCCGGGCGTGTGTTCCACGGTCAGGTTCAGGCCGGCGAGGTCGAGGTCGAGGCCGTCGGACAGCTCGCGGACCTCGTTCGGCTCGCGCATCTCGAGACGCCCGCCGAACAGGGCGGCGCCGTCCTTGCTTATGCCCTTCATCGGGTCGTTCAGCATCTCCCGGTCCTCCGGGTGGATCCACGCCGGGATGTCCGTGCCGTCGCAGATCGGGGCGACCGAGAAGGTGTGGTCGAAGTGGCCGTGGGTCAGCAGCGCCGCCACCGGCGACAGGCGGTGCTTGCGCAGCGCCTCCGCCACCGGCTCCGCCGCGTCCTGGCCGGGGTCGATGATCACGCACGGCTCACCCTCGCCGGCGGCGACGAGGTAACAGTTCGCCTGGAACGCGCCTGTGGGAAATCCGACAACGAGCACGACCGAAACCTACACGCGACCGAACGGCACGAAACCCGCGAGCCCTGTGCGTGGACTCGCGGGTTTCCGGGACGGTGCTACACCGAACGCAGGCGGCGGAAACGCGACCACGACGCCAGGCGGCGGTCGGCCTGGGCGCGGGAGCCCTGCTCGCTCGTCACGTCCACGTTGGCCACGCAGATCCGGTCGCGGCCGTGGCGCTTCGCCGCCCGTAGCGACACGTCCGCGTCGAGCATCAGGTCCTCGAGGTCCAGCTCGGCCAGGTCGCCGAGACAGTACGTGGCGACGCCCATCGACGCCGTCTGGCCCTCGATCGTGGCCGACAGCTCGCGGGTGACCTTCGCGGTGACCGACATGGCGGTGATCCCGGACCGGATCCGCTCCGCCACCGCCAGCGCCTCCTCCAGGCCGGCCTCCGGCAGCAGCACCATGAACTCGTCACCGGCCGAGCCGCCGTAGCGGCAGGCCAGGTCGCCGTCCCGGGTGGTCTCGCGGATCACGTCCGCCACGCCGCGCAGCACCGCGTCACCGGCCAGGTGGCCGTAGTTGTCGTTGACGTCCTTGAACCGGTCGAGGTCGAGCATGATCAGCGCGACGGAGTTCCCCAGTCCACGCGACCGGGCGACCTCCTCCGCGGCGAGCTCGTCCCAGTGCCAGCGCTCGACCAGGCCGGTCGGCGGATCGGTCAACAGCTGCCCACACGAACCGCAGCGCCGCTCGCCGGCCATCAGGGCCCCGGCGTGCGGTGCGACGTGCGTGGTGGTGGATACGGACTGCAGCGGCCGGTCCCCCGACCTCGGCGCCACAATCTCGGGCTCGGGCCGCGCGCCGATCGGCGCCGCTCCCTCACCGGTTCCCGCCCTCGCGGTGTTCATCGACATCTCCCCTGGTCACGACACCTGTCGGCTAGGTGGCTCCCTCGCCGGTGCCCCCGACGCACGTCTCACCGGCCGTGTACAACCCACTATCGGGAGTCACAGAGGCGGTGAACAGTGTTGAGGTGTTGACGGTTTCAGGAAACACCGAATGGGGGAGTCGATACACCCGGATCCGACTACTCTTCGTCACCTCGTGCCCACTTCGGGCGAGACGGCGAGTACTCCGTATAACGATCCAGTACTCGTTCCACCGCCGTCTCGACGATCAGCATCTCCCGGTACTCGGGCCGCAGGAACCCCTCGGCCGACATGTGGTCCAGGAAGCCGAGCATCGGCTGGTAGAAGCCCCCGACGTCGAGCAGGGCGATGGGCTTCGCGTGGAGGCCCAGCTGCGCCCAGGTGACCACCTCGAACAGCTCCTCGAGGGTGCCCGCCCCACCGGGCAGGGCCAGGAACGCGTCCGCGAGCGAGGCCATCTTCGCCTTGCGTTCGTGCAGGTCGGCGACCACGTGCAGCTCGGCGAGACCCGGGTGGGCGATCTCCCGGTCGACCAGCGACCGGGGGATCACGCCGACCACTTCGCCACCCGCCGCGACGGCCGCGTCGGCCACCGCGCCCATGGTCCCGACGGCCGCCCCGCCGTACACCAGACCGATCCCGCGAGCGGCCAGCGTGCGGCCCACCTCGGCGGCCGCGGCGAGGTAGCCGGTGCCCTTCCCGGCGGATGATCCACAGAAAACACAAACCCGCATACCGATGATCAGATCACGTACCCCCGGTCTGGCATCCGGGCCGGGTTGTCTGGTTGAGTGCCACAGCGTGCGCATCATTCTCGACACCGATCCGGGGGTTGACGACGCCCTCGCGATCATGTACTTGGCGGCCCAGTCGGACGCCGAGATCGTCGCCGTGGGTAGCGTTCACGGCAACGTGCCGGCCCCACTCGGAGCACTCAACGCACTTCGGGTGCTCGAACTCGTCGGGCTCAACCCGCCGGTGACCGTGGGTGCCGCCCGCCCGCTCGCCCAGCCGCTGCAGACCGCCGAGTTCGTCCACGGCGACGACGGCCTCGGCGGGTACGCCGGCGACCCGCCCACCGGCTCGGTCGCCCCCGGCTCGGCCGCCGAGCAGATCGTGCGGCTGGCCCGTGCGCACCCGGGCGAGCTGACCCTGCTCGCGCTCGGCCCGCTGACCAACGTCGCGCTCGCCGTACTGCTCGAACCCGACTTACCCAACCTGCTCCGGTCGGTGGTCGTCATGGGTGGCGCGGTGACCGTGCCGGGAAACATCACCCCGTACGCCGACGCGAATTTCTTCCACGACCCGGAAGCCGCCGACCTCGTGCTCGGCGCCGGTTTCCCGGATCTGACCATGGTCGGTCTGGACGCCACCGAACAGGCCCGCGCCGGCACCGAATGGCTCACCGCGCTCAGCGCCGCGAAAGGCCCGCGGGCGGATTTCGCCAACAAACTGCTGGACCACTATGGACAGTTCTACTCGAACATGTTCGGCGAACATTCCTGCACGCTGCACGACCCGCTCGCGGCGGCCATCATGTTGGACCAGAAACTGGCCGGCTACCGGGAGATGCCGCTCAGCATCGAGTTGACCGGGACGCACACCCGCGGCCAGGTGGTGTCCGATCTCCGGCTGATTTCCAGCGACGCCTACATCGCCACCAACGCGGGTGCCGGACGCGTTCCGGTGAAGGTCGCGGAAACGGTGGACGTACCCACGTTCCTGGACCAGATGTTCAAAGCGCTGCAGACCTGAGGAACTACGTTCCGGTCAGCAGCCCGCGCAGGTCGACCGCTCTCGGGTCACCCAACTCGTCGAATATCTCGAATGCCGACCGCAACGACTCCTCGGCCTTTTCCGGCTGCCCGTTGTCGTGGAGCAGCAGCCCGAGCTTGTGCAGGGTCTCCCCCTCGCCCCAGCGGTCGCCGAGCTCGCGGCGGGTGTCCAGCGCGCGCTGGAAGCAGTCCAGGGCGTCGGCGGCCCGGCGCAGCTCCGAGTACGTGTCGCCGAGCTTGACCAGCGTGTAGCACTGGCCGTAGCGGTCCTCGATGTCCCGGAACAACGCCAGAGCCCGCTCCAGCGCGTCCACCGCGCGGTCGAACTGTCCGAGGCAGCGGTAGGCGTCCCCGACGTTGGCCAGCGCGATGCCCTCGCCGTGCCGGTCGCCGACCTCGCGGAAGACGTCCAGCGCCTCGCCGAAGTGCAGTGCCGCGTCGTCGAACCGCAGCTGGTCGAACCCGATGTAGCCGATGCCGATGAGGCTCCACGCCTGTCCCACCCGGTCGCCGACCTCGATGCGCAGCGCGCGCGCCTGCTGGAAGCACTCCTTGGCCTCCTCGGTGCGGCGCAGGTCCCGGTAGGCGATGGCCAGGTTGTTGAGCACCCACGCCTCGCCGTAGCGGTCCCCGGCCCGCCGCGCGCCGATCACGCCGATCTCGTGCGAGGCCACCCAGGGCGTCCACCGCTTGCGCAGCTGCAGGTAGTTGAACGACCCGGCCGGCAGCTTCCACGCGGCCACGTTGTCGCCAACCTCGACCGCGATGCGGGTGGCCATCGCGATGTTGGACATCTCGATCTCGCACCACTCCAGCGCGGAGCCGTAGTCGAAGTCGGCGACCTCCACGGCGAACCCGGACTTCTCCAGCTCCGGGTCGTGCCGCTGCGGGGCGAGCGTGTGGTTGGCGGCGAAGGCGTTCCGCAGGTACCAGTCGACCATCCGGCGCAGCGCCAGCACCCGCTCCGCCGCCGGCTCCTCCTCGACGGCCTGCTCGGCGGCGTACACCCGCAGCAGGTCGTGCATCCGGTACCGGTCGCTGCCCAGGCCCTCGATCAGGTGCACGCCGGCGAGCCGGTCGAGCAGCCGGCGGGCCTTGCTGAGCCGCTGGTCGGCGAGCGCGGCGGCGGCGCCGGTGCTCACGTGCGAGCCGACGTGCAGGCCGATCAGCCGGAACATCCGGGCCGCGTCGGCGGGCAGGTCGCGGTAGGACCACGAGAACACGGTCTTCACCGCCACCGAGTCGTCGGTGGACAGCGCCTCCAGCCGCTCGTCCTCGGTGGCGAGTTCCTCCACCAGCAGGCTCACCGAGTGGTGCGGGTGGGTCGCCACCCGCTCGGCGGCGATGCGCAGCGCCAACGGCAGGTGGCCGCACCGGTTGGCGAGCGCGCGCACCGCGTCCGGCTCGGCCGCCGCCCGTTCGCTGCCGATCACCTTGCGCAGCAGCGTGACCGACTCCTCCTCGGCCATCGGCCCGAGGGTGATCCGCCGGTCGCCGCGGATGGTCAGGCCGCCGAGCCGCCGGCGGCTGGTGACCACGACCGCGCACCCGGACGATCCGGGCATCAGGTGGTGCAGCTGGGAGGAGTCGGCGGCGTTGTCCAGCACGACCATCACCCGCCGGTCGGCGAGCACCGAGCGGTACAGCTTCGCCCTGGCCTCCAGGCCGGCCGGGATCACGTCGATCTGCACCCCGAGCGCGGTGAGGAACTCCTCGAGCACCTCGTCGACGATCCGGGGCTGGCCGTCCGGGGAGTAGCCGCGCAGGTCGACGTAGAGCTGGCCGTCGGAGTACCGGTCGACCACCGCGTGTGCGACCCGCAGCGCCAGTGCCGTCTTGCCGGCACCGGGCGGGCCGTCGATCGCGATGGTGTGCGGAATGCCCGGTTCGCTCTCGCAGGACAGGACCTGCGAGAGCTCCCGCAGCTCGGCGTCGCGCCCGACGAACGTGGCCGCGGCGGCCGGCAGCTGCGCGAGCCGGACCGGGCCGCCGCCGGACGCGGCGGCCAGCGCGATCAGCTGACCGTCGGCCTCCAGCACCTGGTCGCACTTGCGGGCGAGCTCCGCGGACGGCGGCGCGCCGTGCTTGATCTTGGACAGCCAGCTCGGCGTGTAGCCGATCAGGTCGGAGAGGCGACGCCAGGACAGGCCGCGCTTGCGCAGCAGGCGTTCCAGTTCGTCGGCGAACGGCGAGGTCCCGTCGTCACGCCTGTCTTGCATGGAGTCCACCTTGTCACTACCCGCCGGCATGGTCCATGGGTCACCGCGCTGCCACGCCCAGTATCCAGCTTCCCACTTTCCCACCCGAACCTGGCAATCCCCTGAGATTCCCGCCTACCTCTACGCGGTTCTTACCCGGGTTACCCATAGACTGCCGCCCGGCAAGGACGTCGGAGGGTCAGGAGGGTTCCCGGTGCCGAGCAACGAGCAGCGTCGGCAGGCCGCCAAGCGCAAGCTGGAGCGTCAGCTCGCCAGGCGGGCGGAGCGCGCCAAGCGCCGCCGGATCTGGGGCGTGAGCCTGACCGTCGTGGTCGTGGTCGCCGTGGTCGGCCTGGTGTACTGGCTGGCCAACCTGGGCCCGGAGGACTCCGAGGCGGCCGCCGACGACACCGCCCCCACCGAGGACACCGCCACCGGCAACACGACCGAGGGTGCCTGCGAGTACGTCGAGAACCCCGACGAGACGCCGCCCAAGGACCCGGGCCTGCCCGAGGACCCGGCCGAGACCCCGTCGTCGGGCACGGTCAAGGTCACCATGAAGACCAACCAGGGCACGATCCCGCTGACGCTCGACCGGGCGAAGGCGCCGTGCACCGTGCAGAGCATGGCGCACCTGGTCGAGCAGAAGTACTTCGACGGCACCAAGTGCCACCGGCTGACCACCTCCGAGGCGCTCAAGGTGCTGCAGTGCGGCGACCCGAACGGCGACGGCACCGGCGGTCCGGGCTACTCGGTGCCCGACGAGCTGCCGACCAACCTCGCCGACGCCCCCAGCGGACAGGGCGCCAAGATCTACCCGCGCGGCACCCTCGCGATGGCCAACGCCGGACCGGACACCGGCGGCAGCCAGTTCTTCATGGTCTACGCCGACTCGACGCTGCCGCCGAACTACTCGGTCTTCGGCACGGTCGACAAGTCGGGGCTCGCGGTACTCGACAAGATCGCCAAGGGTGGCGTCACACCCGGCAACAGCCCGGAGGACGGCGCACCGAAGCTGCCGGTGACCATCGAGTCCGCCACGATCGCGGGCTGACGTGCGGCTCCTGGGCGTCCTGTTGGCGATGCTCGCGCTCGCCGGATGCGTGTCGCGGTCCGGCGAGCCGATCGCCGACGGGCCCTCGGAGTCGACGACCTCCGCCGAGGCGGAGACCGGGAGCGGGACCCGGACCGACGAGACCGTGGTCGACGACGACGGGTGCGAGTTCGTCGGGAACCCGGCGGAGGACGCGCTCGTCGGACTGCCGCCCACCGAGCCGGTCGAGGGCGACCGCGTGGTGCTCAGCACGAACAGCGGCGAGATCGGGCTCCAGCTGACGCCCGACGAGACGCCGTGCACCGTGCACAGCTTCCTGCACCTGGCGTCGGAGGGTTTCTACGACGGGACCGTGTGCCACCGGCTGACCAGCGCGGGCCTGCTCAAGGTGCTGCAGTGCGGCGACCCGAACGGCGACGGCACCGGCGGCCCCGGCTACACGATCCCCGACGAGCTGCCGACCGACCTCGCCGACGCCCCCGACGGGCAGGGCATCAAGATCTACCCACGCGGCACCCTCGCCATGGCCAACGCCGGACCGGACACCGGCGGCAGCCAGTTCTTCATGGTCTACGCCGACTCCACCCTGCCCCCGGACTACGCGGTCTTCGGCAGCCTCGACCCGGCCGGGCTGACGGCGTTGGACGCGATCGCGGCGCGCGGTCTCACGCCGGTGAACGGCCCGCAGGACGGTGCTCCGGCGCAGCCGGTGGAGATCGAGTCGGCCACGGTCGGCTGACCGCTCGTCGGGAAATGTCGGTGGGCGGTGGCATGCTCGACGGCATGGACCGGTACACCGAGCGATTACCCGACCCGGCGGCACGCGGGCTGCTGACCTGCGTGTGGTCGCGGCGCGTCGCCTCGCCCGCGGCCGGGGTCGCCCGGATCGTGCCGGACGCGTGCGTGGACGTGGTCTGGTACCGGGAGACCGGGGAGCTGTTCGTCGCCGGCCCGGACACCCGGCCGCACGTGGCCGAGATGGTGCCCGGCGAGGTGGTCGGCGCGCGGTTCCGCACCGGACGCTCCCCCGCCGGCCTCGGTGTGCCGGCCGACGCGCTGCGGGACGAACGGGTCGACCTGGGCGAGCTGTGGGAGCCGGGGCGGGCCCGGCGGCTCGCCGACGCGCTGGCGGGCACGGGGTCGATCGGCGACGCGCAGGCCGTGCTGACCCGGGGCGTGCTCGACGGCGTGCGGTCGGACCCCGACACGGCGGTGCCGAGGCTGCTGGAGCTCGCACGCGGCGGCGGCCGGGTCACCGCGATGGCGGACGCCGTCGGGCTCACCGAGCGGCAGCTGCACCGGCGGTGCCTCGCCGCGTTCGGGTACGGCGCCAAGGTCCTGCAACGCGTCCTGCGGTTCGACACCGCGCTCCGGCTGGCCCGCGGTGGCAGCGGGTTCGCCGACGTCGCCTACCGCACTGGCTACGCCGACCAGGCCCACCTCGCCCGCGAGGTGCGGTCCCTGGCCGGCGTGCCCCTGACCAAGCTGGTCAGGTGAGCAGCCCCGTCAGCCTCAAAAACCGCCACCTCAGGGGAACGTGACGCAACCCAGCCACAAGTACGTGACCAAGCCGAACCCGCTTACCCAACGCGACCAACAGGGTTAAGTTCCGGAGAGGCGGGACAGACAGCGGCCGTAGGCGCGCAGGGTCAGCAGGGCGTCGATCGTCAGCCACGGGCGCCACTCGTGCACGATGGCCGGGGTCCAGTGCTGCCACGGCACCGGCCAGCCGCCGTCCTCGTCCTGGGCGGCCTCCAGCGCGTCGAGGCTGGCGTCCAGCTCGGCGTCGGTGAACCACCGACGGGCCAGGCTGTCCGGCCGCGTCGCGTAGTCGTGCGGGTGCTGCAGTTCGCCCTCGGCGTACCCGTCGGGAGTGGGCTCGTCGCCGGTGAGGCGGACCAGGCCGCCGGCGCGGACGAGGTCGCCGAGGCGGGCGGCGAGCGCGGTGGCGCGGTCGCGGTCCGGGTGGTGGTCCAGCAGCGCCAGGCAGGCCAGTGCCTCGTACGGGTGGGTCTCGGTGATGGCGTCCATGCGCCGCCAGCAGAACGCGTCGGCCGCGGCGACCCACGGGTGCTCGACCTTGTTCTTGTGCAGCAGGCCGAGGATGTTCGCGGTCGGCACGAGCGAGCCCTCGTAGGTGTCCGGAACCTGCCACCAGGGCGCCCGCGGGTAGTCGCGCGCCGAGGGGTGCACGAACGGCAGCCCACCGTCGGGTGCGGTCACCGAGACCAGGTAGTCGAGGACGCCGCCGGCGAGATCACCGTGCATGGCGCCGGCCTCGTCGAGGAACGCCAGCGCGTTCAGCGTGGTCACCGGCTGGCTGCCGGGCGCGCGGCAGTCGGGCTCGAGCGCGTGCCCGAAGCCGCCGTCGGGGTTGCGGTAGGGCCGCAGCGCGGTCAGGACGGCGTCGGCGTCGCCCGAGCCGAACAGGAACTCGAACCGGCGCCGCTCCAGCACGCGGGCGTTCCGCAGGACGTGGTCGGTCGCGCGGGTCAGGATGTCAGTCACGAGGCCAACCTACGGCCGGCCGGAGCGGGCCGTATTGAACGGATCGGACATCAGGAGGCGGACGTGACCCGGTAGACGTCGTAGACGCCCTCGACGCTGCGCACGACCTTCAGCACGTGCCCGAGGTGCTTCGGGTCGCCCATCTCGAAGCTGAACCGGCTCACCGCCACCCGGTCGCGTGAGGTGGTCACCGACGCGGACAGGATGTTCACCTTCTCGTCGGCCAGCACCTTGGTCACGTCCGAGAGCAGCCGGTGCCGGTCGAGCGCCTCCACCTGGATCGCCACCAGGAACACCGAGGACTCCGACGGCGCCCACTCCACGTCGACCAGCCGCTCGGGCGTGGCCAGCAGCTCGCCGGCGTTGGTGCAGTCGGTCCGGTGCACCGAGACCCCGCCGCCGCGGGTGACGAAGCCCAGGATGTCGTCGCCGGGCACCGGCGTGCAGCAGCGGGCCAGCTTGACCCAGATGTCGCTGGCGCCCTTGACGATCACGCCCGCGTCGCCGGTGGGCCGGCGGCGGGTGATCGTCGACGGGGTGGCCCGTTCGGCCAGCTCGTCCTCGGCGTGCTCGACGCCGCCGAGCAGCGCGACCAGCCGCTGGACTACGTGCCTCGCGGAGGTGTGCCCCTCCCCCACGGCCGCGTACAGCGAGCTCATCTCGGGGTAGCGGAGCTCGCGGGCCAGCGCGGCCATGGAGTCGGCCGAGACCAGTCGCTGCATGGGCAGGCCGACCCGGCGCACCTCCTTGGTGATCGCCTCCTTGCCGGCCTCGATCGCCTCTTCCTTGCGTTCCTTGGCGAACCACTGCTTGATCTTGGCCCGCGCCCGCGGCGAGGCGGCGAACGCGAGCCAGTCGCGGGACGGACCGGCACCCTCGGCCTTGGACGTGAAGATCTCGACCACGTCGCCGTTCTCGAGCTTGCGCTCCAGCGCGACCAGCCGGCCGTTGAGCCGCGCCCCGATGCAGCGGTGCCCGACCTCGGTGTGCACCGCGTAGGCGAAGTCGACGGGCGTCGACCCGGCGGGCAGCGTGTGCACGTCACCCTTCGGGGTGAACACGAAGATCTCCCGGGCGGCCAGGTCGTAGCGCAGGGACTCGAGGAACTCGCCGGGGTCGGCGGCCTCCCGCTGCCAGTCGAGGAGCTGGCGCATCCAGGCCATCTCGTCGACCTCGACCGCGTGGCCCTCGTGCGTGCCGCGGGTCTCCTTGTACCGCCAGTGCGCGGCGATGCCGTACTCGGCGGTGTTGTGCATGTCGTAGGTGCGGATCTGCACCTCGAGCGGCTTGCCGTCCGGCCCGATCACGGTCGTGTGCAGCGACTGGTAGACGCCGAACCGCGGCTGGGCGATGTAGTCCTTGAACCGGCCGGGCATCGGCTGCCACAGCGCGTGCACCACGCCCATGGCGGCGTAGCAGTCGCGCACGTCCTGCACGAGCAGGCGCACCCCGACCAGATCGTGGATGTCGTCGAAGTCCCGGCCGCGCACGATCATCTTCTGGTTGATCGAGTAGTAGTGCTTGGGCCGGCCCTCGACCTTGGCGTTGATCCTCGACTGCTCGAGGTGCGCGGTCAGCTCCTCGGTGACCTTGTGCAGGTAGGTGTCGCGCGACGGCGCGCGGGTGGCGACCAGCCGGACGATCTCGTCGTACTTCTTGGGCTGCAGGATCGCGAACGCGAGGTCCTCGAGCTCCCACTTGACGGTCGCCATGCCCAGCCGGTGGGCCAGCGGGGCGAGTACCTCCAGGGTCTCGCGGGCCTTCTTGGCCTGCTTCTCCGGCGGCAGGAAGCGCATGGTGCGCATGTTGTGCAGCCGGTCGGCGAGCTTGATGACCAGCACGCGCGGGTCGCGGGCCATCGCGATGACCATCTTGCGGATGGTCTCGGCCTCGGCGGCGGAGCCGAGCTGCACCTTGTCGAGCTTGGTGACGCCGTCGACCAGCCGGGCGACCTCCTCGCCGAAGTCGTCGTGCAGGTTCTTCAGCGAGTACTCGGTGTCCTCGATGGTGTCGTGCAGCAGGGCGGCGACCAGCGTGGTCGTGTCCATGCCCAGCTCGGCGAGGATGGTCGCGACGGCGAGCGGGTGGGTGATGTAGGGGTCGCCGGACTTGCGCCGCTGGTCGCGGTGCGCCTCCTCGGCCACGTCGTAGGCGTTCTGGAGCAGGGCGAGCTTGGCGTTGGGGTGCAGCTCCCGGTGCACCGTGGCGAGCGGTTCGAGGACCTGTTTGACCGGCGCCGAACGCTGGGCGGTGATCCGTCTGGCCAGGCGCGCGCGGACACGTCTGGTCGCGGACGGTGCCCGCCCGTTGGTCTGCTGCGTGGCGGCGTCCTGCGCCGCTCCGGTCTCGACGTTCTGGCTCACTCGCGGCTCCTCTGCGCCCGAGGATAGCCTGCTACCATTGGTTGAACTTTCAACCTCAGGAGTCGCGATGACCGGACCCACGAGCATGCCCGTGCTCTACCTCAGCCACGGGGCCCCGCCCCTGGCCGACGACCCGGTCTGGACCAGGGAGTTGGCGTCCTGGTCGGCGTCCCTGCCGACCCCCACCGCGGTCCTGATCGTCTCCGCGCACTGGGAGAACGCCCCGCTCACGATCGGCGCGACCACGACCGTGCCGCTGGTGTACGACTTCTGGGGCTTCCCGGACCGGTACTACGACGTCACCTACGCCGCCCCCGGCGCACCGGGACTCGCGGCGACCGTCCGCAAGCTCCTCGGCCCGTCGGTGCACGACGATCCCACCCGCGGCCTCGACCACGGCGCGTACGTCCCGCTGGTGGAGATGTACCCGGACGCGGACGTGCCCGTCCTGCAGGTCTCGATGCCCTCGCTGGACCCGGTGGAGCTGCTGGAGGTCGGCCGCAAGCTCGCCCCGCTGCGCGACGAGGGCGTCCTGATCGTGGGCAGCGGCTTCTTCACCCACAACCTGTCCGCGATCCGCATGACCGACCCGGACGTGACACCCCCGGGGTGGTCGGCGGAGTTCGACGACTGGGGCTCGCGGGCCCTGGCCGAGCGGGACGTCGACGCCCTGCTCGACTTCACGCACAAGTCCCCGTCGGGGCGGATCGCGCACCCGAGGACCGAGCACTTCGCCCCGCTGTTCGTCTCGCTCGGCGCGAGCCTGGCCGGCGAGCACGCCCCGCGGTCGGTGATCGACGGCTACTGGTACGGCCTGTCCAAGCGGTCCGTGCAGTTCAGCTGATCTGCTGGAGCACCCGCACGTCCCGCCCGGGAAGCAGCGACCGACCGCCCAGCGCCGTCAGCTCCAGCACCACCGACACCACGGCCACCTCGGCCCCGGCCCGCTCCACCAGCTCGCACACCGCGGCCACCGTCCCACCGGTGGCGAGCACGTCGTCGACCACCGCCACCCGCTGCCCCGCCCGCAGCACGCCCGCGGGCAGCTCCAGCGACGCGGTGCCGTACTCCAACCGGTAGTCGACCCGGTCGGCCACCACCGGGAGCTTGCCCGGCTTGCGGACCGGCACCATCCCGCGGCCCAGGGCGACCGCCAGCGCCCCGCCGAGCAGGAACCCGCGCGCCTCCACCGGGGCGATCACGTCCACGCCGGCGGGCAGCCCGGCGGCCATCGCGTCGACGACCGCCCGGACCGCCTCGGCGTCCGCGAACAGCGGGTTCAGGTCGCGGAACAGCACGCCCGGCTCCGGGAAGTCCGGAACCGTGCGCACCAGCTCCAGCGCCCGTGCCAGGTCTCCCACGAGCTACCGGCGCCGCTTGCCCGACGGCCGGCCGCCCTGCTTGCCGGTGGGCCGGCCGCGCCGGGCCTCGGCCGGCCGCGGGTTGCGGGCCGGCACGCTCGACGCCGCCGCGAACGCCTTCTCCTTGCGGAGCTCCGCGGACAGGGCGTCGTCGTCGCTCGCGTCGAAGTCGTCGTCGGTCGTGGGGACCGCGTCGCGCTCGGCGGCCTTGCGGGCCAGGTTCTCCCGGCGCGAGCGCACCCGGCGGGCCTGCTCCTGGAACTTCGTCTCCCGCATCTTGAGGTCGACCAGGATCGGGGTCGCCAGGCAGATCGACGACAGCGCACCCGCGATGATGCCGGTGAGCTGCACCAGCGCGAGGTCCTGCAGGGTGCCGACCCCGAGCAGGCCGACGCCGACCACCAGCAGGCCGATCACCGGGAGCACCGCGATCAGCGAGGTGTTGATCGACCGCATCAGTGTCTGGTTCAGCGCCAGGTTCGCCGCCTCGGCGTAGGTCCGCCTGGTCAGGCCGAGCAGGCCGCGGGTGTTCTCCCTGACCTTGTCGAACACCACCACCGTGTCGTACAGCGAGAAGCCGAGGATCGTCAGCAGACCGATCACGGTGGCCGGGGTGACCTCGAAGCCGATGAACGAGTACACGCCCGCGGTCACCACGATGTCGTGGACCAGCGCGACCAGCGCGGCCACCGCCATCCACCGTTCGAAGTAGAACGCCAGGAAGATCGTCACCAGCACGAGGAACACCGCGAGCGCGATCAGTGCCTGCTGCGAGATCTCCCCGCCCCAGGACGCGCTCACCGCGCTGTCGGAGATGGCCGACTCGGACGGCTGGCCCTCGGCGTTCAGCGGCTCGAAGCGCTCGAACAGCGCGTCCTTGAGCACGGCGACCTCGCCGGTGCTCAGCGTCTCCGACCGGATCTGGATGGTCGTGCTGTCGCCGGAGCCCACGGTCTGCACCGCCGCCGGGTCACGTCCGATGGTGTCGCTGAAGACGTCGGTGACCTCCTCGGTGGCGATCGCACCCGACGCACCCTGGGCCGGCATCGAGACCCGGGTGCCGCCCTCGAAGTCGATGCCGAAGTTGAAGCCCTTGAACACGATCGAGGCGACACAGGCCAGGAGCAGGAGCGTGAAGAACACGTACCAGCGCTTGCCCGCCCCGACCACGTCGAACGCGCCGTTGCCGACGTAGAGCCGCTCGCGCAGGGGAACCCGCTTCCCCGGCGCCTTCTTCTCCGTCACCTTGTCCGACGCCTGGTCCGACGCCTGGTCCGACGCGGTGCGGGGATTCTCGTCGCTCGCCACGTCACGCCTCCTTCGTCGCGGCCCGGCCGCGCGTCTCGACCCGCTGACCACCGGGGCGCTGCACCTTGCCGAGCCCGGACAGCTTCGGGCTGGACAGCAGCTTCGACTTGGACGCCAGCGCGACCAGCGGATGGGTCACGAAGAACACCACGATCAGGTCCAGCACGGTCGACATGCCCAGGGTGAACGCGAAGCCCTTGACCTGGCCGACCGCCAGCACGTACAGCACGCCGGCGGCGAGGAACATGACCGCGTCCGCGGACAGGATCGTGCGCCTGGCCCGGACCCACGCCCTCGGCACCGCCGAGCGGAACGTCCGGCCCTCGCGCATCTCGTCCTTGAGTCGTTCGAAGAACACGATGAACGAGTCCGCAGTGATACCGATGGCGACGATGAACCCGGCCACGCCCGCGAGGTCCAGGGTGAACCCGATCCACCGGCCGAGCAGCACCAGCACGGCGAAGACGATCACGCCGGAGAGCACGATCGACAACCCGGTCAGCAGGCCGAGCATCCGGTAGTAGAACAGGCAGTAGATGAACACCAGCACGAGCCCGACGGCACCGGCGATCAGGCCCGCCTCCAGCGAGGCGAGCCCCAGCGTCGCCGAGACGGTCTCGGCCTCGGAGTTGTCGAACGACAGCGGCAGCGAGCCGTACTTGAGCACCTCGGCGAGGCTCTGGGCCTCGTCGGCGCTGAAGCCGCCGGCGCCGCCGCTGATCTGGGTCTGCCCGCCGGAGATCGGCTCGCGGATCTCGGGAGCGGACACCACCTGGGTGTCGAGCACGAACGCGGCCTGCTTGCCGACGTTGGCGGTGGTGTAGTCCGCCCAGATCCGGGTGCCCTCGCTCTTGAAGTTGAGCGTCACGACGTAGCCGACGCCCTCGGGGTTGACCGAGGAGTTGGCGTCGGCGATCTGGGTGCCCTCGAGGAACGCCGGACTGAGGATGTACTTCGCGGTGCCCTCCTGGTCACAGGTCACCAACGGCAGGTCCGGGTTGTCGTTGCCGACCAGCGGGTCGGGCTTGGAGCAGTCGAGCGCGGCCAGCGCGGCCTGCTGGGCGGCCGGATCGGCCTGCACGGTGCCGTCCTCGCTCGGCACCAGGGTCTTGGCCTGCCGGACGGCCTTGGCCTCCTGGATCTGCCGCGCGGTCTCCGGGTCGATCGAGTCGTCCGGCTCGGGCTCGTCCTCCTCGGGCGGCGCCGACTCCTCGGTCGGCGGCGGGGACGACGGGCTGGACGGGTCGTCCTCGGGCTGGGCCGCGGCCGCGGGCGCCGAGCGGCCCTGGGGTGCGCCGGAGGCTCCGGTCGGCGGGGTGGACGCACCCGTCGGCGGAGTGGAGGCGCCGGTCTCCGGCGGTGCCGTGGTGCCGGGGTCCTCGGACACCGGCGGTTCCTCGGCGGGCGGGCTCTGCGCCGGGACGACCTGGATCACCTCGCGGAACCGGAGCTGGGCGGTCTGGCCGAGTTCCTTGGCCTGCTCGCCCTCGTCACCCGGCACGGTGATGATGATGTTGCTGCCGTCCAGGACGACCTCGGTGCCGGAGACGCCGATGCCGTTGACGCGGTTCTCGATGATCTGCCTGGCCTGCTCGAGCGCCGCCCGCTCGGGGGTGCCGCCGTCCAGGGTGCGCGCGGTGAGCGTGACCCGGGTACCGCCCTGGAGATCGATGCCGAGCTTGGGTTTGGCCTGATGGTCGCCGGTGGCGAACACCAGGGTGTAGAGCAGGACCACGATGAACACGAAGAACGCGAGATAGCGCCCTGGGCGGATCTGCCCGGAGGGTGGTGCCACGGTCGGTCGGTCTCCTCGGACTGGCGTCGGGTGTCGCCCGGACGCATCTGGTCACACGACTGCGCCCGCACCCGTTACACGTGTGGGTGAGGGCGCAGCGTACCCGCTGTGACGTGAGGCCGGTGTCACACGGTCACGTCACGAGCACAGGGCTGGCTACTTCTTGGTCTCGGCCTTGGTGTCGACCTTGGTGTCGGCGCGGGTGTCCGCCTCGACGTCCTCGTCCACGAGCTCGTCCCGGTCGTCGACCGTGTCGAGCTCGTCGTCGACGGTCTCGTCGGAGTCCTCGACCAGGGTCTCGTCGTCGTCCTCGACCTCGGGGCCGACCTTCTCGCGCACCGCCGCGCGCAGCCACTCGGTCTCGAAGCCGGGTGCGATCTCGATGCCGATCTTCGAATCGTCCGAGACGTCGACGACGGTGCCGTACAGACCGGAGGTGGTCATCACACGGTCACCCACAGCCAGCGAGTTCTGCAGCTGCACTTGCTGCTCCTGCGCCCTGCGCTGGCGCCGGCTCATGAAGTACATCATGAGGCCGAGCAGCCCGAACAGCAGAAGCATGGGAAGCAGTTCCATTGTTCTCCATCCGTGGAAGCTCTATGTTCACTCTGCGGTGTGCGCAGGGTCACTGTCGAACAGGGTAGGCGGAATCGGACCAGGAGCGTTAGCCGGGGCCGACAGCCCGAGGTGCGCCCAGGCCGCCGCGGTCGCCACCCGGCCCCGCGGCGTCCGGGCCAGCATTCCCGCGCGAACCAGATACGGCTCGCACACCTCCTCCACCGTACTTGGCTCCTCGCCCACCGCGACAGCCAGCGTCGACACGCCGACCGGGCCGCCGCCGAACGACCGCACCAGGGCGTCCAGCACGGCGCGGTCCAGGCGGTCCAGGCCGAGCACGTCGACGTCGTAGACCTCCAGCGCGGCCATCGCGATCGCGCGGGTGATCGAGCCGTCCGCGCGCACCTCGGCGAAGTCCCGCACGCGCCGGAGCAGGCGGTTCGCGATCCGGGGCGTGCCCCGGGAGCGGCCGGCGATCTCCTCGGCGCCGTCGGGCCGCAGGTCGACGTTCAGGATCGTCGCCGAGCGGCGCAGCACCTGTTCGAGCTCCGCGGGCGCGTAGAACTCCATGTGCGCGGTGAAGCCGAACCGGTCACGCAGCGGGCCGGTCAGCGCACCCGAGCGGGTGGTTGCGCCGACCAGCGTGAACGGCGCGATCTCCAGCGGGATGCTGGTGGCGCCGGGGCCCTTGCCGACCACGACGTCCACCCGGAAGTCCTCCATCGCCAGGTAGAGCATCTCCTCGGCGGGGCGGGCGATCCGGTGGATCTCGTCGATGAACAGCACGTCGCCCTCGACCAGGTTGGACAGCATCGCGGCGAGGTCGCCGGCCCGTTCGAGCGCCGGACCGGAGGTGATCCGCAACGCGCTGCCCAGCTCGGCGGCGATGATCATGGCGAGGCTGGTCTTGCCGAGCCCGGGCGGACCGGACAGCAGTACGTGGTCGGGGGCGGCGCCGCGTTGGCTCGCGCCCTGCAGCACCAGCTCGAGCTGCTCGCGCACCCGGTGCTGGCCGACGAACTCGGCGAGCCGGCGCGGGCGCAGCGACGACTCGTCGTCCCGCTCGCCGGGTACCGCGTACGGCGACAGCTCGGCGCCGTCCGCCATGTCCTCCTCTTCGGTCACCGGAACATCGTGCACGACCCGCTACCGCTTGCGGCCGAGGGTGGCCAGCGCCTTGCGCAGCACCGTGGACTGGTCGCCGGAGCCGTTGCCGTTCCCGTTGAGCACGCCGTCGACCGCCTGCTCGGCCTGCTTGGCCGGGAACCCGAGGCCGACCAGGGCCTCGACGACCGAGCCGCGCACCCCGGCGCCGTTCGGGGCGGGGGCGGCCGCGGCCGGTAGCGCGCCGACCTTGTCCCGCAGCTCGATGACCATCCGCTCGGCGCCCTTGCGCCCGATGCCGGGCACCTGGGTGAGCACGCTGAGGTTGCCGTCGGCGAGCGCGGCGCGCAGCTGGTCGGGGTCGAGCACGGCGAGGGTGGCGAGCGCGATCCGCGGGCCGATGCCGGAGACGGTCTGCAGGAGGCCGAACAGGTCGCGGGCGGCCGCGTCGGCGAACCCGAACAGGGTCAGTGAGTCCTCCCGCACCACGAGGGCGGTGGCGAGCGCGGCCTCCTCGCCGGTGCGCATGGTGGCGAGCGTGGCCGGCACGGCCTGGACGGCGAGGCCGACGCCGCCGACCTCGACGACGACGTGGTCCAGGCCGATCGAGAGCACCCGTCCGCGGACGGAGGAGATCATCGCTTCGTTCCCTTCGCGGTTCCGTGCGCCCGCGCCAGGCGGGCCTTGTGCCGGCGGGCGAGCTCGGCGGCCCTCGCCTCGGCCTCGGCGAGGCGGGTGCGCATCGGTGCGCGCCAGATGTGGCAGATGCCCAGCGCGAGCGCGTCGGCCGCGTCCGCGGGCCGGGGGGCCTCGGCGAGCCCGAGCAGCCGGGTGACCATGGCGGTGACCTGTGCCTTGTCGGCGCGGCCGGAGCCGGTGACCGCGGCCTTGACCTCGCTGGGGGTGTGGAAGGCGACGGTCAGCCCGCGGCGCGCGGCGGCCAGGGCGACCACGCCACCGGCCTGCGCGGTGCCCATCGCGGTGCGGACGTTGTACTGGCTGAACACACGCTCGATCGCCACGACGTCGGGCCGGTGGCGGTCGAGCCAGCCCTCGACGGCATCGGCGATCCCGAGCAGGCGACTGGCGAGCTCGGTGTCGGCGGGCGTGCGGATGACGTCGACCGCGACACAGCGCACCGACCGACCGGTCCCCCCGTCGACCACGGCGATGCCGCACCTGGTCAGCCCTGGGTCGACACCCAGCACCCGCATCCGCCACCTCCTCGGCGAGAACATCCGTTCGAACCCTATCGAGAGGCGCCTCTCGTCAGGCGCAGCGACACGGGGACTCGCGGGCGCGGAGACGCGGGGTGCTCGCGGGCGCGGAGGCGCGGGGTGGAGGTTGACAGGGGTGCTAGAACTGCATTTGACAGCGGATGTAAGCGCTTCCAACCTGCACGAGGCCATGCGGGAGTTGGCTGCCACCGCCGCGCGCTGGTTCGACGAGCGGATCACCGGCACCGCGCCCGGCGTGCGCCGCGAGGTCATGCCGACCCGGCTGGCGATCCGGACCACCTGCGGTTTCCACGACGACTGACCCGGAGGTAGGCATGAAACGGACCGTCCTACTGGCCGCCCTCACGGCGGCGGCGCTGGTCGCGTCGGCCTGCGGCCGTGACGACGGAGGGGGCACGGCCGAGGAGGGCACCGAGGTCGGGGCGGGCAAGGCGTCCGGCGAGATCACCGTGTGGGCCATGGGCACCGAGGGCGAGAAGCTGTCGGTGCTGGCCGAGGACTTCATGAAGGAGAACCCGGACGCCACGGTCACCGTGACCCCGGTGCCGTGGGACGGCGCGCACAGCAAGCTCTCCACCGCGATCGCCGGCCGGCAGACGCCGGACGTGACCATGCTCGGCACCACCTGGGTCGGCGAGTTCGCCAGGACCGGCGCGCTCGACGTGGTCCCGCCCGGCCTGGTGTCCGAGGACGACTTCTTCCCCGGCGCCTGGGAGACCGGCGTCGTGGACGGCACCTCCTACAGCGTGCCCTGGTACGTGGAGACCCGGCTGCTGTACGTGAACAAGGCCGTCGCCGAGAAGGCCGGCGTCACCGAGGCACCGACCACCTGGGACGGGCTCAAGCAGGCCGTGCGGGACATGCGGGCGAAGGGCGGCGCACGCTGGGGCATCTACCTGCAGCCGGGCCAGACGGGCGCGTGGCAGACGGTGATGCCGTTCGTGTGGCAGAACGGCGGCGAGATCCACGACGGCGAGCAGTTCCGGCTCGACTCGCCGGAGGTCACCGAGGCGCTGGCGTACTACCGGTCCTTCTACGACGAGGGACTGTCCACCCGGAACAGGCTGCGCGAGGGCGAGACCGAGCCGAAGCTCCTCTCCGGCGAGCTCGCGTCGTTCGTGTCCGGCCCGTGGCACATCGGGCTGCTCGACGAGCTCGGCGGCGAGGGCGGGTACGAGGTGTGGCCGATGCCCGAAGGCGACGGGGAGTACACGTCGTTCATCGGCGGCTCGAACATGTCGGTGTTCGAGAACGCGCGGAACCGGGACGGCGCCTGGAAGTTCGTGTCGTACCTGATGCGGCCCGAGGTGCAGGTGAAGTGGTACCGGACGGTGAACGACCTGCCGTCGGTGCCGGCCGCGTGGGACGACCCGGCGCTGTCCGGCGACCCGCTGCTGGCGACGTTCGGCGACCAGCTGGACCGGGCCAAGGCGCCGCCGGCGATCCCGACCTGGGAGCAGATCGCGGCCGGCGTGGACACCGAGCTGGAGAAGCTCGCGAAGGGCACCACGTCCGCGCGGGACGCGGCGAAGGCGATGCAGGCGCAGGCCACCTCGATCGGCACGGGCGGCTGAGCCATGGCGTCCCGGCCCGGCGTGTTGTCCCGGGCGCTGACCGGGTGGGCGTTCGCGCTGCCGTTCGCCGCGTTGTTCGTGGTGTTCACCGCCGGGCCGGTGGCGGCGTCCCTGGCGATGAGCGTCACCGACATCCGCAGCGCGGACCTGCTCGACCCGCTCGGCGTGAACGTGGTGGCGTTCGACAACTACGCGCGGCTGTTCGCCGACCCCAAGTTCGTCCAGGCCGCGCTCAACACCGCGGTCTTCGTGGTGGTCGGCGTCCCGCTGACCATGGCCGCGGCCCTGCTGGTCGCGCTCGGGCTGAACTCGGGGCTGGTGCGGTTCCGGACGCTGTTCCGGGTCGGCTACTACCTGCCGGTGGTCACCAGCATCGTGGCCATCTCGGTGGTGTGGCGGTTCCTGCTGCAGCCGGAGTCGGGGCTGGTCAACGAGCTGCTCGCCCTGGTCGGCGTCGACGGCCCGAGCTGGCTGGACGACCGGACCTTCGCGCTGCCGACGCTGATCGTCATGGCGGCCTGGCGCAACCTCGGGTTCGCCATGGTGATCTTCCTGGCCGGCCTGCAGGCGATCCCGAAGGACCTGTACGAGGCGGCCACGATCGACGGCGCACGGACGTGGGCGCGGCTGCGGTACCTGACGGTGCCGATGCTGCGGCCGACGATGCTGTTCGTCGCGGTGATCACCACGATCGGGTACGTGCAGTTCTTCGAGGAACCGTTCGTGATGACGCAGGGCGGCCCGCTCGACTCGACGCTGTCGCTGGCCTACCACACCTACAACCAGTTCGGCTTCGGCAACTACGGCTACGCGTCGGCCATGGGCTACGTGCTGTTCGTCGTCGTGGTGCTGCTGTCGATCGCCTGGTTCCGGCTGCTGAGGAACACCCATGAGCAGTGACGGACTCCGCTCCCGGGACGTGGTCGCCCGGCTGGTGCTGCACGTGCTGCTCGGCGTCGGTCTGGTGGTGATGGTCGGGCCGTTCGTGTGGATGCTGCTGTCCTCGTTCAAGAGCGAGGGCGAGATCCGGCAGGTGCCGATGACCTGGCTGCCGGAGGACGTCACGTTCGCCAACTACGGCGACCTGTTCGAGCGGCTGGACTTCCCGGCCTACTTCACCAACTCCGCGGTGGTAGCGGTGCTGACGACGGTCGGCAACCTGCTGTTCTGCTCGGCGGCGGGGTACGCGCTCGCGAAGCTGCCGTTCCCCGGCAAGCGGCTGCTGTTCGGCGTGGTGCTCGGCACGATCATGGTGCCGAGCATCGTGACGATCGTGCCGCTGTTCGTGCTGTCCAGCAACCTCGGGCTGGTCAACACGCTGGCCGGACTGATCCTGCCGTTCCTCGCGCAGGCGTTCGGCGTGTTCCTGATGCGCCAGTTCATCTTCTCGATCCCGAACGACCTGCTGGAGGCGGCGCGGATCGACGGCGCGAGCGAGTTCCGGATCTATCGGCGGATCGTGCTCCCGCTCTGCAAGCCGGCGCTGGCGACCCTGGGCATCCTCACGTTCCTGGCGTCCTGGAACAACTTCCTGTGGCCGCTGGTCGCGGCGTCCACGGAGGACAACTACACGCTGCCGGTCGCGCTCGCGCTGTACGCCATCGGGCAGAACCGGACCGACTACGACCTGCTGCTCGCCGGCTCGGTCGTGGTCGTGCTGCCCGTGCTCGTCGTGTTCGTCCTGTTGCAACGCCATTTCGTCCGGGGCATCGCGACCACCGGACTGAAGTAGGAGGTTCCCCGATGGGTCGATCGGTCGGAGCGGCCGTATTGGCGCTCGCCATGGTCGTGCCGCTCGCACCGGCGTCGGCGGCGCCCGCCCGGTTCTCGCTGGCCGAGGACACGTGGCGCTCGTTCGTCGCGATGACCGTGCCGGAGACGGGGTTGCCGGCCGACAACATCGGCGGCGACCTGGACCCGGCGTCGCGGTCGGGTTACACGTCGCCGACGAACGTCGGCTCGTACCTGTGGTCGGCGGTGGTCGCCGAGGAGCTGGGCGTCATCGGACGGCGCGAGCTGGTGACGCGCACCCGGCGAACCCTGGACTCGGTGGCCCGGTTGGAGCGGCACGCCGACTCGGGCCAGTTCTACAACTGGTACGACCCGGCGACGCTGGAGAAGCTGCGGGTGTGGCCGGAGGACGGGTCTACCGTGTACCCGTTCCTGTCCAGTGTGGACAACGCGTGGATGGCGGCCGCGCTGATGGTGGTGCGCAACGCCGTGCCGGAGGTGCGGCGACAGGCCCAGGCGCTGCTGGACCCGATGAACTTCGCGTTCTACTACGACCCCGAGGCACGCGGCCCGGACGTGCCGGCCGGGTTGATGCGCGGCGGTTTCTGGGACGAGGAGCCGCCGGGCTGCTCGACGGTGGGCAACCACCCGGGGATCGGCGCCGACGTCTGGTACACGTGCCACACCTACGGCTCGTTCGCGAGCGAGACGCGGATGATCAGCTACGTGGCGATCGCGCTCGGGCAGGTGCCGCCGGCGCACTACTTCGCGCCGTGGCGGACGTTCCCGGACACGTGCGACTGGGGCTGGCAGGAGCAGAAGCCGGTCGGCGAGTTCGTGGAGTACCTCGGCGTGCCGGTGTTCGAGGGGCACTACACCTACCGCGGGTTGACGTTCGTGCCGACCTGGGGCGGGGACATGTTCGAGGCACTGATGCCGGACATGTTCGTCCCGGAGGTGCGCTGGGGTCGCGACTCGTGGGCACGCCAGCACGAGGTGTACGTGCGCGGCCAGATCGAGCACGGCCTGTACGACGCGAAGTACGGCCACTGGGGTTTCTCCCCGGCGTCCGATCCGGACGGTGGTTACCGCGAGTACGGCGTGGACGTCATGGGCCTGGACTCGGCGGGCTACGCGAGCGACCAGGAACGCACCCAGGTCGACGTGGGCTTCGACGGCTGCCGCGAGGCCCAGCCGCCGCCGTCGTCGTACGGCGACGGCGTGGTGACCCCGCACGCGGTGGTACTCGCACTGCCGTACCAGCCGCGGGCGGCGCTGGTGCAACTGGCGAAGCTGCGCCGCGACTTCGACAGCTACGGTCCGGGCGGCTTCTACGACTCGATAGCCGTGCGGAGCGGCAAGGTCGCCAAGCGGTACCTGGCCCTGGACCAGGGCATGATCATGGGCGCCCTCGGCAACCTGCTCGGCGACGACGTCCTGCGCGAGGCGTTCGTCCGCGGCGGCGCCGAGCGCCGCCTCGAGCCGGTGATGGCGATGGAGGAGTTCAACCTGCCCCGCCGCCAACCCGAACGGCGCTAGCATGTCGACCATGGCTGTGGCTCGCATGGCGATGGTGTCGCTCGACTGTGCCCAACCCGTCCCGCTCGCCCGGTTCTGGGCCGAACTGCTCGGCGGCACGGTGATCGCGAGCGACGACCAGATCTCCGTGGTGGCAACGGACACCCTCATGATCGCGACGATGCGGGTGCCCGACTACCGCCCGCCGACGTGGCCGGGCGGCGACACGCCCAAACACGTCCACCTCGACCTCGCCGTCCGCGACCTCGACGAGGCCGAAGCGGCCGCGATCCGGTCGGGCGCCACCACGGCCGCCGAGCAGCCACAGCCCGACCAGTGGCGCGTCCTCCTGGACCCGGCCGGTCACCCGTTCTGCCTCACGGCCAACATCCCGTTCACCGTCGACTGACCCGAGCCGCGCCGGCCCGCGGGTGCGGGACGCGGATCGGGGCCTCGATCAGTTCGGGGTGCAGGTCCTCCTCGGGCAGTAGCCACGGGTCGGTGGGTGCGCCGTCGGGGTTGGGGCGCCAGTGGCGGCAGATGCGGGCCAGCTTCACCGGGTACACGGTCAGCGTGCCGTCGGGGGCGATGTGTAGGCGGAGGAAGCCCTTGTGGTCCTCGATGCCCTGGCCGGCGAACGCCTCGTTCGAGTTGATGCCGAAGCGGCTGGCGATCAGCAGGTACAGCGCCACCACCTGCGCGTCGAGGAAGCCGACCAGCACCGGCGTGCCCACCGCGACGATCGCGAACAGCAGCCAGTCCCCCGCCGCGCCGGCGGGCAGCACGTCCCGGTACAGCCAGCGCAGCACGAACGCCCAACCCGTACTCAGTGCCAGGTGCCCGACGGCGTGCACGATCCCGGCGAACACGTTCGTGCGCGCGGCCCTCGGCAGGTCGATGCGGGCGAACGCGACACCCGCCAGCACCAGCAGCGCCGCGGCGACCACCGCGGGCGCCCACGCCGCGACCTGGCCGAACACGCCCTGCCGGTCCGGGTTGTCCGACTCGGTCAGGCCGAACAGCACGGCCAGCGTCATCACCGTCTGCAGGATCCCGGTCAGCGCCCAGAACCCGGGGTTGCGCCACGGCAGCCGGACGATCCCGGCGGCGAGCCACTCCGACTCGGTGCGGCCCGGGCTGCGGGCGGCGAGGTCGAACGTCGTCGGCTCGGCCGGGTCGCGCACCCGCGATGTCGCCGGCGGCAGGGTGAGTTCCTCGGGCAGCTTGTGGGTGCCCGCCAGGTACGCGCCGCCGAGGCCGCAGGTGATGCGCTGCGCGGTGCCGCCGCGCTCGGCGTAGCGGGTGTAGTAGTGCTTGTCGCCGGTCAGCATCAGCGGGACGGTCGCGCCGCGCGGGCGGACGACCTCGCGCAGGAAGAACTCGATCGTGTCGTAGCCCTTGCGCTCCCCACCGGAGCCGGCGGGCACCCACTCGGGTGCCGACGTACAGAGGATGACGGCGTCGCCCTCGTCGAGTCTGCTCGCGGCCTCGCGGAAGTAGGCGAGCTGCGGCGCGTCGACGTAGTCGTCGAACTGGGTGTCGATGGCGTAGAGCCACCACCGTTGCGGCAGCTCGACCGCGAAGTAGCTGCGGGTCTGCTCGGTGGCCCAGCCGCCGAACGGACGCCGCTGGGCGAAGACGCGCAGGAACGAGGTGAGCCCGTCGTACCAGTCGTGGTTGCCGGGCAGCGCGAACAGCCGGGGCGCCTCGGGCGGTGCGGCGGGCAGCGCGGCGCGGTAGACGCCCTTGCTGCGGTCCTCGTAGGCCTCGGTGGACGCGGCCGGGTAGACCTGGTCGCCGCCCATGATCAGGAGCTGCCCGCGGGGCAGGGTCTCCCCGACGTCGAGGTGCGACGCGGCCAGCAGCGAGGCCACCGAGTAGCTGGCGTCGAAGCCGTCCCCGAGGTCGGCGACGAAGTCCAGCCAGACCTCGTCGGCCCGGTGCTCGTGGACCGTCGCCGGCAGGGTGCCCTGCAGCTCGCGCTTGTCGGCGTAGGAGCCGAAGATGGTGGCCATCAGCGACTGCGCGCCGGTGGAGACCAGCACGCCCGGGTTCAGCCAGCGGACCGACCGCTGCGGCCGGAATCCCAGTTGCTCCTCGGTGATCGCCCTCGGCCGGGGCCTTGGCTCTGCCATGTCGTCCAGCCTTGTGCATGATCGTTGCCATGTCGAGCACGATCGGACCGCGGGAGATCGCGGACATCCTGGGGTTGGAGCCGCTGCCCATCGAGGGCGGGCTGTTCACGCAGAGCTGGCGCGACGGGACCTGCTCGGCGATCTACTACCTGCTCGCGGCGCCGGAGTTCTCCGCGGTGCACCGGCTGGACCGGGTCGAGATCTTCGCCTACCACGCGGGCGCGCCGGCGCGGATGGTGTTGGCCGGCAACGGAACGGTCACCGAGCACGTGCTCGGCCCCGACCTGGCGGCCGGTCAGCGCCCGCAGGTGACGGTGCCGCCGGGGGTGTGGCAGGCGGCGGAGACGCTCGGCGAGTGGACCCTGATGGGCACGGTCGTGGTGCCGCCGTACACCGACGGCTGTGTCGAGTTCGCCACCGGCGACGAGCTGGCGGTCGAGTACCCGGGCCTGCGGGCCCTGTGCCGGAGCTAGGGCCCGTTCACCCCGGGGACCCAGCTCTCCGGGCGGCCGCTGACGGTCAGGATCGGCTGCCAGCGGGCGAAGCCCTCCGGTGCGTGCGGGTGCCACGGCCAGACCACCTCCGGCGTCGGCACGATCAGCTGCACCGCCGGGAAGTCGCCGTTGGGGTAGAGCAGGAACGCGCTGCCGAAGTACGGGAAGTAGTGGCCCTTCGCCACCCGCTCGAAGGTGATCGGCACGCCGTCGAGGAAGTCGTGGTACCGCACGCCGGGGATGAACCGCTTGCCCGCCGCGGCGCGGCGCACGTAGTCGTCGACCAGGCGCCTTCCGACGCCGGGGGGCAGGCCGACGGCGATCGCCTCGGGGACGCCGAAGCGCCGCCACGCGCCGACCGAGAAGGTGAACGGGCCCACGCCGTCCTCGGCGGTCACCTCGATGATCGCGTTGCCCCGCTCGTCGGCCTGGTCGATCAGCCACTCGCGGAGCTCGCGCTGCTCGTCGGTGAGGTCCTCGAGGGTCATCGCGCCACCACCTCCGTCCGCGGGGGGCGCACTACGCCGCACAGCAGGTACCCGGTGGCGACCACGGCGACCAGGAACAGGCCGACGGTGACGCCGAAGTCGCCTGCCTCCGGGTTGAGGAAGCCGCGGTAGAGCTGCACGTCGGCGAGCAGGAAGTAGAGCAGGTACAGCAGCGGGAACAGGCCCCAGCTCAGCGGGTACCACCAGCGGACGACCACCCGCGCCCGGCCGACGAGCACCCAGTCGGCCAGCACGACCAGCGGGGTGACCAGGTGCTCGAACAGCGACCCGACCGTGTCGAGGTCACCGCCGATGACGGTCAGGTAGGTGACGCAGACCAGCAGGAGCAGCACCGCCAGCGCCCCCCGGAACCAGCTGACGACACGCACCGCCCGATCACCGGCGAACGCCAGCGCGAGGTACACGACCCCGGTCAGCAGACTCGCCTGCTGGGACAACGCCGGCCACGGGTCGTAGAACGTCGCCAGCGCGAACCCGAACCCGACCAACCCGCACGCCGCGACCACCAGCCGCCACGCGCCCAGCGCGAGCGGGTTACGCATTCACCTCGGCCATGACGTCGTCGGTCACGTCGAAGTTGGCGTAGACGTTCTGCACGTCGTCGCTGTCCTCGAGGGCGTCGATGAGGCGGAAGACCTTGCGGGCGCCGTCGGCGTCCAGCGGCACGCTCACCGACGGCAGGAAGCTCGCCTCGGCGGACTCGTAGTCGTAGCCCGCGCCCTGCAGGGCCGAGCGCACGGCGACCAGGTCGGTGGCCTCCGAGACGACCTCGAAGCTCTCGCCGAGGTCGTTGACCTCCTCGGCCCCGGCCTCGAGCACGGCCATCAGCACGTCGTCCTCGGACAGGCCGTTCTTGGGCAGGATCACCACGCCCTTGCGGTTGAACAGGTACGCCACCGAGCCCGGGTCGGCCATGTTGCCGCCGTTGCGGGTCATCGCGGTGCGGACCTCGCTCGCGGCGCGGTTGCGGTTGTCGGTGAGGCACTCGATCAGCACGGCCACGCCGTTGGGGCCGTAGCCCTCGTACATGATCGTCTGCCAGTCGGCGCCGCCGGCCTCCTCGCCGCCGCCGCGCTTGCGGGCGCGCTCGATGTTGTCCTGCGGGACGGAGTTCTTCTTGGCCTTCTGGATGGCGTCGAAGAGCGTCGGGTTTCCCTCGGGATCACCGCCACCGGTCCGCGCGGCCACCTCGATGTTCTTGATCAGCTTGGCGAACAGCTTGCCCCGCTTGGCATCGAGTGCGGCCTTCTTGTGCTTGGTAGTGGCCCACTTTGAGTGGCCGCTCATCTAGGAACCCTCCGTCACCATCTTCACGAACAGTCTGTGCACGCGCGTGTCCCCCGTCAGCTCCGGGTGGAACGCCGTGGCCAGCACGCGTCCCTGCCGGACCGCGACGATCCTACCGGCGGCGACCTCACCGCCCGGGACGTCCGGGGTGTCGCTCACCCGCGCCAGCACCTCGACCTCCGACGAGGCCGACTCGACCCACGGCGCGCGGATGAACACCGCGTGCACGGACCCGACCCCGGTGAAGGCCAGATCCTCCTCGAACGAGTCGACCTGGCGGCCGAACGCGTTGCGCCGCACGATCACGTCGAGCCCGCCGAGCTGGTGCTGGTCCTCGCGGCCGTCGAGCACCTTCGAGGCCAGCAGGATCATTCCGGCGCACGAGCCGTAGGCCGGCATCCCGTCGCCGATCCGCGCGCGCAGCGGCTCGAGCAGGCCGAACGTGGCCAGCAGCCGGGACATCGTGGTCGACTCGCCGCCCGGGATCACCAGACCGTCCACTTCGGACAGCTCGGCCTCCCGACGGACGGGTTCTGCCCGTGCGCCGGACTCGCGCAGCGCGGCGAGGTGCTCGCGCACGTCACCCTGCAGCGCGAGCACCCCGATCAGCGGTTCCCCGCCAGACACCTGTTGACCTCCTGATATTCCGATCCAGCCTACGGCACGCCGAGAGCCCGCAGTCCCGCCGCCACCCCGGCGGCGACGATCACCACGAGCACGAACGGCACCTTCCGCCACGCCAGCAACCCGCCGGCCAGTACGCCCGCCGGCAATGCCACCCCGGCGAAGGCGCCGCCGTCGGTCAGCGAACTGGTCGCGACCAGCGCGACCAGCAGCACCGTCGCCGCCACCGACAGCACCTCGGCGAGCCGGGGCGGCAGCGCCACCTCGTCCGAGGACCCGCCACGGGTGAGGCGGGTGCGCAGGATCGGGCCGGCGGCGCGGAAGGCGTAGGTGCCGGCGGCCAGGACGAGGATCGCGGTGAGGGTCATGCCGGGACCTCCTTCCGGTGCGGGGCCGGGATCAGCACCACCAGGCCGGTCAGGGAGAGCAGGACCGGGACGCCGGGTGGGAGGAACGGCGTGGTGGCCAGGGCCACGGCCGCGCCGAGCAGTGCGGCGTTGCGGGCGCGGGCGTTGCGCAGCGACGGCAGGACCAGGGCGAGCAGGCCGGCCGGGAACGCGGCGTCCAGGCCCAGGGCGTCCGGGTCGCCGACCACCTGGCCGGCCAGCACACCGACCACCGTGCCGACGTTCCACGCCACGAACAACGTCAGCCCGCTGGCCCAGAACACCGCCCGCGCGTGCCGGGGGTCGCGCTGCGCCATCGCGAACGCGACCGACTCGTCGATCAGCAGGTGGCTGCCGATCAGCCGCGCCGGCCGGGACCCGCCCACGACGTCGCCGATCGCCAGCCCGAACGGCAGGTGCCGGGCGTTGAGCACCAGGGCGCCCACCACCGCGGCGAGCACCCCGCCGCCCGCGGCCACCACCCCCACCACCAGGAACTGCGACCCGCCCGCGAAGACCAGCACGGACAGCGCCAGCGGGACCCACCACGCCAGGCCCGCGGCGACCGCGATCGTCCCGAACGAGGTGCCGACCACCAGGATCGCCCCGCCCAGCGCCAGCACGTCGCGGCGGTGCACCGGCGTCAGGGTTCGCCATATCGAACGCATAGTCTCGTATAGTGAACACCCATATGGTGTTCGTCAAGGCGAACGAGAAGTAGGCCATACCGAACGGAGGTGTCATGGGCGGCGCACCACTCGAGGTCATCGCGCGGTCACTGCGCCGTGAGCGCGAACGGGCCGGGCTGTCGCTGTCCGAGGTGGCCAAGCGGGCCGGCATCGCCAAGTCCACGCTCTCCCAGCTCGAGTCCGCCAGCGGCAACCCGAGCGTGGAGACGCTGTGGGCACTCGGCGTGGCGCTGGACGTGCCGTTCAGCCGCCTGGTCGACCCGCCCCGGCCGCCGGTGCGGGTCATCCGCGCCGGCGAGGGCCCGGCGGTCTACTCGGAGCGCGCCAGCTACGTGGCCACCCTGTTGGCCTCCTGCCCGCCCAACGCCCGGCGTGACATCTACCTGATCACCGCCGAGCCGGGCCCGGCCCGCATGTCCGAGCCGCACATGCCCGGCGTGGTCGAGCACGTGGTGCTGGTCTCCGGCGTGGGCCGGATCGGCCCCGCCGACGAGCCGGTCGAGCTGCGCCCGGGCGACTACCTGGCCTACCCGGGCGACGTCGCCCACGTCTTCGAAGCGCTCGAACCCGGCACCGTGGCGGTGCAGCTGTCCGAGCACGTGTGACTACCAGCCCCGCTCCGCGAGCCGGTGCGGCTCGGGGATCTCGTCGACGTTGATGCCGACCATGGCGTCGCCGAGACCCCGG
>DATABL010000255.1:0-24364 GCA_036259595.1 Actinophytocola sp.
CCCGCGTGGTCCGCCCGCGCCCCGCCGGCCCGCCCCGCCCCGCCGGCCCACGCGGCCCCGGAGGCCCGGGCGGTCCCGGCGTGCCGCCCGGTGCGGACCCCGACGGCCCCACCGAGCTGCTGCCCCCCGCGCACGGCCGCACCGGCCCGGAACCGCAGCTGCTGACCCACCGCGAGCCGGGCTCCCTCGACGACATCGACGACGAGCGGGTCCTCGACGACGAGTACTACGACGACGACGAGGACGAGGACGCCCCGCTCAGCGAGGACCAGAAGAAGCTCCGCCGCAAGCGCATCTGGCGCCGGGTCCGCCGCACCGGCTACGTGCTCACCGCGCTGATGATCATCCTGCCGCTGATCGGCTTCTTCGTCGCCTACCAGGTCGTCGAGGTGCCGAACCCGCAGACGGTCGCGAACTCGCAGAGCCAGACCGCCACGCTCCTCTACGCCAACGAGAAGAAGCTCGGCGAGGTGGTGCCGGAAGGCAGCATCAACCGCACGATGGTCACCTACGAGCAGCTCACCGACCCGATCAAGCACGCCGTGTTCGCCGCCGAGGACGCCGAGTTCATGACCAACCCCGGCTTCGACATCACCGGTGTGCTGCGGGCGGGCCTGAACCAGCTCACCGGCGGTCAGGGCGGCGGCTCCACCATCACCCAGCAGTACGTCAAGAAGGCGACGGGCAACTCGGAGAAGACGATCACCCGCAAGGCGCTCGAGGTGGTCCAGGCCTACAAGATGAACAACACCTACTCCAAGGAAGACGTCATCACGGCCTACCTCAACACGATCTACTTCGGCCGGGGCGCCTACGGCATCGCCGCCGCCGCCGACGCGTACTTCGGCAAGAAGCTCGAGGAGGTCACCGAGTCCGAGGCCGCCCTGCTCGCCGGGATGATCCAGAACCCGAGCCGCTTCGACGAGCCCGACTACATGCACAGGCGCTGGGAGTTCGTGCTCGGCCAGATGGTCGACAACGGCTGGTTCCCCGCCGAGCAGGCCAAGACCGCGAAGTTCCCGGAGCCCCAGCCCATCGAGAAGTCCCGGCCGGACGCCCTCACCGGGCCCAAGGCGCACATCCAGCGGGCGGTGTTCGACGAGCTCAAGGACGAGCTCGGGCTGACCGAGGAGGACATCTTCCGCGAGGGCTACACCATCAAGACCACCATCAACCAGCGCGCCCAGGGCATCGCGGTGAAGTCGGTGAACGAGGTGATGAAGGGCCAGCCCAAGGTCAACCGGCCGGCGCTGGTCGCGGTCAACCCGGAGAACGGCGACGTCCTCGCCTACTACGGCGGCAGCAACGGCATCGGCCTCGACTGGGCCGCCGCCCGCCAGGAGCCGGGGTCGTCGTTCAAGCCGTTCGACCTGGTCGCCCTGCTGCAGGAGGACATCGGGCTCGGCGCGCGGTACAACGGCACGTCCGGGCGGAAGTTCGAGGGCCGCGACGCGCCGGTCCGCAACGCCGGCGGCGACTCCTGCGGCACGCAGTGCTCGGTCGCCGAGGCGATGAAGAAGTCGATCAACACCGTCTTCTACGACATCGCGATGAACACCGTCGGCACCAAGGCGGTCGCGGACGCCGCGCACGCCGCCGGCATCGTCTCCGACCTGAACGGCGAGGCCCCGCCCGAGAAGGCGCCGGACGGCAACATCGCGATCGGCGGTGGCCAGACCCGAGTCTCCACCCTCGAGATGGCATCCGCGTACGCCACGTTCGCCGCCGGCGGCGTCTACCACAAGCCGCACCTGGTCGCCGAGGTCCGCTACCCGGACGGCAAGGTCATGTGGTCGCCGCAGCAGGACAGCAAGCTGGCGTTCGACAAGGACCAGGAGCGGAACGAGCAGATCGCGCGCAACGTCACCGAGTCGCTGTTCCCGGTACTCGAGTACTCCGAACTGGAGTGCGACGACGGCCGCGAGTGCGCCGGCAAGACCGGCACCCACCAGTTCGGCGACACCGAGCAGAACGCCAAGGCCTGGATGGTCGGCTACAGCAAGCAGATCTCGACCGCGGTGTCGATGGGCGCCCAGGGCAAGGACAACAACCAGATCCCGCTCCAGGACAAGGACGGCAACATCGTCTACGGCAGCGGACTGCCCGGCGAGATCTGGCTCGAGTTCATGAACCGGTACCACGAGGGCAAGGAGCTGGAGTCCTTCGGCGAGTTCGAACCCATCGGCAAGACGCCGGCGGAGACCGCGCCGACCCAGGAGGAGGACTCCCGGGACGACGAGGAAGACGACAAGTCCACGGATCCCACGGACCCGACCGACCCGACGGATCCCACGGATCCGACCGACCCCACGGTCCCGACGGAGCCGACCGAGCCCACGGTCCCGACGAACCCGACCGAGCCGAGCGGACCTCCGGACGACGATGAACCGGGTCCGGTCTGCCCGCCGTTCTGTGAACCGGAAGGCCCCAACGGGGGAGAGAACAACTGAGCACCCCGTAACATCGCGCCGTGCCCGGCGAAACCGATCACCCCGAGCCCAGCGACGACGATGACGGTGGCATCGAGGGGAAGGTCAGCGACACCGCGACGCTGACCCCGGAGCAGCGCGTGGTTCCGTCGTGGACCGAGCCGCTGGCGATCGCGGGCAGCGCACCGCTGGGCGGTCCGCTCGGCCGGCACGCGGCGATCGGCCGGCACTGGTTCTGGACGCCGCTGCGGGTGGCGCTGCTGCTCGCCGTGGTCACGCTCGCGATCGGCTGGTTCGGCAAGGCGGCGTGCGCCCAGCAGTACTTCAACGAAGACGCCGGGCAACTCGAGCTGGACTGGCGGTCGAACCGGCCGTTCGCCGCCATGTGCTACTCGGACATCATCCCGCTGTACTCCGCCGAACGCCTGAACGAGGGCGGCTTCCCGTACCAGACGAGCTGGGTGGACGACGAGGGCAAGCCGACCGAGCACACCCGGTACATGGAGTACCCCGTGCTCACCGGCATGTTCCAGTGGGTCAACGCCAAGCTGACCGAGGGCTGGCTGACCGTCGCGAACGCCGGCTGGCTCCCCACCGGCCTGCCGGTCACGATCTTCTTCGACATCTCCGCGTTCTGGCTGGCCCTGGCCTGGCTGGTGACGATCTGGGCGGTGGCGCGCACCGGCCGGCTGCGACCCTGGGACGCCGCCCTCATCGCGGCGTCACCCCTGGTCATGGTGCACGCGTTCACCAATTTCGACACCCTCGCCACCGCGTGTGCGGCGACCGCGATCCTGGCCTGGTCACGCCGCCGGCCGGGCCTGGCCGGCGTGCTGCTCGGCCTCGGCGCGGCGGCCAAGCTGTACCCGTTCTTCCTGCTCGGGCCGCTGCTGGTGCTGTGCCTGCGGGCGGGCCGGATGCGCGAGTGGCGCCGCACCGCGCTGGCCGCACTGGGCACCTGGGCACTGGTCAACCTGCCGATCCTGCTGGCGTTCCCGCGCGGCTGGTGGGAGTTCTTCCACCGCAACAGCCTGCGCGGCGCCGACCCGGACTCGCTGTACAACGTGGTCCGCCAGTTCACCGGCTGGGCCGGCCTCGACGGGCACGTCGCGTTCGGCGAGACCCCGTTCTGGCTGAACCTGGTGAGCGCCGCGCTGTTCCTGGCCTGCTGCGCGGGGATCGCGTTCGTCGCGCTGCACGCCCCGACCAGACCCCGGCTCGCGCAGCTGTGCTTCCTGGTCGTCGCGGTGTTCCTGGTGACCAACAAGGTGTGGAGCCCGCAGTACTCGCTGTGGCTCGTCCCGCTCGCGGTGCTCGCGGTCCCACGCTGGCGCCTGCTGCTGGCGTGGATGACCGTCGACGCCCTGGTGTGGTTCCCGCGGATGGCCTTCTACCTCGGCGAGGACAACAAGGGCCTGCCGGACGAGTGGTTCCTGTCCACGGTGGTGCTGCGCGACCTCGCGGTGCTCGCGCTGTGCGCCCTGGTGGTCCACGAGATCTACCACCCGGCCCACGACCTGGTCCGCCGCGGCGGCAATGTTGATCCACACGGTGAACTCCTGGACGACCCGCACGGCGGCGTCCTCGACGGGGCCGAGGATCGGATCGCTCCGCTGCGTCGGCGAGCCGGTCAGCGGGTCAGCGCGGGGGTCGACGACGAGCGGACGGACCCGCCGAGCGAGCCGAGCGGGTCGTCGTCCACCGTCGACCTGGACACCAGGAACGCGTAGAACAGACCGACCAGCAGCGCGGCTCGGCCCCACACCCCGATCATCACCGCCTGCGCGGCGAAGCCGTCGAAGATCCCGCCGGCGTCGCCGTAGAAGATCTCGTAGTACCAGCGGAAGATGCCGATGCCCATCGCCAGGTCGGCCACCAGGTACGCGACGATCCAGCCCCACCGGATCCGCAGCAGCACGAACATCGGCACCAGCCAGAGCGTGTACTGCGGCGAGTGCACCTTGTGCAGCAGCAGGAACCCGCACAGCATCGCGGCCGACACCGCGATCCAGGGGTAAGTGCCCTCCTTCTGGTACCGCAGCCAGCCCAGGCCGCAGGCCAGCACGAACGACGCCATCATCAGCGTCGGCGACAGAACCCCGATCAGGTCCTGCACGCCCGCGTTGTCCGGGTCGGAGTGCGGCCGCAGGCCCCAGTACCAGATCGAGTTCGTGGTGATGTCGGCCTTGCGCAGCATCTGGAAGGCGAACGACGCCCGCCACCCCTCGAACCCCGCCACCGCGAACGGCACGTTCACCGCGATCGCGGTGCCGAGCGCGACCAGCGCGACCCGCACCGCCGCCGCCCAGTGCAGCGCCCTCCCGGCCAGCTCGCGCCCATCCCGGCCGCCGGTGAGCACGTACAGCATCAACGGCAGCACGAAGATCGCCGGGTACACCTTGAACGCGAACCCGAGCCCCAGCAGCACCGAGGCGGCGGTGGCGCGGGTCAACAGCGGCCGGTCGGCGCCGTGCCGGCCCCAGCCGCGGTGCAGCACGTACACCGCCGCGACCGCGCAGAGCACCACCGGGAGCTCCCAGATGTGGAACGCGTACAGCACCAGCGGCGGCCCGATCGCCCACAGCAGCGCGCGCCAGCCACTCAGCCGGCCCAGCATCCACGCCGTGGCCAGCCCGAACGGCGCGAGCACCAGCGCGGAGAACAGCAGGAAGTCGGCGTCGGTGTCGGCGAACAGCGCCGACACCCAGATCACCACGCCGGTCAGCACCGGGTACTCGACGACCCCGCCGACCGGCCGGCCGTCCTCGGTGAGGCTGCCGTTGACGTACGGGAACACGTGCCGGTCGATGTCCCGGCCGATCCACAGGAACTGGATGTCGGAGTAGCAGACGTCCTGCTTGCTGCGCAGGTCGTAGTCCGGGACGCTGCGGCCGAGCTCGTCGAACTCCGGGCCCGTGCAGCGGTTCTTGTTGAGGAAGCCGAGCACCAGGGTGATGCCGCACAGCACCACCACCGCGGCGAGGGCGAGGGAGCCGAGCCGGGCGGCCGTGCCGGGGCGCCGGCGCGGCTCGTCCACCTCGGGTGGAGCGCCGACCTCCTCGGACACGTACCCGTCCGCCTTCCCTGACTCCTCGGTCGGCCGGATCCTCACCGGCCCGTGGCCGCGCGCAGGAACGCGATGTCCTCCGCCTGCCCGTCGGCCGGTGTCTCCACCACGACCGGTGCGCCGGCCTCCTTGGCCACGGCCGCCAGCAGCTCGGGCTCGATCATGCCAGTCCCGATGTTGGCGTGGCGGTCGCGGGCGGAGTCGAACTCGTCGCGCGAGCTGTTCAGGTGCACCAGGTCGATCCGGCCCGTGATGGCCCGGACCCGGTCGACGATTCCGTCCAGGGACTCGCCCGCGGCGTGCGCGTGGCAGGTGTCGAGGCAGAACCCCGCACCGAACTCGCCGACCTGGTCCCAGAGCCTGGCCAGCATCTCGAACTTCCTGGCCATCGCGTTGTCCCCGCCCGCGGTGTTCTCGATCAGGATCGGCAGCGGGAACCCGCCGGCGTCGGCCTGCCGTTCGAAGAACTTGCGCCAGTTGACGAGCCCCTGCGCCGGGTCCTCGCCCTGCGTGACGTGCCCGCCGTGCACGATCAGGCCCTTCGCGCCGGTGGCCGCGGCCGACTCGGCGTACTGGGTGACCGTCTTGCGCGACGGGATGCGGATGCGATTGTTCGTGGAGGCGATGTTCACCGGATAGGGCGAATGCACGAACACGTCGACGCCGGCCTCGCGCAGCGCGTCGGCCTGCGGGTGCGGCGGCTGCGCCTTCCAGCTCTGCGGGTCGCCGAGGAAGAACTGCACGACGTCCGCATCACGCGCGCGCGCCGCGGCGAGCGGGTCGTCACTGTGGATGTGGGCGCCGATGCTCATGGCCCGCGAGCGTAGTAGGCGACACGGACACTTCCGGGAGGCGCCCGCTAGTCCGGACGGGCTACCCCGTGACGGTCCGGACGGCGTTCCGGCGCCTCTCACCTGGTCACGCGTCACCTTGGCGGGTTACCGTCGTTGAACGGGTAGAGCTACCGGTGAGTACAGCGGGAGGGTCGACATGCAACGGCGCATCCGGGCGGCCGCCGCCGTGGCGGTGCTCGTCCTCTCGATGTGCACGTTCGGCCTGGTCGGCACCGCGGCCGCCGCGGAACCCATCGTCGTCGGCGACTGCAGCACGAGCGTCGAGGGCGAGCCGGGCCAGCCCGTCTCGCTCGCCCCGAAGGCGGTCCTCGGCATCGTGACCGACGCGGTGCGCGCGGTGCCGCTGCTCGGCCCGCCGCTGGCCGGAGCCGCCAACAAGGCCTTCGCCGCGCTCCCGCCCATCCCGATCGGCACGCTGCCGACCGGCTCCGGCCACATCTCCGGCGCCACGATCGCGGACGCCGTCGTCGCCCAGCTCAAGAAGATCCCGCTGCTCGGACCCGTGCTCGGCGCGGTCGTCTCCTCCGTGCGGTCGACGCTGTCGGACGTCTGCCGGGTCGCGGTCACCGGCGTCAACGCCGTCGCCGCGCCCGTGCAGGACGGCGCCGACGCGGTCGCCGACACGTCGAAGGAGATCACCGAGCGGATCGTCCCCGGAGGTGCCACCGGCCCCGGGCCGGGCGATCCCGGCGGCGAGACGCCCGGCGGCACGCCGGGCAACCCCGGCTCGAACCCCGGCGGCGGTCTGCCCGCACCCAACCAGCCGCCGGTCGGCGGCCTGACCCCCGGCGGCTGGTCGCTGTACCCGCCGGGGCTGTGGGACCTCGGCCGCTCGCCGCTGGACTACTACGGCTCCGTCCCGTTCGCCCGCCCCGGCCTGTTCGCGCCGTCGCCCGGGGTCCGCTACGGAGGCGCCGTGCCCGGCTACAGCCCCCAGTACGGCGTCCTCGGCGCCGAGGGGCCCGTCGACGACGGTGTGCAGGCCGCCGGCCGCGCCGAGGCGCTGGACGCGCCGCGGGGGCAGCGGATCGAGCTCCCCGTGCTGCTCGCGGTGCTGGCGCTGTCCGTGGTGACCGCCGTGCTGGTCCGTACCTGGGTCCTGCGTCGCGCGCCCGCGGCCGCCCTGTAGCCTGTCTTCCGCAAGACCCCTCCTGCCACGGAGAGTCCGTGGCCGCCGAGTCCACAGGAGGTGAGTGGTCTTCATGCGTCATTACGAGGTAATGATCATCCTCGATCCCACCCTCGACGAGCGCACGGTCGCGCCGTCTCTCGACAACTTCCTCAACGTCATCCGCACGTCGGGTGGAAACGTCGAGAAGGTCGACGTGTGGGGCAAGCGCCGGTTGTCGTTCGAGATCAACAAGCACACCGAGGGCATCTACGCGGTGCTCGACGTGAACGCCGACCCGGACGCGGTGAAGGAACTGGACCGCCAGCTCGGCCTCCAGGAAACCGTGCTGCGGACCAAGGTCCTGCGGCGCGACCCGGCCGGGGCCTGAGGGAGGTATCGCCATGGCTGGCGACACGATCATCACGGTGATCGGCAACCTCACGGCCGACCCGGAGCTGCGGTTCACGCAGTCCGGTGCCGCCGTGGCCAACTTCACCGTCGCCTCGACCCCCCGGACCTTCGACCGCCAGAGCGGCGAGTGGAAGGACGGCGAGGCGCTGTTCCTGCGGTGCAACATCTGGCGGCAGTCCGCCGAGAACGTGGCCGAGTCGCTCACCCGCGGCGCCCGCGTGATCGTCAGCGGACGGCTCAAGCAGCGGTCGTTCGAGACCCGTGAGGGCGAGAAGCGCACCGTCGTCGAGCTCGAGGTCGACGAGGTCGGCCCGTCGCTGCGGTACGCCACCGCGAAGGTCAACAAGGTCAGCCGCGGCAGCGGCGGAGGCGGCTTCGGCGGCGGTTCCGGTGGCTCCGGCTCCGGTGGCGGTGCGCCGGCCGACGACCCGTGGGGCTCCGCACCGCCCGCCGGCTCCGGCGGTGGCGGCTTCTCCGACGAGCCCCCCTTCTGATCGACACCCGCACGCGTTAAGAGAAGACCAGGAGTAACACCGTGGCCAAGCCACCCATTCGCAAGCCCAAGAAGAAGGTCTGCGTCTTCTGCAAGTCCCGGAAGAAGGCCGGCAAGTCCGGCGCGGAGGCCCAGCAGATCGACTACAAGGACACCACGCTGCTGCGGAAGTACATCTCCGACCGCGGCAAGATCCGTGCCCGCCGGGTCACCGGCAACTGCAGCCAGCACCAGCGCGACGTCGCCATCGCGGTGAAGAACGCGCGGGAGATGGCGCTGCTGCCCTACACCTCGACCGCGCGCTGATCCGGGAGTCCGAGCAATGAAACTCATCCTCACCGCCGACGTGACCGGTCTCGGTGGGCCCGGCGACATCGTCGAGGTCAAGGACGGCTACGGGCGCAACTACCTGCTTCCCCGCCGGCTGGCGATCGTGGCGAGCAAGGGTGCCGAGCGCCAGGTGCAGACCATCCGCCGGGCGCAGAACGCGCGGGCGATCCGCGGCCTGGACCACGCGCAGGAGGTCAAGGCCGCCCTGCAGGCGATCGACCCGGTGCCGATGACCGCCAAGGCCGCGGCCGGCTCCGGCAAGCTGTTCGGCTCGGTCACCACCGCCGACATCGTCAACGCGGTCAAGGCCGCCGGCGGGCCGGTGCTGGACAAGCGCGCGGTCGAGCTGGACGCGCACATCAAGAACGTCGGCAAGCACTCGGTCAGCGTGCGCCTGCACCCCGAGGTGACCGCCTCGTTCCGGGTCCAGGTCTCCGCCGCCGGCTGAGGTTTCCTCCCGCGGCGAAGCGATTCCGCCGTCAGCCCCGTGTCGGGTCACGTTCCGGCACGGGGCTGATGCTGTGGCCGTCAGTTATCCACAACACCTGTGGGTTAACTCGGTCGAGAGCGGCTCAGCGACACGCCGACGGAGCGATTTCACACGACACGCCGCACGTTCGGCGGTTAGTTTTTCCACAGCCTGTACACAGGCCCTGAGCTGGGCGTTTCCCCTCGTTCGGGCTGCCTGTCCACAGGTTGTCCCCACCTCTGTCCGGCACTGTGGTTGGTTGCCCGGAGGGCGTCAACAGGTTGTCCACAGCTCTGTCCCCAACGGTGTTTGATTTCGCCGTCGGAAGGCCTCTACCGTCCCGCGTACACCTTCGCTCTGCGTGCCCGCGCCACCGCTCCAGCGGTCGCCCGCGGGGCGCTGCCTGTTGTCTATACTCGAACACGTGTTCGAGATTTAGGAGGGGTTCTCGGTGGCGATGACCGACGACCGTCCGCCCGCGACCGTTCCCGGGGACGGCGGGCTCGACCGGCAGCCGCCGCAGGACATGGCCGCGGAGCAGAGCGTGCTCGGCGGCATGATGCTGTCCAAGGACGCCATCGCCGACGTCGTCGAGGTGCTCCGCCCCGGAGATTTCTACCGCCCGGCGCACCAGGTGGTCTACGACACCATCCTGGACCTGTACGGCCGCGGCGAGCCCGCCGACGCCGTCACCGTGGCCGCCGAGCTCGAACGCCGCGGCGAGATCCGCCGCATGGGCGGTGCCCCCTATCTGCACACCCTGATCGCGACCGTGCCCACCGCGGCGAACGCGGGGTACTACGCGGAGATCGTCGCGGAGAAGGCCATCCTGCGCCGCCTGGTCGAGGCCGGTACCCGGATCGTTCAGCTCGGCTACGCGGGCGCGGAGGGCGCCGACGTCAACGAGGTCGTCGACCGGGCACAGTCGTCGATCTACGAGGTCACCGAGCGCCGGATGAGCGAGGACTACGTCTCGCTCGAGGAGCTCCTCCAGCCCACCATGGACGAGATCGACGCCATCGCCTCCCGCGGCGGCTCGTCCCTCGGCGTCCCCACCGGCTTCGAGGACCTCGACGCCGTGACCAACGGCCTGCACGCCGGCCAGATGATCATCGTCGCTGCCCGCCCCGGCATCGGTAAATCCACCTTGGGACTCGACTTCACCCGGTCGTGCAGCGTCAAGCACGGAATGACCAGCGTCATCTTCTCGCTGGAGATGAGCCGCACCGAGATCGTGATGCGCATGCTGTCGGCCGAGGCCAAGATCCGCCTCGCCGACATGCGCGGCGGCCGCATGACCGACGACGACTGGACCCGTCTCGCCCGCCGGATGAGCGAGGTCAGCGCGGCCCCGCTGTTCGTCGACGCCTCACCTAACATGACGATGATGGAGATCCGCGCGAAGGCCCGGCGTCTCAAGCAGCGGCACGACCTGAAGCTGGTCGTCGTCGACTACATGCAGCTGATGACGTCGGGCAAACGCGTCGAGTCGCGGCAGCAGGAGGTCTCCGAGTTCTCCCGCCAGCTCAAGCTCCTCGCCAAGGAGCTCGAGGTCCCGGTCGTGGCGATCAGCCAGCTGAACCGAGGCCCCGAACAACGCAACGACAAACGCCCCATGCTCTCCGACCTCCGCGAGTCGGGCTCCCTGGAGCAGGACGCCGACATGGTGATCCTCATCCACCGCCCCGACGCCTGGGAACGCGACGACCCCCGAGCCGGTGAGGCCGACCTCATCCTGGCCAAGCACCGCGCCGGCCCAACCAGCACGGTGACGGTCGCGCACCAGCTCCACTACTCCCGCTTCGCCGACCTCGCCCAGGGCTGACCGGAGCACCCACACCAGGACGGTTCGAAGGCCTCGCAGTTCGAGGACCTCCTGTTGTCATGCGCGGTCGCCTGTCGAGGGCAGGCGACCGGCGACAGCGAGGACCGCGTCAGCGACCTCCGCCGGAGACCTGCTGCCGTCGATGATCGCCGCGCCGAAGCGTCGGTAGGTGGACTCGACACCGTCGTTGCGTCCGGAGTACCGCCGCCAGCTCTGCCGGGTGCTTACCGAAGGTGTTCGTCGTGCGGGTCACGAGACGGCACCCACACCAGTGACATGCCACGAAGTGTGCGCCGGACAGGCGAAGGGCCCGGGAGCGAGTCGCCCCCGGGCCCTTCTGGTGGGTCCGTCAGCCGATCGGGTGGTAGGTGAACAGGTTGGCCAGCGCTGCCCGGGTGTCGGTCAGCGTGCCGCTGTTCACGGCCGGGTCGACTGCCGGAACCTGGATCGGCAGGTTCCGCACCGAGGTGACCTGCACGACCGGCACGTCACCGAAGGCCGGAACGGCCGGCAGCGGCCGGGTCAGTTCGGCTTCGGTGAGCTTCGGCAGCACGGCGGTCGGGGCCTCGGCCCTCGGGATGACCGTCGTGACGTCGGTGGCGTTGGAACGGAACGCGGGAAGCTCCTCGAACAGGTTGACGTTCCCGGGGATGTCGATGGGCAGGTCACGTGCGCCCATCGGCAGTTCGGGCAGGCCGTCGACCAGGTCGCCCGCCAGTTCTTCGGGGTTCGACCGTCCGGTGGCGCCGGGGAGCGGCAGGTCGAACCCTCCGATCGGCAGACCGAGGTCATCGACGGCCGGCAGGCCATCGATCGGCAGATCGCTACGGCGGCCGCCGAACGGCATTCCACCGACGGCCAGATTGTCGACGATCGGCAGGTCGGGCAAACCGGGGATCGGGAGATCGGTCCGGGCGGCACCGACCGGCAGGCTCAGATCGCCGACAACAGGCAGTTCGGTCAGCTCCCCAGCCACCGGCAGGTCACCGAGACCGCCGGGCACCGGCGGATCACTCCGGCCGTCGCCGACCGGCAGACCCAGACCACCGACAACAGGCAGTTCGCTCAGACCGCCGGCCAACGGCACGTCACCGAGACCGCCTACCGGCGGGTCGGTGCGAGCATCGCCGAGCGGCAGACCCACGTCGCCGACAGCGGGCAGCCCGGCCAGACCGCCAACGGCCGGCAGGTCGCCGAGACCGCCAGGCAGATCACGCCGGGTGCCGCCGAACGGCAGGTCCACGCCGTCGAGGGCGGGCATGTCGGGCAGGCTGTCGGCGATCGGCAGGTCGGCTGCGATCAGGTCGCCGCCGGTCAGGTCGCCGACCTGGTTGTCGTTGGTTCGGCCGGGGCCCGCCAGGTAGTCACCCAGGCGGTGGCCGCCCAGCAGGTTGCTGGGCACCAGGCCGCCGGGCACCAGGCCGCCGGGCACCAGGTCGGCGGGCATCAGGCCGCCGAGTTCCAGGTTGTCGACCGGCAGGGAGTCGAACAGGTCACCCGTGATGGGGGCGAACGGGTGGGCCGCCGAGCGGGTCCCTGCCATCGGGTAGGGCAGCGGGCGGGATCGGCCGGGCACCGTGACCGTGACCGCGTCGGAGACCTCGGTCACCAGGTCGCTCGCGGTGGAGACCTCGTGCTGGCCGGGGAGGCCGGGCACGTTGCCCATCACGTCGGCAACACCGTCCAGCACGCCGGAGAAGGAACCCGCGAGGTTGTCGTCGGGCACCGTCGCCCGGGCCGACGAGCGGGCCGGCGGCGGGGTCGCGACGTCGCGGGACACCGCGTGCCGGGTCAGCGGCAGCAGGGACGGCAGCCCGGTCGGGGTCGCCTGGTCGAAGCGGATCGGCAGGTTCGGCCGGGAGCCGTCGCCGAGGTCGAGGTCGCTGTCTCCGCGTCCGACGGTGAACGTCTCGGCGAGTACGTCGAACGGCACGTCGTAGACCAGCATCCGCAGGCCGGCCGGGACCGACGCGTCGAACCCCGACAGCGAGCCCCGCGGGCCGCTCGTGCTTGATGTTCCGCCGACCGTGCTCTCCGACTCGTTGCTGCCCGCGGCGAACGACCGGCTCCCGAGCACGGCGGCCGCGTCGGCGAACGGCTGGACGGCCGCAGCTGCCGGCGCGTCCGCGACGTTCCCCGACAACAGACCCCCGTCGCCCGCGGTGTCGATGTCGCCGCCGGTGGTGTTCTCGTTCTCGTTCTCCGCGACGGCGGAGTTGGACCCGCCGACCCCCGACGCCGCGACCGCGAAGCTTCGCACGACCGGCATCGCCTGCGGGGCCACCACGTTGCCCGAGCCCAGCGACGACGTGCCGGTGGTCTCGGTGTCGCCGCCCGTCTCGGTCTCGGTGTCCGACGCCGCGATGGCGTGGTTGAGCCCGAGGACCGCGGCCGACTCGCCGAACGCCTGCGCCGCCCCGCCGACCGGTGCGTTGGCGACGTTGCCGGACAACAGGCTGTCCCGCCCGTCACTGGTGGTGTCGCCCCCCGCGGTCAGGTCGTTGTCGGCGAGCGCGGTCTGGTCGCCGTGCCCGAACGCGCTCGCGCCGCTGCCGAACAGCTGCACCGGCGCGCTCACCGGGACCTGGCCGATGTTCGCCGACCCGATGCCCTTGACGCCCGTGGCGCTGCTGCTGCCACCGGCGGTCACCTCGTTGTCGGTCGACGCCTTCGCGTCGGTGGGCGCCACCACGCCGGCGCCGTTGCCGAACGCCTGCACCGCACCGGCGACCGGGGAGGTCACCACGTTGGAGGCGAACAGGCCGTAGTCGTCGTGGCTGTCGTTGTAGCCGCCGGACGTGCTCTGCTTGGACTCCGTACCGACGGCCTCGGCGACGCCGGACACGCCTGCCACGTTGCCGAAGCCCTCGACCGGCAGCGCCAGCGGGGCACTCGCCATGTTGCCGCCGGCCGCCGAGTTGTCACCCGTCGTGCCGGTGGTGCCGCCCGCGGTGGAGCCGGCGTCGTTGTACGCCAGGGCCTCGGCGGCGCCGCTCGCGGTGAACGCGTTGGCGAACAGGTCGACCGGGCCGCTGGGGCCGCCGGTCACGGTCGTGCCGGACACCACGCCGTCGTGGCCGCGGGTGTAGGAGTTGCCGCCGGCGGTGGCGTCGACGTAGTTCGCGGTCACCGCCTCGGCGTGGCCGGAGCCGGACGCCGCGTTGCCGAAGCCCTGCACGGGCAGCGCGATCGCGGGGTGCGCGACCGAACCGGACGCGACCGAGCCCCTGCCGGTGGTGCGGTTGTTGCCGCCCGCCTCGGTCTCGCTGCCGGTCAGGCACTCCGCGTCGGCGACGCCGCCGGCCGAGCCCGCGTTGCCGCAGAGCATCGCCGGGCCGCTGACCGCGGGTTGCACGACGTTGCCGGCGGCGAGCGCCGGGTCGCCGTTGGTGGCGAGGTAGGTGGGCATGTCCCACATGACGTACTCCTCGTCGCCGGCCCGGGCGTCGGCGATGGCCGTGGACTCGACCTCCGCCACGCCGAAGCCGGCGATCCCGTTGCCGTTGACCTTGACCGGGGTGGCGACCGGAACGCCGGTCACGTTCCCGGAGCCCGCACCGTCCCGGCCCGAGCTGCGCACCCAGCCGCCGGCGGCGGCCTCGGCCGTCGCCTCGGACTCCGCCTCGGCGGAGCCGGCGCCCGCGACCGCGTTGCCGCTCAGCTGCACCGGGGTGGCGCCGTGGACCGCGCCGACGTTGCCGGACAGCACGCCGTCGCGGCCGTCGGTGTGCACGTCGCTGGTGCTGGCCGCCTGCTGGGACGACTTGCTGTCCGCCGCGGCCCGGCCCAACACGGCCCCGGCGTTGCCGTTGACCTGCACCGGCGCCGCCCAGTCGAGGTCGACCGCGTTGCCGGCCAGGAAGCCGCCCCGGCCCTCGGTCACGACGAGCTCGCCGGTGCCGTACCGGTGGTGGGACTCGTTCTCGACGAAAGCCCGGCCCCCGACCGCGAACGCGTTGCCGGAGACGTCGACCGGGACGACCAGGTCGCCGTCGACGGAGTTGCCGCCCGGGCCGCTGTCGACCTCGGGGAGCCGGGGTGCGGTCGGCTTGGGGAGCGCGGGTGTCCCGGTGACCTCGCTGACCGGCGCGGTCGTGTCGGTGAACCAGCCGAGGGCCTCGTCGGCGACCGGGTCGGCGGTCGCGGACACCTCGGTGGTCGCCGGCGGGGTCCGGCCGACCAGGTGGTCGGTGATCGTCACCGTGGCGCTGTGGGTCCGGCCGACGGCGGTCGGGGCCACGCGGTTCACGACCGGCACCCGGTCGACGAGGTCGTCGGGGCTGACCGCGACGGTCCGGTCGACGGCGGGGAGGTTCTGCTGGCCCAGCGGGGTGCCGAGCGCGTTGTTGTCGAGGTGGATCGGGACGTGCACCCCGACGTCCAGTGGTGACGCCGGACGGTCGGGGTCCACGTCCTCGTCAGCGGAAGCGATGCCGGTGCCCAGCATCAGCAAACCACCGGTGACCAGCGCGGTCCGCAGACCTCGCTTCGCCCAGGTTTGCATCGGGTGATGCTCCTTTCGTAAATCCCTCTGGGGGTTAGGGCGGGTGGTCGGGCGCGTCAGACGTGGGGACGCACCGGGGCAGGCGACCACCCGGGTCGGAGGGGCGGGACTCGCCCGCGGGGGTGGTTGGCGCGGCACCGCGCGCGGCGGTGCACCGGCACACCGAGCACTCGAAGGGCTCGGGCCGGTGGCGCCGGTTACTCAGTCAGGTGCGACGCCGGGCTGGGCGCCGACGCGACCGACGGTGGTCGCCTCGGTCGCGGGCACGGTCAGGCCGCGAACCAAACCGGGGGTGCGGTCCAGCCACGACAGCGCGGCGGACGGCACGGAGTCGGCCGGGTGGCTGCCCGCGTGGCCGGAGTGGCCGGGGGCGGGAGCGGTCGGCGGGACCGGCGCGAACGGCGCCGGCCAGGTCGGGGAGTCGGGGTGCGACGGGAAGTCCGGCGAACCGCGGCTGGGCACGCCCAGGTGGACGCGGCCGGTGGCGGTGCGCTCGGCGGTCCGCTCCGGGTCGACGCCGGTGTCGGTCACCGCGTGCGGCGCCGGCACGGGCGCGGCGGGGGCGGTGTCGGGGTGGTCGAGCTCGAGCGGGAGCTCGGCGGTGTCGCCGAGGTCGTCGACCGGGGCGGCGGGGCAGAGCCGGTCGCACTCGGGGAGGACCTCGACGCGGTTGCCGGCGTGGTCGCCGAACCGGTCGGCCACCGACGTCAGCTTGTCGCCGACGTCGGTGATCGGCTCCTCGAGCGGGTTCTCGGCCGGCGGGTCGGACAGGCGCTGGGCGAGCCGGTCGAGCGTGTCGCCGATCGGGGTGGCCACCTCGGCCACGACGGGGGTCGGGCCGCCGAGCGGGCTCGGGTCGGCCTCGGCCGACGCGGCGCCGGTGGACAGGCACCAGGCGAGTGCGGTGCCGGCGGCGACGCCGCCGATGACCGTCAACGTGCGACGGACGACGCGCCGCACGAAGGCGGCCGTATCCCGTACGTTGCTGGTCTGATCCACCGGGGGGAACCTCGTCTGGGTCGAGTGGGGTGACTGCGGTGAGGTAATCACCGAAGAGGCCCGGATGGCACGTCAGAAGCGGGTACTCGCCCTGATCGTGTGACGAACACAGAGTGTTTCCACATCTCACGATCAGTAGTTGCCGCCGGTAGTGGCGCATTCGCGCGGAAAACTGTCCACAGGCCGGCCGTATCCGCTCCCGAATGTCCGACTCGCTCGATAACGTTTCGAACGTGACGAACTCTCCCGCCGAACCGCCGGCGGAACAGAAGAAGACGACGACGCGGAAGGCCAGGCGGCTCCCGCCGGCGGACGTGACGCAGTTCGTGCCGACCGGGCTGCGGGTCAGCGCCGCCCTCGCGTGGCGCTTCCTGTTCGTGATCGCCGCGCTGTACGTGCTCGTGTGGCTGGCTGGCTACTTCTCGCACATCATGGTGCCGCTGGCGATCGCGCTGCTGTTGGCCGCGCTGATGGCGCCCGGCGTCGACCGCCTGGTGAAGCTGCGGGTGCCGCGCGGCCTGGCCGCGTTGATCGTGATGATCGCCGGCATCGCGGTCGTCGGCGGGCTGATCACGTTCGTGATCATCACGTTCACCCAGGGCTTGCCCAAGCTTCAGCAGCAGGTCTCCGACTCGCTCGAGCAGATCCGCGACTGGCTGGTCCAGGGGCCGCTGCACCTGCGCCAGGAGCAGATCCAGGGCTTCCTCGACGACACGATCGACGCCATCCAGGACAACCAGTCCGCGCTCACCCAGGGTGCGATCACCACCGCCACCACGATCGGCGAGATCCTCACCGGGTTCGTGCTGACCGTGTTCATCCTGATCTTCTTCCTCTACGACGGCGCCGGCATCTGGCGCTTCGTCACCCGCGGCGTCCCGACCCGGGTGCGCGACCGGGTGGACGTCGCCGGGCGGCGCGGGTTCGCCGCGCTGGTCAGCTACGTGCGGGCGACCGCGGCCGTGGCGCTGGTCGACGCGATCGGCATCGGCATCGGGCTCGCCATCGTCGGCGTGCCGCTGGTGGTCCCGCTGGCCGCGCTGGTGTTCCTGGCCGCGTTCGTGCCGATCATCGGCGCGGTGCTGGCCGGCACGGTCGCGGTGCTGGTGGCGCTGGTGGCCAACGGTTTCGTCCCGGCGCTGATCGTGCTCGCGATCGTGGTCGGGGTGATGCAGCTGGAGAGCCACGTGCTGCAGCCGTGGCTGCTCGGCCGGGCGGTGCGGCTGCACCCGCTGGCCGTGGTGCTGGCCATCGCCGCCGGTCTGGTCGCCGCCGGGATCGCCGGCGCGCTGCTGTCGGTACCGCTGCTGGCGGTGCTCAACGCCGGCATCAAGTCGCTGGTGAACGAGCGCGGCACCGACCCGGACGCGATCGACGTGCTGCACGAGCAGGAGGCCGAGGCTCCGAAGACGGCGGCCGAGCCCGACGACACGAAGGCGACCTGGGAACGCCCGTGACCGTCGTGCCCGTGCCGAAGGATCCGACCGTCCCGCTCTGGCGGGCGGCGGTCCTGCTGCGCGTGCTCACGTTGCTGTTCGCGGCCGGCGTCGTGGTCGCCTACCTCGACGAGTACGCCCGGCCGTGGCTCGCGCTGGTCACGATCGGCGTGATGGCCGCCTGGACCGCGGCGATCGCGGCCCGCTACCTGCGGCCCACCGGGCGGCTGCTCGGCTTCGCGGTGGCCGACCTCGCGGTCAGCTGCGCGGCGATGTGCGCGTCGCGGCTGGTGCTCACGCCCGCACAGCTGGCCGACGGCGAGGTGCCGCTGGTGACCACGGTGTGGGTGACCGGGGTGGTGGCGGCCGGCGCGGTGTGCGGCGGGCCGACCGTCGGCGCGGTGTTCGGCGGGGTGGTGGCCGCGGTCAACTACGGGGTGCGCGGCTACGTCGACATCGACCTGACCCGTGACCTGGTGCTGCTGGTCGGGGTCGGGTTCGTGCTCGGGTTGGCGGCGTCCTCGTCACGCCGGTCGGCGGAGCGGCTGGCGCGGGCGCTGCGCGCGGAGGCGGCGACGGCCGAGCGGGAGCGGCTGGCGCGCTCGATCCACGACAGCGTGCTGCAGGTGCTGGCGCGGGTGCGGCGGCGCGGGGCGGAGCTCGGTGCCGGTGGGGAGGCGGCCGAGCTGGCGCGGCTCGCCGGGGAGCAGGAGACCGCGCTGCGCACGCTGGTGTCGACGGCACCGTCGACGACCGAGGAGGACGGTACCGCCGACCTCGCGGCGCGGCTGCGGCTGCTGGCCACCGACCGGGCGGAGGTGTCGGTGCCGGCGACCGCGGTGCGGGTGCCGGGGGCGGTGGCGGCCGAGCTGGAGTCGGTGGTGGCCGAGGCGCTGGCGAACGTGGTGCGGCACGCCGGCCCGGGCGCGCGGGCGTGGGTGCTGCTGGAGGACCTGGGCGGCGAGGTCGTGGTGAGCGTGCGCGACGACGGCGTCGGGATCGCGCCGGGGCGGCTGGCCGAGGCGGAGCGGGAGGGACGGATGGGGGTCGCGTCGTCGATGCGGGGCCGGGTGGCCGACCTCGGTGGGACGATCGCGGTGGAGACCGGGCCGGGAGCGGGGGTGGAGTGGGAGCTGAGGGTGCCGAGATGACCAATGGGGCGATCTCGGTGATGGTGGTCGACGACCACCCGATGTGGCGCGACGGGGTGGCGCGCGACCTGGCCGAGCGCGGGTTCGCGGTGCGGGCCACGGCCGGCGACGGGTCGGCGGCGGTGCGGATCGCGGGGACGGTGCGGCCGGACGTGGTGTTGATGGACCTGAACCTGGGCGCGATGTCGGGGGTCGAGGCGATCCGGGAGGTCACCGGCGCGCTGCCGGCGACGCGGGTGCTGGTGCTGTCGGCGAGCGGGGAGCACGCGGACGTGCTGGAGGCGGTGAAGGCCGGCGCGTCGGGGTACCTGGTCAAGTCGGCGTCGGTGGAGGAGCTGGTGGACGCGGTGCGCCGGACCGCGGCCGGGGACGCGGTGTTCACCCCGGGGCTCGCCGGCCTCGTGCTCGGGGAGTACCGGCGGATGGCGGCCGAGCCGGCGGACGACGGACTGCCGAGCCTGACCCAGCGGGAGACCGAGGTGCTGCGCCTGGTCGCCAAGGGGCTGACCGCGCGGCAGATCGCGAGCCGGCTGCGGCTGTCGCACCGGACGGTGGAGAACCACGTGCAGTCGACACTGCGCAAGCTCCAGCTGCACAACCGGGTGGAGCTGGCCCGGTACGCCATCGAGCACGGCCTGGATGGCGAGCCCGACAGCGAGCCGCAATAGGCTGGGGACACCGACGTCCCTCTGGAGTTCTCCATGCACGACCCACGGGTGCTGCTCGACCCGGCCACCGACGCGGTGCGCAAGCTCGCCCGCCGCGGCTTCGACCTCGACCTGGACACGCTGGAGAAGCTGTTCTCCCGGCGCACGGCCACGGTGTCCGCCGCCGACGACGCGCGGGCCGAGTCCAACCGGGCGGCCAAGGAGGTCGGCGCGGCGGCCAAGCGCGGCGAGGACGTCACCGCACCGCGGGAGCGTGCCCGCGAGCTGAAGGCCCGCATCGGCGAGTTGGAGGAGCAGCACCGCGCGCTGGCCGCCGAGCTGGACGAGTTCCTCGTCGGCATCCCGAACCTGCCCAGCGACGAGATCCCGGACGGCACCACCGACGCCGACGCCCGCCTGGTCGACACCTGGGGCGAGCCGCCGAGCTTCGACTTCGAGCCGGCCGACCACGTGGACCTCGGCGAGCGGATGGGCATCCTCGACCTGGCCCGCGCCACCAAGCTCTCCGGCCCCCGGTTCGCCGTCCTGCGCGGCGCCGGCGCCCGGCTGGAGCGCGGCCTGGCCCAGTACCTGCTGGAGACGCACACCGAGCGGCACGGCTACACCGAGTTCTCGGTGCCGGCGCTCGTGAACCGCCCGACCATGACCGGCACCGGGCAGCTGCCGAAGTTCGAGGCCGACCTGTTCAGCACCGGGGTCGCCGACCGGGAGCTGTTCCTGATCCCGACGGCCGAGGTGCCGATCACGAACCTGCACGCGGGCGAGACGCTGCGCGCCGAGGACCTGCCGCTGGCCTACACCGGGCACACCCAGTGCTTCCGGTCCGAGGCCGGCTCGTACGGCAAGGACACCCGCGGGCTGATCCGCCAGCACCAGTTCGCGAAGGTGGAGCTGGTCCGGTTCTGCGTGCCGGAGCGGGCGGCCGAGGAGCTGGAGGTGCTGCGCGGACACGCGGAGGCCGTGCTGCGCGACCTGGAGCTGGCCTACCGGGTGGTGACGCTCGCCGCCGGCGACACCGGGTTCTCCGCGCGCTACACCTACGACCTGGAGGTGTGGCTGCCCGGCCAGGGGCAGTACCGGGAGATCTCCAGCGTGTCCGACTTCGGCACGTTCCAGGCGCGCCGGGCCGGCATCCGGACCAAGGCCAAGGACGGCACGAAGGGCTTCGCCAACACCCTCAACGGGTCCGGGCTGCCGATCGGACGCACGCTGGTCGCCCTCCTGGAACAGCACCAGCAGGCCGACGGCTCGGTTCGCATCCCGGCCGCCCTGGTCCCGTACGTGCGGTTCGAGCGCATCAACCCGGACGGCACCACCTCCTGAGAGCTACCGTGGTGGCTGTGCCCCCGCCTTACCGCACCTCAGGGGACCGTGACGCGACCCAGCCACAAGTACGTCACCAACAGAACCTTCCATCCCCAACGCGACCAAAACACAAAATTCCGGGGAGGCGGACCTGTGACCGAGACGCCATTCGACCCGCGAGAGCTGCGGGTGTCCGACGCGGAGCGGATGCACGTGGTGAGCGTGCTGCAGAAGGCGATCGGGCACGGGATGCTCAACCTCGACGAGTTCACCGCACGCACCGACAAGGCACTGGCCGCCAAGACCCGCGGCGAGCTGAACACGCTGCTCGTCGACCTGCCCGGGGTGACCCACCGCGACTCGAACTCGCCGCTGAAGCCGAAGCCGGTGGAGCTGCGCGCGAGGATGTCGTCGATCCGGCGGGTCGGGCAGTGGACCGTGCCGTCCGACCTGCACATCAGCAACCGGCTCGGCTCCACCGAGCTGGACTTCACCGAGGCCAACATCGCGCACGCCGAGGTGCGGATCGGGCTCGAGGTCGCCGGCGGTTCGGTGAAGCTGCTGCTGCCGGAGCGGGCGTCGGTCGACGTCGACGGGGTGCGGGTGACGGCGGGCTCGCTCAAGGACAAGGTGGACGTGCGCGCCGGCGGCCGCCCGCACTTCGTGCTGTCGGGTACGGTCACCGCCGGTTCGCTGGAGCTGCGGCGGGCCAACTACGTGCGGATCGGACGGCTGATGATCCGGTCGCCGTGGAAGCTGTCGTGGGACAACTCGGACTGACGCGGAGGATCGTGTGAAGGCTCTGGTCAAGACAGCCCAGGGCCCTGGGCTGGAGCTCACCGAGGTGCCGGAGCCCCGGCCGGGCGCCGGCGAGGTGAAGCTGCGGGTGCTGCGGACCGGGATCTGCGGCACCGACCTGCACATCGAGTCGTGGGACGAGTGGGCCGCCGCGACCATCACTCCGCCGCTGGTGGTGGGGCACGAGTTCGTCGGCGAGGTGGTCGAAGTCGGCGACGCGGTGACCAAGGTGAAGGTCGGTGACCTGGTTTCCGGCGAGGGGCACCTGGTGTGCGGGACGTGCCGCAACTGCAAGGCGGGCCGCCGGCACCTGTGCATCAACACGATCGGGCTCGGCGTGCACACCGCCGGCGCGTTCGCCGAGTACGCGGTGCTGCCCGAGCAGAACGCGTGGGTGCACACGCACCCGGTGGACCTGGACGTGGCCGCGATCTTCGACCCGTTCGGCAACGCGGTGCACACCGCGCTGTCGTTCCCGGTGCTCGGCGAGGACGTGCTGATCACCGGTGCCGGCCCGATCGGGCTGATGGCCGCGGCGGTCGCCAAGCACGCGGGCGCCCGGCACGTGGTGATCACCGACGTGAGCGAGCCGCGGCTGGACCTGGCGCGCAAGATCGGCGTGGACCTGGCGCTGGACGTGAGCCGGCACCGGATCGGCGAGGTGTACCCGGAGCTGGACATGTCCGAGGGCTTCGACGTCGGGATGGAGATGTCCGGCCAGCCGGCCGCACTGCGCGAGATGATCGCGAACATGACCCACGGCGGCCGGATCGCGATGCTCGGGCTGCCGTCGAGCGAGATCGCGGTCGACTGGAGCCGCGTGGTGCTCAAGATGCTGACGATCAAGGGCATCTACGGGCGGGAGATGTTCGAGACCTGGTACGCGATGTCGGTGCTGCTGCAGGCCGGCCTGGACATCTCACCGGTGATCACCCACCGGTTCGCGTACACCGACCACGCCCAGGCGTTCGCGACCGCGCGGGACGGGAAGTGCGGCAAGGTCATCCTCGACTGGACGGAGAGCTGATGTACGGCGCGATGCGCGAGAACCTGCAGGCCGAGCTGGAGGAGATCCGCGCGGCCGGGCTGTTCAAGGCGGAGCGGGTGATCAGCACGCCGCAGAACGCCGCCGTGCGGGTCGGTGCCGAGGAGCCGGTGCTGAACTTCTGCGCCAACAACTACCTGGGCCTCGCCGACCACCCCACGCTGGTCGCCGCGGCCAAGGAGGCCCTGGACCGCTGGGGCTTCGGCATGGCGTCGGTCCGCTTCATCTGCGGCACCCAGGAGCCGCACAAGGAGCTCGAGGCCACGCTGTCGACGTTCCTGGGCACCGAGGACACGATCCTCTACAGCTCGTGCTTCGACGCGAACGCCGGCCTGTTCGAGACCCTGCTCGGCCCGGACGACGCGGTGATCTCCGACGAGCTGAACCACGCCTCGGTGATCGACGGCATCCGCCTGTGCAAGGCCCGCCGCCTGCGGTACAAGAACCGGGACATGGCCGACCTGGAACGCCAGCTCAAGGAGTCGGCCGACGCCCGGTACCGCCTGATCGCCACCGACGGCGTGTTCTCCATGGACGGCTACCTGGCGCCGCTGGACGAGATCTGCGACCTGGCCGACGCGCACGACGCGCTGGTGATGGTCGACGACTCGCACGCGGTCGGTTTCGTGGGGCCCACGGGTCGGGGGACGCCGGAGCTGTTCGGCGTGACCGACCGGGTGGACGTCGTGACCGGCACGCTCGGCAAGGCACTCGGCGGGGCGAGCGGCGGGTACACGGCGGGCCGGTCGGAGATCGTGGCGATGCTGCGCCAGCGGTCGCGGCCGTACCTGTTCTCGAACTCGCTGGCGCCGGCCATCACCGCGACCGCGCTGGCCGCGCTGGAGCTGCTGTCGTCGTCGAGTGAGCTGCTGGCCCGACTGCGCGAGAACACGTCGCTGTTCCGCTCCCTGATGACCGAGGCCGGCTTCGACCTGCTGCCCGGCGAGCACCCGATCATCCCGGTGATGATCGGCGACGCGGCGAAGGCCGGCCGGATGGCGGACCTGCTGCTGGCGCGGGGGATCTACGTGATCGGCTTCTCGTACCCGGTGGTGCCGCACGGCAGGGCCCGGATCCGGACGCAGATGTCGGCCGCCCACTCGGAGGCCGACGTGCGGCGCGCGGTCGACGCGTTCGTCGCGGCGCGTGCGGAGCTGGGTTGATCCGTGCGGTTCGCTGCGCATCAATGTCCTTGATCAAGCAACGGGACGCACTGAGCGGAGCGAGGTGAACACGGCAGTGGGAAATTCGTGCGCATGTGCTAACGATTGGCCTGGCCGCGCGTCCCGTAGTGCCACAATGTCCGTCAACTCTGACAGGTGACGACGCCGGGAGACCGGCAGCGTCACACCGCAGAGCCCCCACGCCGGCGAACGCCGAGCGTCGGGGCCCGGTCCGACCCCGCGAGGGCGAGGGCCGGGCTTCGCGCCGCCGGCACCGGTCGCGTAGCCCCCCGAGCGATCGGTGCC
>DATABL010000256.1:0-17292 GCA_036259595.1 Actinophytocola sp.
GGTCGCGGCGCCCCTTCGTCCACCCGCTCAGCCGAGGTCCTCGGCCTCGACGACCTGGCGGATCTCGATCTCGACCTCGACGGTGGCGAACAGGTCGACGTACTCCTTGGCGAACTCCACCGCCTCCGCCCGGTCCTTCGCGTTGATCAGCGCGAAGCCGCCGATGACCTCCTTGGCCTCGGTGAACGGGCCGTCGGTCACCCTGGCCTCGCCGTCGACGGGCTTGCGCACCAGCGCGCCCTTCTCCGACGGGTGCACGCCCTCGCCGGTGATCAGGATGCCCTTCGCGGCCGACTCCTGGATGAACGCGCCCAACCGCTCGACGAACTCCGGGCTCGGGTTCCACGCCTCGGCGTTGCGCTCGTCGAGGCGGTGCATCATGAGGAAACGCATTGCTGCTCCCGTGGTCCACGGCTGGGGTCCGGTTCCGTTCCGGACGCGCTGACCAGCCTTTCACCGAAGCGTCGGACGACGACGGGCCGGATCGACACCCGCGGGCGAAGAATTTCAGAGCCGCGGTTCGCGCCGGGCGATCCAGGCCACGGCCTGGGTGCGCCGCTCCATGCCGAGCTTGGCCAGGACCGAGGTCACGTAGTTCTTCACCGTCTTCTCCGCCAGGAACAGGCGCTCGGCGATCTGCCGGTTGGTCAGGCCCTCGCCGACCAGCTCCAGCACCCGGCGCTCCCGTTCGGTCAGCGCCGACAGCTCGTCGGACTCCGACGCGCGGCGCATCCGGTCGAGCACCCGCGCCGTCGTCACCGGGTCGAGCAGCGACCGGCCGGCCGCCACCTCGCGCACCGCGTCGACCAGGTCCTGGCCGCGCACCTGTTTGAGCAGGTAGCCCGACGCGCCCGCCGTGATCGCCTCGACCAGCGCCCGTTCGTCGTCGAACGCGGTCAGCACCAGGCAGCGCGGGGCCGGATCGCGCTCGCGCAGCGCCCGGCACAGCGACACCCCGTCGCCGTCCGGCAGGCGGACGTCGACCACCACCACGTCGGGCCGGGTCGCGCCGACGCGGACCAGCGCCTCCTCGACGCCGCCCGCCTCGGCGACCACCTCGATGCCCGGTTCGCCGTCGAGCAGGTCACGCAGCCCGCGCCGGACCACCTCGTGGTCGTCGACCAGGGCCACCCGTACCGCCATGACCCCAAGACTATTGCGTGGCCACCGCCAACAGCTGGTAGAGCTTGCCGACCGCGCCCCGGTTGCCGTCCAGCTCGACGACCTCGTTGCCGGCGCGGCGCCACAGCCAGCGCAGCGCGTTGTCCGCCGGCGCCCGGACGACCGCCTCCGCGTCGGCCTGGCCGCGTTCCACCGTCACCACGTCCGGGCCGAGCTGCACCAGCCAGCTCGCGTCCGGCACGTCGATCCGGACCGTGTCGCCGTCGCAGCTCGCCATCTGGTCGGCGACGTACTCCCCGTAGGCCGTGGTGGCGAAGGCGAGGAAGCACACCAGCACCTCCTCGATCCCGGGCACCGCGAGCTCGTCCGGGATCGGCTCGAGCGCCACCCCCGCCGCGAGTTCGGCGTCGACCCGGTGGATCACCGTCTCGAAGGCCATCCGCCGGACCCAGAACCCGACGGTCTGGTCGGGCGCGTACCAGCTCGCCGCGTGCTCGTCCGGTTTGCGGGCGGCGAACTCCGAGGTCAGCTCCCGGTACGCGCGGTCGAGCGCGGCCAGCGGGTCGGGGCCGAGGTCCGGCGGCCACGGGTCGGGCTCCGCGCCGCGGCGCATCGTCTCGGTCTTGTGCAGGTACACCTCGGCGACGTGCCGCGCCAGGTCGGCGCCGGTCCAGTCGGGACAGCTCGGCACGCGCTCGCCCAGCGTGCCGGCGACCACCGACCGCAGCCGTCGGTGGTCGGTGTCCAGGTACTCGAGGTAGGTCTTCTCGTCCACGCGGACAGCAAACCACGAGGCACCGACGGTTCTACAGTTTGCGCAGGCGGACGCGGCTGGTCCGGTGGTCGGCGTCCTTGCGCAGCACCAGCGTGGCGCGCGGGCGGGTCGGCAGGATGTTGTGCACCAGGTTCGGCTCGTTGATCTCCTGCCACAGCCGGGTCGCCTCGGCGCTCGCCGCCTCGTCGGACAGGGTGGCGAAGTGGTGGAAGTGCGAGCCGGGGTCGGTGAACGCGGTGTCGCGCAGCGTCCGGAACCGCTCGACGTACCAGCGGGCGATGTCCTCGGTGTGCGCGTCCACGTAGATGGAGAAGTCGAACAGGTCGGCCACCGTCAGGCCGTGGCCCGGCAGCAGCACGTTCAGCCCCTCCACGATGAGGATGTCCGGCTTGCGCACCACCTGCGTCTCGCCCGGCACGATGTCGTAGGCGAGGTGGGAGTACACCGGCGCGGACACCTCGGGCGCGCCGGACTTCACGTCGGTGACGAACCGCAGCAGGCCGCGCCGGTCGTAGCTCTCCGGGAAGCCCTTGCGGTGCATGATCCCGCGGCGGGTCAGCTCGGCCTTGGTCAGCAGGAAGCCGTCGGTGGTGACCAGGTCGACGTGCGGGTGGTCGGGCCAGCGGGCGAGCAGCGTGCGCAGCAGCCGGGCGGTCGTGGACTTGCCGACCGCGACACTGCCCGCGATGCCGATCACGAACGGCACCTTCGTGCGCTCGCGCGGGTCGTCGCCGAGGAACGACGTGGTGTCCTCGTACAGCCGCTGCCGCGCGGCGACCCGCAGGCTGATCAGGCGCGACAGGGGCAGGTAGACGTCGACGACCTCCTCGAGGTCGACCGGGTCGCCCAGCCCGCGCAACGCGACCAGCTCGTCGAGGGTCAGCGTGAGCGGCGTCGCCCGGCGCAGCTCACGCCACTGCTCGCGGCGCAGCTCGACGTAGGGGCTCAGGTCGCGCGCTCGCTGGTGGGTGGCCCGCACGTCCTGAAACGTTAGGCGGTTGTGGCAGGTTGGGCACTGTGACTCCGTACACCTTCCGGCGGCTGACCCCAGCCGACAAGCCCGAGGTGACCCGCCTGCTGGTGCGCGAGTGGGGCGCGGTCGAGGTGGTCGCGCTGGCGCTCGGCGGTCTGGTCGACGCCAGCGCGCTGCCCGGCTGGCTCGCCGAGCGGGACGGCGAGGTCGCCGGCCTGCTGACCTACCAGGTCACCGGGGCGACCGCGGACCTCGTCACGATCAACGCCTTCGCCGGCACCGGGGTCGGCACCGGGTTGCTGGCGGCCCTGGTGGACGACCTGCGCCGGACCGGCGTCACGCGGCTGACGGTGACCACGACCAACGACAACACCCGCGCGCTGCGCTTCTACCAGCGGGCCGGCTTCCGGCTGGCCGCGCTGCGGGTGGACGCGGTGGCCGAGGCCCGGCGGATCAAGCCCGGTATTCCGGAACTCGGGGACGACGGGATCCCGATCCGGGACGAGTTGGAACTGATTATGGAAATATCGCCATGAATGCATACGGGGTCGACGAAAAAGGGAGCCGGGTGCGGCTCCCTTTCCCGTGATCAGCAGTTCACCAACTCCGGGCTCTGGTTGAGCAGCTGCGCACGCGGGCTGACGAACTCGTCGTACTCCGACCGCGCCCCCGGGTCGAACAGCGCGAGCCGGTGGCAGTTCTGGAACGCGAGGCGGACGTTGAAGTGACGCTCCACCGCGGCTCGCATGGCATCGCTGCCGACCAGGCGCAACAGCTGCCCGCGGGACGCCTCGTCCGGCGGCTCGGTCTGGTTGTCGGCGAACGCCCCGTCCCCGGCGGCGAGCCGCTCGGCGACAGCGGTGACGACGGACCAGGCGTAGGGCAGCGAGTCGCGGATGCACGCGATGAAATCATCGTCCGAAACCGGGCCGCGCTGGGCCTTCTCGAGAAGGTTCGGGGATACCGTCAGGGACATTCGGCCTCCTAGCTCGAATTCTCCGGCACTACCCAGCTAACCCGCAACGGGGCCTTTTTGCGTCCACCCAACGTGTGAACTTGGGGAGGTGTTTCCGTGACTCACCGCAGACCGCGCGGATCGAACACCTCGTCCCACGCGGCCATCACCTGCCGCGCGCAGTTCCGCGGCGGCACCCCGCCGACGCCGGTCCCCAGGCCCGGCAGCGCGATCGTGCGCACCACGCGCCGCACCGGGCGTTCGTCCTCGAGCCGGCCGTCGCGCCACAGGTGGAACACCGCCCTGGCCGCCAGATACGGGTGCACGGTGTCCGGCGGCAGCACCTCGCCCGGCTCGCGCATCGTCGGCGCGCTGATCAGCCACGCGGGCGCCGGCTCGCCGGTCGGCACGACCAGCGCCTGCCCCACCGGCAGCTCGCCGCCGTGGTAGGCGAGCACGGCACTGCGCACGTGCTGCTCGATCGCCGGGAACTCCCTGGCGTACACCGCGTCGATGCCGCCGCGCATCAACCCGAACGAGTTCGCCGGGCTCACCACCGCCTCCGCGCCGACCTCCAGCACCGACCCCCGGTGCACCGCCACGTCGGCACGCCCCGCCACGGCCTCGGTCCAGGCGTCCGCGAGCGGCTCGTCGACGGCGCACAACACCAGCCGCAGTGGTTCCTGGCCCCCCAGTTCTCCGGTCGCGATGCCCGCGGTGTCAGCTCCCGAGTCGGCGGTCACGGCCCCCAGCATTGCACCTCAATGGCACCGCGCGTAACCGCAGTCCCCGAAGTGGAGGTACCCCAACGTGGCTCTCGCGCAAGGCGTTCACCCACCGCGACCACCCGGCCTTGGCCCGATCGGCGGCAGCGCCTGCGTAGGCTCACCCCGTGCCGAGCATCGCCTACTTCGGACCGCGGGGGACCTTCTCCGAGCAGGCCGCGCGCGTCCACGCCGACCCGGACGACGCGCTGGTGCCGATGCGCACCGTCCCGATCGCACTCGCCGCGGTCCGCGCCGGCCAGGCCGACCTGGCCTGTGTGCCGGTGGAGAACTCCGTCGAGGGCGCCGTCTCCGCCACGATGGACGCGCTCGCGGTCGACGAGCCGCTGGTCGCCGTGGCCGAGGTCGTGCTGCCCGTGCGGTTCTCCGTGCTGGTCCGCCCCGGCCTGACCGCCGACCGCGTCCGCACCGTGGCCAGCCACCCGCACGCGCTCGCCCAGGTGCAGGGCTGGCTCGCCGCGAACCTCCCCGCCGCCGCGCAGACCGCCGCCAACTCGACCGCCGCCGCCGCGGTCGGCGTGCTGGAGGGCAGCTGGGACGCCGCGGTCACCGCGCCAGTCGCCGCCACCCACTACGCGCTGGACCCGCTCGCCACCGGCATCGCCGACGTCGACGGCGCGGTGACCCGGTTCCTGCTGCTCCGCCACCCCGGCGCGCTGCCGCCACCGACGGGCTCGGACCGCACCTCGATCGTGGCCACCGCGGCCGCCGAGCGCACCGGCGTGCTCGCCGAGATGCTCACCGAGCTCGCGCTGCGCGGCATCAACCTCAGCCGCATCGAGTCCCGCCCGCAGAAGGGCCGGCTCGGCCAGTACCGCTTCTACCTGGACTTCGACGGGCACGTCCACGAGCAGCGGGTCGGCGACGCGCTCGCCGCGCTGCACCGCCGCTGCCAGCACGTGCGCTTCCTCGGCTCGTACCCCAAGGCCGAGCCGACCACGCCCGCGGTGACCGCGGAGGTGGGCAACACCGACGCCGACTACGCCGCCGCCGGCGAGTGGCTGGCCGCGGTCCGCGGCGGCACCGGCGGGTAAATCGCGCGGCTTTGTCGGTGGCAACCTCTAGGCTTTCGCCGTCCTCGAATTCGGCACGTGGGGAGTTGTCCATGACACCGGCGGTGCGCGCGGAGGGGCTGGTGAAGACCTTCGGGTCCACCCGCGCCCTCGACGGCGTCGACCTGGAGATACCGACCGGCACCGTGCTCGGTCTGCTCGGGCCCAACGGCGCCGGCAAGACCACCGCGGTCCGGATCCTCACCACGCTGCTGCGCCCCGACGCCGGCCGCGCCTGGGTCGCGGGGCACGACGTGCTCGCCGACCCCGACGCGGTGCGCCGCTCGATCGGCCTGTCCGGCCAGTACGCCGCCGTCGACGAGCAGCTCACCGGCTTCGAGAACCTCTACATGGTCGGCCGGCTCTACGGGAAGAACAAGCCGGACGCCCGGGCCCGCGCCAGCGAGCTGATCGGCCGGTTCCGGCTCGACGACGCCGCCGACCGCCCGGCCAGGACGTACTCCGGCGGCATGCGCCGGCGCCTCGACCTGGCCGGTGCGCTGGTCGCCGAGCCCGCCGTGGTGCTGCTGGACGAGCCGACCACCGGGCTCGACCCGCGCGGCCGGCTCGACACCTGGGAGGTGATCGGCGAACTGGTCGCCGACGGCGCCACCGTGCTGCTCACCACCCAGTACCTCGAGGAGGCCGACCAGCTGGCCGACACGATCCTGGTGATCGACCACGGGCGGGTGATCGCCAGCGGCACGGCCGACCACCTCAAGGCCGAGGTCGGCGGCGAGCGGCTGCAGATCGTGGTCGGCGAGCCGGCCGAGCTCGCCACCGTCGCCCGCGTGCTCGCCGACGTCGGCTCCGGCGAGCCGAGCGTGGACGAGCACCACCGGCGGGTGGGCGTGCTGGTCGACGCCGGCACGAAGTCACTGATCGAGGCGCTGCGGCGGCTCGACGGCGAGGGGATCGCGGTGCTCGACGTGAGCCTGCACCGGCCGACCCTCGACGACGTGTTCCTGTCGCTCACCGGGCACGCCGCCGAAGAGTCCACTGGGGACGGGCCCGCGAAGGGGGAGCAGTGAGACACCAGCTGTCAACCTCCACAACCGCCGCCTCAGGGGAACGTGACGCAACCCAGCCACAAGTACGTGACCGAGCCGAACGCGCATTGCCCAACGCGACCAACAGGGACAATTCCGGGGAGGCGGAACAGTGACAGTCCTGACCCAGGGCATCCGCGACGGCGGGATCATCGCCTGGCGCAACCTGCTCAACGTGCGGCGCAACGTCGACTGGCTGTTCGCCGCGGTCATCCAGCCGATCATGTTCGTGCTGCTGTTCGCCTACGTGTTCGGCGGGGCGCTCGGCGGCAGCGACTACCGCGAGTTCCTGATCGCCGGGATCTTCGTGCAGACCACGGCGTTCAACTCGGCGTTCACCGTCATCGGGCTGTGCAACGACCTGCAGAAGGGCATCATCGACCGGTTCCGCTCGCTGCCGATGTCGCGGCTCGCGGTGCTGCTCGGGCGCACCACGTCCGACCTGGTGGTGAGCTCGATGGCGCTGCTGATCATGTCGCTGTGCGGATTGCTGGTCGGCTGGCGGATCCGCGGCAGTGTGCTGGACGCGGTACTGGCGTACCTGTTGCTGCTGCTGTTCGGGTTCGCGATGTCGTGGATCGGCGCGCTGATCGGGCTGTCCGCGCCGAGCGTCGAGGTGGCGCAGAGCGCGGGGCTGATGTGGCTGTTCCCGGTCTCGTTCATCTCCTCGGCGTTCGTCGGCGCGGGCACCATGCCGGGGCCGCTGCAGGCGATCGCGGAGTGGAACCCGTTCACCGCGGTGATCCAGTCGGTGCGCGACCTGTTCGGCAACGAGGCGCCGCCGGGCATGGCCCCGCCGGAGGGCTGGCCGGCGGACAACGCGCTGCTCTACGCGCTGGTGTCGTCGGTGGTGATCCTGGCGGTCTTCGTGCCGCTGTCGGTGGCCAAGTACCGCCGGGTGGCGAGCAAGTAACCGTTTGTTGTTTGCCGGACACGGGTAGGCCTCGTTGGCAGGCAACCACTGCCGGGGGTCATCCGTCCTCTCAGTGAACGCTCCAGTGGAGTCGGGGCCAGGTCTGGAGGCGAAACGCCCATGTCTCGCAACAGGATGATGGTCGTCGGTGGGATCGCGTTGGCGATGCTGGCGGCCGGCTGCAACACCGGTTCGGACGACAACGCGGAGAGTCCGCCGGTGCCGTCGATCAGCGACGCCGCCGGCGCGGCGCCCACCACCGAAACGACCACCGAGACGCCGGCGCCGACCTCGGAGCCACCGCCCGCGCCGGCTCCAGCCACGAAGCAGCCGGCGAAGGAGCCGAAGCCGGCGAACCCGGCCGAGTGCCAGGTCACCGAGCTGAAGTTGAGCCTGGGCCGCGGGCACGGCGCCGCCGGCACGGTCTACCGCCCGCTGCGCTTCACCAACGTCGGCGACCGCACCTGCGTCATCCAGGGCTTCCCCGGGGTGTCGTACGTGACCGGCGACGACGGCCGCCAGGTCGGCCAGGCCGCCTACCGTGTCGGCACGAAGGGCCCGGCGATCTCGCTGAAGCCCGGCATGACCGTGCACGCCCCGGTCGGCTTCACCCAGGTCGGCAACTACGACCCGGCCGAGTGCAAGCCGACCCACGTGCGCGGGCTGCGGGTGTACCCGCCGCACGAGTACGACTCGATGTACCTGCCCGCACCCGGCACCGGCTGCGCCGGCGACCCGCCCGGCCACCAGCTGGTCGTGAAGACGATCACCCGGTAGCGGTGTTCATCAGGCCGGTCCGCCACGCCCACGCGGCGACCTCGACGCGGTTGCGGGCACCGATCTTCGCCTGCACCGCGGCGAGGTGCGTCTTCACCGTGGACAGCGACAGGTAGAGCTCCTCGCCGATCTCGGTGTTGGTCAGCCCGCGCGCGGTCGCGCGCACCACGTCCAGCTCCCGGTCGGTCAGCGGCTCGGCCGGCGCCTCGGTGGCAGCCGGCGCCGCGGTGCTGCCGGCGAAGTGCTTGAGCAGCCGCACGGTGATCTGCGGGGACACCAGCGCGTCGCCCCGGTCCGCGGCCCGCACCGCCTCCAGCAGCAGCGCCGGTCCGGCGTCCTTGAGCAGGAAGCCGTTGGCGCCGTTGGTCAGCGCGGCGTTGACGTACTCGTCGAGGTCGAACGTGGTGACCACGACGACCTTCAGCGGGTCGGCCACCCCCGGCCCGGCGAGCGCGCGGGTGACCTCCAGCCCGTCCATCCCGGGCATCCGGATGTCGAGCAGGCACACGTCCGGGCGCAGCTCGCGGGCCTTCGACACCGCGGAGATCCCGTCCGGCACGTCCGCGACGACCTGCATGTCGTCCTGGGTCTCCAGGATCATCCGGAACCCGGCCCGCACCATCTCCTGGTCGTCCGCGACCAACACCCTGATCATGTGTTCCCTTTCCCCCGCTGGGTCCCCAGCAGTGGCAGCCATGCCTCCACCGACCAGCCGACGTAGCCGCTCGGCCCGGCCTCGAACCGGCCGCCGAGCAGCTCCACCCGCTCCCGCATGCCGACCAGACCGTAGCCGCCCGACCCGCCGGCGGGGTTGACCGGCCGCTGCGCGCCGTCGTCGACCACGCGGATGTGCAGGTGTCCGTCGACGCGCGCGACCCGCACCCGCACCTCGGTCGCGTCCGGCGCGTGCTTGCCGACGTTGGTCAGCGACTCCTGCACCAACCGCAGCACCGACCGGCCGACCTCGTGCGGCAGCTCGTCGGGCAGGTCGAGGTCCAGGGCGACCGGCGGACCGGCGTAGTTGTCGACCAGCGCGGTCAGGTCGGCGGTCAGGTCGGTGGTGGCCTGCCCGGTGGCCGCCGGGTCGGCGGTGGCGGCGGTGCCGTCGCGGAGGCTGCCGACCAGGGTGCGCATGGCGGTCAGCGCCTCGGTGCCGCTGTACTCGATCTTCTCCAGCGCCGTGACCGCGACCCCGGGGTTCTTCTCCGAGACCAGCAGCGCGGCCTGCGCCTGCACGACGATCCCGGTGACGTGGTGGGCGACCACGTCGTGCAGCTCGCGGGCCAGCGCCATCCGCTCACCCTGCTGCGCGGAGGTCACGGCGGCGCGCACGGTCTGGTTCCGCTCCCGGTCGCGGGCCCGGAAGTACCACCCGGTCACGATCGCGACGCCGAGCAGGAACAACAGCAGGAGCACGCTGCTGGAGTCGGTGAGGAACCTCGACGACCGGATCCCGAGCGCGATGCCGTTGCCGACGACCAGCGCGACGACGGCCCAGACCGCCTCCCGGCGCGGCTCGTAGCGGACCACGTAGGCGACCAGCGCCATGCTGGCCGCGAGGTTGGTTAACGACAGCGTGGCGGACTGGTCGGCGGCGGTGGTGAGCAGCGGTATCCCGGCGATCAACGCGGCCGCGAGCACGGCGTTGCGCAGGGGGTACTTCGGCGCGAAGAACGCGCACACGCTCGCGAGCACGCCGCTGAACATGCCGACGAGGCCGCCCCTGCCCATCGTGGTGAGCTCGAACAGGGCGACGACGGCGAGCCCGGCGGCGAGCGGCCACTGCTTGCGAACCAGCGCGCTCATCTCGGTCTCGACCCGCTGGCTGCCGGTGCGCCGCAGGTAGACGCCGACCGTGATGGCGGCCGCCAGCAGGAAGAACCCGAACACGACGGTCCTGGCCGTGGCGCCGGTCGCGATCGCGACGAACCACTGGCCGGAGACGTCGCAGTAGTAGTAGACGTTGCACTCGGCCAGCTCGCGGAGCACCACCGCGGCGAGGCAGCTGACCACCAGCGCCGACGTGCACGCGGTCGCGGCGACCGGTGTGGCCCGCCAGACGACGAACACGGTCAGCACGGTCCCGGAGATCATCTCGCTGAGCGAGATGTGATCCAGGCCGACCGACTGTACGTACGCGCCGGTGCCCCAGATCAGCAGCGACGACAGCAGCAGCGACAGGCAACCCAGCACCGCGCCGACCACCGGCCGGGTGAGCCCGAGGAACGCGCACAGCGCGAGCAGGGCCGAGCCGGGCAGCACCAGCAGGCCGCGGGGGCCTCCGGTCGAGGCATCGATCGTGATGAGGGCGTCGAGCAGGAACGCCACACCCAGGATCGTGGCCAGCCAGCGGTGTGGCACCGGCATCGGTGTCATGCCTCGCAAGGTATTGGACTCCAGGGACCGGCGCCTCGGTCAACCGGCGGCGGCGGGTCGGCCGATCGGCCAGGTGTCGGTTCGCCGGCGTGACCGGTCGGCCGGCGCGTGCCACCTGTTCGACCGATCCGCCGGATGCCCTCCGCGAGCGAAGCTGTGACCAGCACGTTCAACGGAGGTGGGAGAGATGGTCCAGGCGGTTCTGATGTGGGTCGGCGCGGTCGTGGCGCTCGGGGTACTGCTGGTGATGGCACTCGGGCCGGTCATCGTGGAGGTCGACTCGCGGCGGTACGAGCGACGGCACAACCGGCGCGCGGCACGCGGGGAGGCCGCGCCGGCACACCACGTGGGGTGAGGGTCAGCCCGGCGTCGCGAGCACGGTGGACACCAAACCGGGGAACCTGGTGTCCAGCTCGTCCAGGCGCAGGGTGTTCATCCGCTGCCGGCCGTCGTCGTACTGGCGGAGGATGCCGGCCCGGCGCAGGGCGCGGAAGTGGTGGCTGAGGGTGGAGGCGGCGACGGGCAGGCCGAACGTGCCGCATGCCCGGTCGCCGTCCGCGAGCAGCATGCGCACGATCGTGCGCCGGGTCGGGTCGGCGAGGGCACGCAGGACGTCGTCCAGCTCGACCTCGGCGATCTCCGGGTGGTGCACCGACGCCCACCGCCCGACCGGCACGGCGGCTCCTTCTCTTCGAACGACTCTTCGACCTTCAACGAAGATCGTACGCGCCGGCCGTCAGAACAGGGCGATCAGCACGAGGAGGACGACGACCGCGATGGCGATCGGGACGATGGGGACCCGGGTACGGCGTGCCGGGCGGCGGTAGTGGCTTCTGACCCACGGCATGGCTGCTCCCTTTCCTCGACAGGTCGGGAGTAGCCGTGCCGTGGGCGGTCATGCGCGGTCGGCTGGTTCAGCGGCCGCCTGGCGTAGCGCGCTGCGACGGTCAGCCCACGACCGTGCGGCGCAGTCGGCTCAGCGCCCGGTGCTGGGCCACCCGCACCGCGTCCGGGGTGGTGCCGACGGCCGCGGCGGTCTCCTGCGCGGTCATGCCGAGCACGACCCGCATGACCAGGATCTCCCGCTGGCGGGGGAGCAGTGTGCGCAGCAGCCCGCCGGTCTGCTCGACCAGCTCGCGGCGCAGCGCGACCTCCTCGGGGCTCTCCTCGACGTCGGGCAGGTCCGGGGTCTCCGCGGTCGGCAGCGACCGGTCCCGCGCGGCCGCCCGGTGCACGTCGGCGACCTTGTGCGCGGCGACGCCGAAGACGAACGACAGGAACGGCCGGCCGAGGTGGCGGTAGGTGGGCAGGGCGCGGAACACGGCCAGGCACACCTCCTGCGCCACGTCGTCGGGCGAGGTCACCTGGCGGACCCGGCCGAGCTTGCCGCGGCAGTAGCGGACCATGATCGGGCGCAGGTAGCCCAACAGTTCGTCGGTCGCGGCGGGGTCGCCCGCGGAGGCGGCCGCGGCGACGGCGTCCACGTTCCCGCGGGAGACCGGACGGTTCCACAACGTGGGCAGGGGTTCGGCAACGCACGACATCGGCGCCTCCAGGTAGGTCACACCAAGAGAGCGCGCCCGGCCGGCGCGGATACACCTACCGCGGAGTTCGTTCGGGCCGTGGTCGGGCGGTTACGGTCAGCGCCAGTGCCACGGCCGGGGGACGACGACGTCGACCCGGACGAGGTGGTGGTCGGACGCGTCGTTGAGCCGGGCCAGCGGGGAGTGCGCGGTCGGCCAGAACACCGTGGCGCCGGTGGGGATCAGGCCCCACGAGGGCAGCACGTAGTCGACGCGGAGGTTGCCCGGAGCCTCGTCGTTGAAGTCGGCGGTGTCGAAGTACGGGTTGGTGTCGTGGCCGGTGTTGGCGCCGCCCTGCTCCCGCGCGGCGAGGTAGCCGCCGAGGCTGCCCGGCCGGGGGTCGATCACCCGCGGGGCGTCGAGCAGCTGGTCGATGGCCCCGGGCACGCTGTCGCCGTCGTGTGGGTCGGAGTTGTTGTCGCCGGCGACGACGAACCGTGCGCCGGGACGCAGGCCGCCGCGGCGGCCCTGGTCGTCGTAGATGTAGCGGCCCTTGCCGGGGGTGACGTAGTCGGCCCAGAAGCGGATCTCGTCGTGGTTGCGGGTGCCGTTGCGGTCCTCGGCGCCGTCGAACGTGGGCGGCGTCGGGTGCGAGACGAGGAAGTGCACGGTCTCGCGGCCGATCCGCACCGGCACGTCCCAGTGCGACTTGGAGGACAGGCGCAGCACGTCGAGGATCTCGGGGGAGTACCAGTCGCGCGGTGCCGGGGTGGCGGGGTCGTCGGGCAGCATCGCGCCGGGCATGTCGGCCCAGCGGAAGTGCCGGAACGTGCGGACGTCGCGCGTGTCGATCGGGTACTTGGAGAGCACGAGCATCCCGTACTGGCCCTCGAACAGGCCGAACCCGTGCGCGTCGTCGCCGGTGCCGGTGCGGCCGTCGCGGTTGAGGTCGAACCCGGTGGGTACGCCGGTGTTGGACGGGGCGATGAACGCGTAGGGGTAGTCGATGGGGCGGGCGCCGTGTTGGCCGCGCTCGAGGTAGTTGTCGCGGAACAGGTCGACGGCCTCGGGGGCGTAGTCGAACTCGTTGACCAGCAGGACGTCGGGGCGGTTGCGCTGGATGACCTCGGCGACCTCGCGGGCCTGCGGGTCGTCCGGGGTGGACAGGTCGGCGACGAGCTCGCCGGCGGCGCCACGGTTGAGCGAGGCGTTGAAGGTGGCGAACCGGAGCTCGGCGGGATGGTGCCGTCCGGGCCGGGCGTCGCGGTCGGCTTGTGCGGCCGGGGCGGCGAGGACACCGGCGGCGAGGGCCAGCGCGGGAATCAGCAGCAGGCGGGCGCGGGTCATGTGTCTACCTCCGGAGGTCGGCGCGTCACCCTGGCATGCCGTGACCACGAACGGGTGATCTGAGAGTGAACACCGTGGGGCCGGTGTTGACCACCCCCGAACGGATAACGTGAGGTCGTGGAGGAAGTGGTCCGGCGGCCGAAGAGCGAGGCGACACGCACCCTGATCGTGGAGACGGCGTTGCGGCTGTTCCAGGAGCACGGGTACGCCAAGACCACGATGCGGGCCATCGCGAAGGAGGCCGGCGTCTCGGTCGGCAACGCGTACTACTACTTCAGCTCCAAGGAGCAGCTGGTCCAGGGGTTCTACGACCGGATCACCGAGCTGCACGAGCAGGCCTGCGAGGACGTGCTGCGCACGGAGCGCGAGTTCGCGCCGCGGCTGCGGGCGGTCATGCACGGGTGGATCGACGTGGCGGCGCCGTACCACGAGTTCGGCAAGCAGTTCTTCGTGAACGCGGCCGATCCGGACAGCCCGCTGAGCCCGTTCTCGACCGAGTCGAGCCCGGCGCGGGAGTCGCAGATCGCGCTGCACCGGCGGGTGCTGGACGGGTCGAGGGTGAAGGTGGACACCGAGCTGCGGCCGGAGCTGCCGGAGCTGTTGTGGCTGTACGAGATGGGCGTGGTGCTGTTCTGGGTGCACGACCGGTCGCCGCGGTGCCGGCGGACGCGGTTGCTGGTGGACCGGACGGTGCCGCTGATCGACCGCGTGATCGGGCTGTCGCGGCTGCGCCTGCTGCGGCCGGTGACCAGGGAGATCGTGCAACTGGTCGGTGACCTCACGCGGCCCGAGCTTGACAGCGAGGAGCCAAGACGGGAACCTGAGTAACTGTTACGCGAGGTAACACTAACTCGGGAGGTCCCAGGATGGCCCGCGCGCTGCAACCGAAGGACCGAGAGGTCACCGCCGAGCGCCTGCTCGACTCGTCGGCCCGGAACTCGTACTCGCCGGAGCTGGACATCGACTGGGCGGCGCCGTTGCAGGACGGCAAGGCGTTCATGCCGTTCGAGCGGGTGTCGCTGTACGGGACGGAGCTGTGGGAGCGGCTGACGCCGGAGCAGCGGGTGGAGCTGTCGAAGCACGAGATCGCGAGCATGGCGAGCGTGGGGCTGTGGTTCGAGATCGTGCTGATGCAGTTGCTGGCGCGGTACGTCTACGACCTGGACCCGAGGTCGGCGCACGCGCAGTACGCGCTCACCGAGCTGGGCGACGAGACCCGGCACTCGATCATGTTCGCGAAGGCGGTCAGCAAGACCGGTGCGCCGGCGTACGGCCCGAACCGGGTGACGCGGACGCTGGGGCGGTTCTTCGGCGGGCTGGCCAGCGGGCCGCCGATGTTCGCCTCGGTCCTGGTCGCCGAGGAGACGACCGATCGGGTGCAGCGCTCGATGATGGACGATCCGGCGATCCAGCCGATGATCCGGATGGTGAACCGGATCCACGTGATCGAGGAGGCCCGGCACGTGCGGTTCGCGCGCGAGGAGGTCGTGCGCGGCCTGAAGGGCGTGGGCCGGTTGCGCCTGGAGTTCTACCGCCTGGTCACCGCGCTGACGGCGTACGCGGTGGTGGACTGCATGATCCACCCGAAGGTGTACGCCGCGGTCGGCATCGACCCGCGCGAGGGGCGGCGGGTGGCGCTCGCGAATCCGCACCACCAGGAGCATCGCCGGTGGATGTCGGAGAAGGTGGTGGAGTTCCTGACCGAGGTGGGCCTGATCGGCGGGCCGACCAAGCGGATCTGGAAGCACGGTTATCTGCTTTGAGGCGGTTCTAGTCTGGAGCCATGGCACCCACGACGATTCCGGGCGAGCACGTCGACATCCGCCTGTGGACGCGACCCGACACGGTCGAGGACCAGGCGATGCGGCAGCTGCGGAACATCGCCGCGCTGCCGTGGGCGTTCAAGCACGTCGCCGTGATGCCGGACGTGCACTACGGCAAGGGCGCGACGGTGGGCTCGGTGATCGCCATGCGCGACGCCGTGTCCCCGGCGGCGGTCGGCGTGGACATCGGCTGCGGCATGACCGCGGTGCGGACGTCCCTGCACGCCGAGGACCTCCCCGACGACCTGCGCCGCATCCGGTCCACTGTGGAGGGCGCGGTGCCGGTCGGCAAGGCCCAGCACAAGGCGAGCGCGTTCACCGGTCGCGACGCCGACGACTGGGACGCCTTCTGGCGCCGCTTCGACGACCTGACGCCGGCGGTGAAGGCGAACGCCGGCCGGGCCCTGCACCAGATGGGCTCGCTGGGCGGTGGCAACCACTTCATCGAGCTCTGCCTGGACACGGAGAAGCGCGTCTGGGTGATGCTGCACTCCGGGTCGCGGGGGATCGGGAACCTGCTGGCCCAGCACCACATCGAGGTGGCGCAGGGGTTGGCGCACAACCAGGAGCTGCCGGACCCGGACCTGGCGGTGTTCCTGGCCCACACGCCCCAGATGCGTGCGTACCGTCATGACCTGTACTGGGCCCAGGACTACGCCCGCCGCAACCGCGCCGTGATGGTGCGCCTCGTGTGCGACGTGCTGCGGCGCCACTTCGCGCGGGTGCGGTTCGACGAGCCGATCAGCGCGCACCACAACTACGTCGCCGAGGAGACCCACTTCGGCGAGGAGGTGCTGGTGACCCGCAAGGGCGCGATCCGCGCCGGCCGAGGCGACCTCGGCATCATCCCCGGCTCGATGGGGACGGGGTCGTACATCGTCCGCGGCCTGGGCAACGCGGACTCGTTCGAGTCCGCGTCCCACGGCGCCGGGAGGCGGATGTCCCGCAACAGGGCCCGCAAGCACTTCACCGAAGCGGACCTGGCCGAACAGACAGCGGGCGTCGAATGCCGCAAGGACGCAGGCGTCGTGGACGAGATCCCCGGCGCGTACAAGGACATCGACGAGGTCATGGCCAACCAGAAGGACCTGGTCGAGGTCGTCACCAAGCTCAAGCAGGTGGTCTGCGTCAAGGGCTGACCCAACCCGAGACCGGCCATCAGCCTTGGTCACCGTGTGGGTCGCCGCTTCTGCCGCACCGGTCGCCGCATCCATGGGGCGTTCGGAGGACCTGGTTCCACCCCCTGGTTCCGCGTCCGCCGCATCCGCTGCCTGCCCTCAACGCGATGGCCAACGAGGCGGCGGCGTCCCAGTGCGGCGGTGCGGGCTCACCGGCGCGCGCGGTGGAGATACGCCGGCCCTTGCGTGACGCCGCCGTCTCGGATTCGCCCCCAGACGGCGGCACCTCCATCCCGTCCAACCTCCAATCCTTTCTTGGCCCGACCCCTCTCACCGCCCCGCCACCAACCGCTCGGCGGAGGCGGGGCGGGCCTGTTTCAATCGGTCTGCCCTCCTCGCCGGAACCTCGTGTCGCCCATCTGCGTCTGTCGCCGCGATCGCCCGGGGTATCGGCAGTCGTGGTGTTCGCGGCCTGATCAGACTCGTCGCACTGCGAGCGCTCACCGAAGCATCGAGACGACCTGGTCCGCACCCGAACCACGATCGACCGGTTGCACACGCTGCTGGCGAAGCTCGTTCCGTCCGGCCTGTCCCGCGGTCTGCGTGTCGATACCGCGGCGGCGGCGCTGCGACGCACCCGACCTCGCGACGTGCTCGGTCGGACGCTGCACGGCTGGCCGCCGACCTCGTAGCCGAGCGGGGCC
>DATABL010000257.1:0-19147 GCA_036259595.1 Actinophytocola sp.
CGGCCACGTCTTAGTCGCCGGCCTGCCGCAGCTTCTCGCTGGCGTCGTGCAGGGCGGCCTGCCACTGCTCCTGGGTCTTGTCGCCGCTGATGATGCTGTTGGCGGTGTCGAAGAGCGTGGCCTTGATGTTGACGCCAGGCACCGGCGCGGTGCTGGCGAAGCCGCCGACGAGCGGGGAGACCGTCGGGTCGTCGTACACCTGGTAGAACTCGGCGTTCTCGCCGGAGAGCGTGCTCGCGATGCCCTTGATCGGCTGGATCGCGTTGGCCTCGGCGAAGATCCCGGCCGCCTCGTCGGAGTACAGGTACGCGATGAACTCCTTGGCCGTGTCCTTGTTCTCGGCACCGCTGGGGATCCAGGCGGACTCGACGGAGGTGGTGATGTAGCGGTCGCCGCCCTCGGTGAGCGCGGGCAGCGGCGTGAGTCCCCACTGGAAGCCCTCGGCGCGCGGGGCGTCGGCCATCTCGCCGACGATCCAGGTGCCGTTCGGCATGAACAGCGCCTTGTTGTCCAGGATCAGCTGCTGGTTCTTGGTGAAGTCCTGCTCGTTGGCGTAGCCGACGGTGGCGGGCGCGGCGTAGTCGAGCAGCCGGGTGGTGATGTCGAGGACCTGTTGGGCCTCCGGGGTCTGCCAGACGCCTTCCTCGTAGGTCATGACGTCGGTGTAGAAGTCCTCGCCGCCGACGTCGGCCAGCAGCGAGAAGAAGTACGAGTCGAGGTAGCCGGCGGTGGGGTAGGTGAACAGGGCGATCCCCTGGGCCTTGGCCTTGTCGCCGAGGGCGAACATCTCGTCCCAGGTGGTCGGGACCTGCCACCCCTGCTGCGCGAAGAGGCCCTTGTTGTAGAAGAGCCCGGTCGGCGCGTAGTACATCGGCATCAGGTAGGTCTGGTCGGTGCCGTAGGGGTTGGTGTTGAGGTTGCCGACGATGCCCTCGATGAGCTTGTCGCCCACCGTGGTGTCCTCGCCGGGGACCGTCATGTCCAGCACCGGGGTGAGGTCCTCGAGGGCCTTGTCCTTGACGAGGGTCTCGGTGAGGGCGGCCTTGCGGCCCTGGCCGAGCACCACGACGTCCGGGAACCTGCCGGCCTTCATGTTCGGCGTGATCTCGTCCTCGATGCTCTTCGAGATCCGCAGCTCGACGTCGACGTCCGGGTGCGCGGCCTCGAACGCCTCGATCACCCGGGTGTACATCTCCCTGCCGTAGCCGCCTTCGAGCGCGGCGACGCTGAGGGTTCCGCCGGAGGCCGAGCCGTCCCCTGCCGAGCAACCGGTGACCAGCCCGAGTGCGGTGGCCGCGACGCTCGCCAGAACGAGTGTTCTCTTCATGTCATGTGTTCCTTCCGTTCCAGCGAGCATTACCTTGGCATCGATAACATGAAGATGCAAGACGCCTTCTGGAACGCCTGTCAGGTCAGTGACCGCGTGGTGGCGCGGTGGAGTCGCGCACCGACAGCGTCGCGGGAACGACGGAGTCGCCCGCGCCGGCTCCCTCCAGCAGCAGGCCGACGGCCGCGGCGCCGAAGCGGTAGAAGTCCTGCCGCACGGTGGTCAGCGGCGGGGAGCAGTAGGCGGCGAGGGCGATGTCGTCGACGCCCACGATGGACACGTCGTCCGGCACCGCCCGGCCGCGCTCCCGCAGGGCGCGGACGACCCCGAAGGCCATCTCGTCGCTGGCCACGAAGATCGCTGTGACGTCCGGGATCATCGCGGCGATCTGCCCCTGCCGGTGTCCCGACTCGGGCGACCAGTCGCCCTCCAGCGGCGGCGGCGCCTCGATCCCGGCCGCGGCCAGGCACTCCTGCCAGCCCTGCCGCCGCTGGCGCGCCTCGATCCACTCGTCCGGCCCGGAGACGTGCCAGACCTGGCGGTGCCCCAGGTCGAGCAGGTGCTGGGTGGCGACGCGGCCGGCTTCCCGCTGGTCGATGCCGAGCACGCTGGCGCCCGCGGTCCGCGAGCCGTCGAGCGTGACGGTCGGGATGTCCCGGGTGATGTCCTCCATCCGCCGCGTCGCGAAGATCAGCGGCACGGCGATGACGATGCCCTCGACGCCCTGGTCGGCGAGCTTGGACAGGGAGCGCTCCATCAGGCCGGTGTCGAGGGCGGCGATGGTCGCGATGCTCACGGCGTACCCGGCCTCGCCGGCGGCCGCCTCGACGCCGGCGGTCACCGCGGAGCGCGAGTAGTACCCGCCGGACTGCAGCAGCACGAGCCCGATGGTGCGGCTGCGCCCCGAGGAGAGCATCCGGGCCGCGTTGTTGAACCGGTAGCCGAGCTCGTCCACGGCGGCGAGCACGCGCCGCCTGGTGTCGGGGCTGACGTTCGGCGAGTCGCGGAAGACGCGTGAGACGGTCTGCGCCGACACGCCGGCGGCCGCCGCCACGTCCGCCATGCTCGGGTTTCCCATGGACACGAATACTACCGGTCACGTTACGAATGTCATCGATAACATATGCTGTTTCCGTGCACGAGCTGCCCGAGCCGGACTCCGTACCGGCCATGACGACGACCGACGCCGCGGCGAGCACGCTCACCTGGCGGGACCGCCGGCTGCACCGCGACGGCGTCCCCCACCGCATCCTGTCCGGCGCGCTGCACTACTTCCGCGTCCACCCCGGCCTCTGGCGGGACCGGATCCGCCGGCTCGCCGACCTCGGGCTGAACACGATCGACACCTACGTCCCGTGGAACTTCCACCAGCCGCGCGAGCACGAGGCGCCGCGCTTCGACGGCTGGCGGGACCTCGAGCGGTTCGTCGGCCTGGTGGGCGAGGAGGGCTTGGACGTCGTCGTCCGCCCCGGTCCCTACATCTGCGCCGAGTGGTCGAACGGGGGACTGCCGAGCTGGCTCACCGCCCGGGACGTCGCGGTCCGCAGCTCCGACCCCGCGTTCACCGCCGCCGTCGGCCGCTGGTTCGACGACCTCGTCCCGCGGCTCGCCGCGCTCCAGGCCGTGGCGGGCGGGCCGGTCGTCGCGGTCCAGGTGGAGAACGAGTTCGGCAGCTTCGGCGACGACCACGCGTACCTGCGGTGGCTGCGCACGGCCCTGACCGACCGCGGCGTCCGCGAGCTGCTGTTCACCGCCGACGGGCCCACCGACCTGATGCTGGACGGCGGCACCCTGCCCGGGACCCTGACCGCGGTCACCCTGGGCTCGAAACCGGACGCCGCCCGCCGGCTGCTCGCGGCACGGCGGCCGGACGAGCCGTTCGTCGTCGCCGAGTTCTGGAACGGCTGGTTCGACCACTGGGGCGAGCGGCACCACGTCCGCGGGGTGGACAGCGCGGTCCGCACGCTGCGTGGCATCGTCGCCGACGGCGGCAGCGTGAGCATCTACATGGCACACGGCGGTACCAACTTCGGGCTCTGGGCCGGCGCCAACGAGCACGACGGCGAGCTGCTGCCGACGGTGACGAGCTACGACTCCGACGCGCCGATCGCCGAGGACGGCGCGCTCACCGACAAGTTCTTCGCCATGCGCGAGGTGCTCGGCGCGCGCGGGCCGGTCCGCTCCCCCGCCCGACTGCCGACGCTCCCGCCGGCCCGGGTCCCGCTCGTCCCCCGCGCCGGCCTGGTGGCGGGGCTGCGTGCCGTGCCCGCCCCCACCGCGAGCGGCCCACGCCCCGCCACGTTCGAACAGCTCGGGCTGGACGCGGGCATGGTCCTGCACACCGCGCACCCCCGCGTCCCGTCGGGCGACCACCGGCTCGTGTTCACCGACGTCCGCGACCGCGCCCTGGTCCTCGTCGACGGCGAGGTGCTCGGCACCGTCGCACCGGACGCGCCGGAGCTCCCGGTGCGGGGAACGGGTGCCGCCGTCCGGCTGGAGGTCCTGGTCGAGAACCTGGGCCGGGTGAACTACGGGCCGGGCATCGGCGGGCACAAGGGCTTGCTCGGACCCGTCCTCGTCGACCGCCGGATCGTGCACGGCTGGGACAGCACGCCGGTCGCGCTGCAGGAGTGGTCGGCGACCGAGCTGGCCCGCGCGCTGGCCGCCGGGCCGGTGACCATCCACACCGGATTCGCCGAGGCGGTCGTGCGCGTCGAGGAGCCCGCGGACACCTTTCTCGCGCTGCCGGGCTCGGGGCGCGGACTCGTGTGGGTGAACGGGTTCCTGCTCGGCCGCTACTGGGAGATCGGGCCGCAGGTCACGTTGTACTGCCCGGCACCGCTGCTCCGCGCGGGCGCGAACACCGTGACGATCCTGGAACTGGAGCGGCTCGGCGGCGTCGTGGAGTTCCGGGACCGGCCCGAGCTGGGTCCGCCCGAGGAGTACGTCGAGGAGTTCGGGTGACGACCTCGGGGGTGAGACGAGCCCTGCTGGCCGTTCTGGGCGTGGCACTGCTCGCCGGCTGCGACTCGGGGACCGCGATGTCGGGTTCAACGTCCGCGGTCCCGCGACCGGCGCCGCCCACGGCCGAGTGCCCGGCGGAGGGCGTCCGGATCTCGGCGGCGAGCGCCGAGGCCGCCATGGGGATCCGCGTGCTGACCATCGAGATGGCCAACTGCGGGCCCGGCCCCTACCGGGTCAGCGGCTATCCGGACGTGCGCCTGTTCGACGAGGAGCGGGAGCCGATCGACGTCGCCGTGCTGCCCGGATCCGCGTCGATCGCGAGTGTGGCGGCCTTCGACGCCCCACCGACGCCGGTGACCCTGCGACCCGGCGAGAAGGCCTGGAGCGGGTTGCTGTGGCGCAACCTCGTCACCGACTCCACAGTGGACGCGACGACCGCGGTCCGAATGGAGGCGGCTTCGATCGAGGGTATGCCGTGGCAGCGGGTCCCGTTGGTCGTGCCGGACGAGGTCGACGGTACGAGGACGGTGACCATCGACCTCGGCAACACCGGCAAGCTCGGCGTGCGGGCCTGGCACAAGACCCCGGCCGACGCACCGAATCCGCCGGACCCGCACCGGCCCGCGTGAACCTTCGGGTCAGCCGAGGGCGGGTGCCTCCTACTCCGCCTGCTCGTCGGGAACCGGCTCGCCGCACCGTTCGCATACCGCGGGTGGTGCGCCCTCGACGAACAACCCACACTCCGGGCAGACCCGCGACAGCCAGCACGCCGGGTCTCCGCCCTGCGCGATCTCCGGAGAGGTGCCGGCCTCGCGGCGCCTCTCCGGAGGACTCGCATCACGCATGACGTCGGGCGGTCAGGGCCGGACGGGGCCGTTGTGCAGGGCGGCGCTTCTGGCGACGCCCGGGTTTGCCGGGTCGTCGCCGGCACGCGGCGTCGGCACGACATCGGGTGGGGTCGCGCGTTCCAGGAAGCGGAGCAGCTCGACGGGGAAGGGCAGCACGAGCGTGGAGTTCTTCTCGGCGGCGACCTCGACGACGGTCTGCAGCAGGCGCAGCTGCAGTGCGGCCGGGTGCTCGGTCATGGCCTCGGCGGCCTCGGCGAGCTTGGCCGAGGCCTGTAGCTCACCGTCCGCCGTGATGACTCGGGCCCGGCGCTCGCGCTCGGCCTCCGCCTGGCGCGACATCGACCGTTTCATCGACTCGGGGAGCACGACGTCCTTGATCTCCACCCGGTCGATGTGCACGCCCCAGTCCAGCGCCGGGTTGTCGATCATCAGTTCCAGGCCCTGGTTGAGCTTCTCCCGGTTGGACAACAGGTCGTCCAGGTCGCTCTTGCCGATGATCGAGCGCAACGAGGCCTGTGCGACCTGACCGATGGCGACGTCGTAGTTCTCCACGTCCACGACCGCCCGCGTCGGATCGGAGACCCGGTAGAACACCACGGCATCCACCCGGACCGTCACGTTGTCGCGGGTGATGCCGTCCTGGGCGGGCACGGGCATCGTGATGATCTGCATGCTGACCTTGCGCAGCCGGTCGACGACCGGCACCAGCACCGTCAGGCCCGGCCCGCGGACCGCGGCGCACACCCGCCCGAACCGGAAGACGACACCCCGCTCGTACTGGGTGATGACGCGGATGCTCATCGCGAAACCCACCATCGCGACGGCCGCGACGGCGAGCAGCGCGTACAGGACCATCACAGGGTTCGCCTCCTCGGTGCGGGGATGGTGCTCAGGACGTCGGCCTGAGTACCGGTCAGGGGCTGGGGATCCATGATCGTGAGCGCCGCGATCATCTCCGTCAGGATCATCCGGAGCCGGGCCCGGCGGCGGCGCTCGGCCGGTCGACATGGGTCGGGGAAGCCGAAGCGCCGCACGAAGTCGGGATCCTCGGCGGACAGCCGGCGCTGCATCTCACGCAGCGTTCGAAGGTCGGAATCACTGAGCACGACACACCTCCTGGTGCCTCGCTGGCATAAATATCGTAACACGATATACCTGATTCGGCGTGGCGAAGGCCGGGAGACGCGAGGAGACGTGGTGCGATGACGGTCATGAGCGAGCAGGAGCCGGAGCCGTTGACCAAGCAGGACTTCGAGGCGCTGGCCCGTTTCCGCTTCGGCATCCGCCGGTACCTGCGCTTCAGCGAGGAGACGGTGCGCCGCCACGGCCTCACCCCGCAGCACTACCAGCTCCTTCTCGCGCTCAAGGGCTTTCCCGGACGCGAGTGGGCCGTGGTCGCCGAACTCGCCGAACGCCTTCAGCTGCGCCACCACAGCGTCGTGGAACTGGTCAACCGCGCCCAGAAGCAGGACCTCGTGCGACGGGTGCGGCATGACTCCGACGCGCGCGCGGTCCGCGTCGAGCTGACCGACCACGGGCAACACGTCCTCGGCCGGCTCAGCGCGCTGCACCGGGACGAACTCCGCCGGATGGGATCGACCCTGCTACTGCCCAGCTGGGACGAAGCCTGACCCGCGCCTAACAGGACTTTCGCAGGACGGAGCCCGAGGTGCCCGGCAGGGACACCGACGTGACGGGCTTGGAGTTCTCGTCGATGTACTCACCGCCGAGGCTGACGGTCACCGCGGCGCTGTCGGTCGGGTTGGCGTTCACCACCGCCGCGCCGCAGGTGAAGTCGCGGCGGAAGACGTTGGTGGCGACCGAGTGGTACGGGCCGGTCGGGGCGCCCAGGTCCCAGTCGTACTCGGGGTGCCAGGGTGTCGGATCGCCGTAGCCGTCGGTGCGGGCGACCTCGGCGAACGCGGCTTTGTCGCCCGCGGCCATCAGGTAGCTCGCGAGGGCGTAGCGGAACGGCCGGTCCGCGCCCTCGGTGAAGTGCGGCTGCACCCAGGTGATCTTGCCCCGTGCCTCGTTCGACGCGATCTGGGCGACCTGCCTGCTCCATCCCTCGCCGTACTCGGGCAGCATGTGGTCGTCGGCGAAGGTCAGCCACCACTCGTCGAACGCGCCGTCCAGGTGTTCGGTGTAGGCGTCCCAGGCGCCCTCGTGCAGGCGCGCGTTCGACAGGTTGGCGACCGTCTTCAGGCCGGCGGTGGTGAACTTCTCCCGCGTGTTGGCGAGCATCGACCGGTATGCCTCCCGCATCTCGGCGTCGGTCGGGTACTTCCGCGGGCAGACGTCCTCGTGGTAGGCGTCGCACGTGAACAGGGCGTTGTCCATGAACACGCCGTCGAAGCCGGCCGCGGTGCTGGCGGCGACCACGTTGTCCGCCCAGGCGTTCTGGTACGCGGGGTGGCCGACGTCCATCTGCCAGTGGCCGTCGTAACCGCTGTACTCGAACCGCTGCCCGTCCGGCCCGCGCAGGAACCAGTCGGGGTCCGCGGCGCAGTAGCCGACGCCGGTCGGCAGGTGGGTGTCGTCGACGCCGTCGCGGCACGCGTAGCTCCGGGTGGACGACAGGTCCTTGTAGACGAACACCTGGACGGCCGGGTTCGCCGCCTTGAGCTTGCGGACCAGGTCACCTTCCCAGGCGTTGAGGACGACATAGTCGCGCCGCTGCGCCTCGGTCTCGAGCATGGCGTCCGTCGTCGGGGTGCTGTTCATGTGCAGCCAGAACGACGACACCGTGCGGTCGGGCTCCGCGGCGGTCGCGGTGGTGGCCGGCATCATGGTCGTCATCATGGTGGTGGCGCACGCGAGCGCGAGCACGGCGGCGGTCGACGCACGGGCGGGCCTGGGTAACCGGGGCATGACGAACTCCCTCGTGCGACGGGCAGGCGGCAGTGGCGCCGCGTGGGACGCGTCGCGATGTCGTGGTGAGATGGGAGCGGTGCCGACGAGGGGGCAGCTCCTGGCGGCGCCCTCGTGCGCGCCGCGCGGTTGGTCATTAACTTGTTGACGAGCCCTGTGGTCAGGTGTCGCGGCAGTCAAACCGCTGCTCAGCGCCGAAGTCAAGTAACGAGCGTCACAAATGGACAGAACCGTCGCCGTCGACCACGAACGGAGTCGGCACGGGTGCGGTCCGTAGTGGAGGACACGGTGATCGACCCCGCCGAGCTGGACGCCGCGGACCCGCTGGCCCACTACCGGGACCGGTTCCTGCCGGGTGACGGCGTCGTGGCCTATCTGGACGGGAACTCGCTCGGACGCCCGCCGGCCGCCACCGCGGCGGTGCTCGACCGGTTCGTGCGCGAGGAGTGGGGCGGCCGGCTCATCCGCGGCTGGACCGACAGGGGGTGGGGCGGGCCGTGGATGAGCTGGCCGGAGACCGTCGGGGACCGGCTCGCCGCGGCGGCGCTCGGCGCGGCGCCCGGCCAGACCGTGGTCGCCGACTCCACCACGGTCCTGCTCTACAAGCTGGCGCGCGCCGCGGTCGACGCCCAGGCCGGCACCGGCCGGAACGTGATCGTCGTGGACACCGACAACTTCCCCACCGACCGCTACGTGGTGGAGGGCATCGCCGCCGAGCGCGGGGCCGAGCTGCGCTGGATCGAGACCGGACCCGCCGCCGGGATCACCGCCGAGCAGGTCGCCGAAGCGGTGGGCCCGGACACCGCACTGGTGCTCGCCAGCCACGTCGCCTACCGGTCGGGCTGGCTCGCCGACGCCGCGGCGATCACCCGGGTCGCGCACGACGCGGGCGCGCTCGTGCTGTGGGACCTCAGCCACTCCGCGGGCTCGGTCGAACTGGCGCTGGACGCGTGGGACGTCGACCTGGCGGTCGGCTGCGGGTACAAGTACCTCAACGGTGGGCCGGGCGCTCCCGCGTTCGCCTACGTCCGCCGGCACCACCAGCGGACGCTGCGGCAACCGATCCAGGGGTGGATGGGCCGCCGCGACCCGTTCCGGATGGGACAGGGCCACGTGCCCGCCGACGGGATCCGCGGGTTCGTCAGCGGCACTCCCCCGGTGCTCGCGATGGTGCCGCTGTCGTGTGGCCTGGAGATGCTCGCGGAGGCCGGGATCGGCGCGGTGCGGGCGAAATCGGTGGCGCTCACGGAGTACGCGCTGGCGCTGGTGGACGCCTGGCTGGTTCCGCTCGGCGTCGAGGTCGCCTCGCCGCGGGACCCCGAGCGCCGAGGCGGACACGTCACGATCCGGCGCGCGGACTTCCGGGACGTGCTCGACGCGCTGTGGGAACACGGCGTCGTGCCGGACTTCCGCGAGCCGGACGGCATCCGCCTGGGCTTCGCGCCGCTGTCCACCAGCTTCGCCGAGGTGCACCGGGGCCTCGCGGTGCTCCGTGACCTCCTCGCGGAGCGCCCCCGGTAGTCACGCCGTCAGCGCGGCGCGGACCCGTTCCACGGCGGCCGGTCCGGTCGAGGCGTGCGGGGACAGCCGGACCTGGTCCGGCCGCACCGTGGCCACCACCTCCGCGTCGGCCAGGGCGGCCGCCACCTCCTCGGTGGACCGGCCGGGCAGGCGGAAGGACAGGATGCCGGCCCGCCGGTCGGTCGCGGACACGATCTCGGCGCCGGCCGACCGCAGCACCTCGTCGAGCTCGGCCACCCGGTCCGAGATCCGGCGGGAGATCACCGCCGGACCGATCTGTTCGACCAGCTCCAGCGCCCGGGCCAGCGCTCCGGCGTTCACCGGACTGAGGTTGCTCACCGACCAGGCCTGGGCGCCGGGCGCCAGCTCGTGGATCTCGTCGTCGAACACCGCCGGGTCGCGGACGCCGGTCCATCCCGAGAGCAGCGGGTCCATCCGGTCCAGGGCACGGTCGGACAACACCGCGAAGCCGGTCCCCCAGCCGGAGCGCAGCCACTTCTGCCCACCGCACACGAGCACGTCGGCGACCTCCCACGGCTCGTCCACGACGCCGACCCCCTGGATGCCGTCCACCACCAGCAGCCGATCGCCCACGACCGCACGCAGCGCGGCGAGGTCCGCCCGGTACCCCGTGCGAAAGTCGACCGCACTCACCGACACCACGGTCGTGCCCGCGGTCAGCGCGGCGGCGACCGCCTCCGGGGTGACCCGGCCACGCGGGGCGCGCAACCAGCGCACGGTCAGCCGGCCCGCCTGCTCGGCCCGCACCCACGGGTACGTGTTGGCCGGGAACTCCCCGGCTGACACCAGCACCTCACCGGGCGGGACGCTGAACGCCGCCTGGAACAGGCCCTGACTCGTGTGCGGCACCAGGACCACGCGGTCGTCGGCGGCGCCGCACAGCCGGGCCACCGCCCGCCTCGCCCGCGTGTCCTGGGTCATCAGTTCGTCCACTGTGGACATGCCGGCGGCCGCCAGTCCGCCCAGCAGCGCCGCGCTCTCCTCGACCACCGCCCGCGACGGCGGCCCGACCCGCGCGAAGTCGAGATAGCCGGCCGCCTCGTCGAACTGCTCGCTCCAGATGTCCACGGGAGGACAGTCAAACACACGGCGACCCCGGTCAGCGCCTCCCGAGGCGCCGAGGGCCGCGCCGATCAGACGCCGGTGAGGATCGAGGGTCCCTCCCCCGGCCCGGCCCGGCCGGCCTGTCCAGCACCGGCGACGCGGCCCTCACCGTGCCGGCTTCCCTGCTGGGGGTGCCCGCTGTCTCGCTGCCGGTGTTCACCGTGAACGGCCTTCCCGTCGGCCTCCAAATACTTGCACCCGCCACCAGGACGAGCACCCGTTCGCGGTCGCCCGCTGGGCCGAGACCAGCTGATTCCCTCCCGAGACGGGTGCACTGAAGTCCTTTGGGGACAACGAAAACGATCCTCCATTATGGAATGATCGCGATTCCTGGCATTTTGCCCCGAACGGCGTAATGACTTGTCGACGATTGTTGCTAGCGTGGATTCGTCTTGGCGAATGGGGCCTGAGAGGGGTCAAGGCGGATATTTCTGCGGGGATCTGGGGTCACTACTGATCGATCCGGCTGTCGGGGCATGCCTTTCCTTCGGGCGACGCGTCAGGACGCATCGCTGAACGCTCTGGTGAAGGAGATCTGGTGCACTGTCGAACAGTACTGTCATGCCTGCTCGCCGTGGTCGCGCTGTTGGCCACGACCGCGCCGGCCTCAGCCTCGACCGCCACCGACACCCGCGCGGCGCGGTCGCTGGCGGTCCGGGACCTACCCGACGCGGCGCCCCGGCCGGCCGTCGAAGTCGCGTCGGGCACCGCCCGGACCACCGCCGACTGCGCGGCGGTCCGGGCCGATCCGGCCGCGTACGCCGCCGGCGGCGCCAGACAGGTGAGCTGCTGGTCGGTGTCGAAGCTGGCACCGCGGGACGTGGCCGTCCAGGCCTGGTGTGACTCGGCCGGGGCGAACACCTGGTGGGTCAACCGCCTGGAAGCCTGCATCCACGGCATCTCACTGGTCTACACGGTCGTCCAGGTGCCGACCGGGACCGTGCTCGGCACGGCGACCTTCGCGGTGTCGCACGAGATCGAGCTGTCGGCCACCAGCCTGGAGCTCGACGACAACGCGGCCGTGACGCTCGTGGCCTCCAGCGGGGTGCTGGCCAGCCCGATCGCGAGTTTCTCCGCCTCGTGTTCGGCGCCGTGCGACACCGACGACGGGTCCGGCTTCACCCTGGAGACGTTCACCCGCGGCGAGACCGAGGACGCGTTCTTCACCTACTCCGACACCCCGTCCAACAGCGCCGACCTGTTCGAGACCCACTACACGTTCACCGTGCAGCCGCCGCCGAACACGCTGCCGGTGGACCCGGTCGCCGAGTGGTCCACGCCGACGGACCTCTTCCGCTGCGACGACCTGGTGTCGGCCAACGACGGCTGCGTGATCCCGTTCTTCACCCCGGAGCTACAGGTCTCGGTGGCCACGCACCGCGCGGCCGCGATCGGCATCCTGTTCGCCCAGGACTACCTGCCGGACGGGTGGGGTTATACGACGGAACTGACCCGGCTGGCCGACAACGCCGCCGCCGAGGCGAACCGGCGCCGAATCTGCCAGGACGGCACCTGGGTACCCGAGCCGTTCGTCCGGGACGACAGCTGCGACGAGTACGCCTTCGCCCGCAGCAGGCAGAGCGGCGGCCAGCTCGGGCTGACCGGCGCCGACTGCGCCGAGATCATCCCGTGGTTCGACGAGACCGACGGCCAGTGGTACATCGACCCGATCCGGTACACCGGCACGGAACGGTGCTCGCGCGCGCACGTGCCGCTCGACGAGAACAGTCTCGTCGGGTCCGCGCTGGGCGTGCTGACCAGCCAGATGCGCCTGCTGGACCACGACAAGTACTGGGTCGGCGTCTACGCCTGACCCTCGGGTCCGGGTCGTGCTCCCGGGTGGGGCACGGCCCGGCTCCGCCGCGAACCGGTCTCCGGCGACGGGAGCCGGTTCGGGTCGATCCGGATCGACCGGGCACGCTCCCGCCGCCCGACATCGCCGACACCCAGCTCGCCGAGCATCTCCTCGCGCCACCCCGCGGGTGACTGGCGACGCTGGAGCAGTGCCGTGACCGCGGCCGCCGGGCCGCCGGCCAGCAACGCGTGCACGGCGCGTGCGGCGTCGGCGCGCCGCCGCAGGGCGGTCGCCCGCTCCGGCGACAGCCGCCCAGTCGGGTCCGCCGCGGCTCCCGTGGCGAGCAACGCCTCCGCCATCAGCTCCCGCAGCCGGACACCGACCGCGGACTCGTCGCTCACCGCCGGCGGCCGCTCCGGTGCGGAGACGGCCGACAGCAGCGCCTGGTCGTCCACCCCGGCGTCGAGCAGGAACGCCCGCACGTGCCGGGCCGCCACGTCCGCGAGCAGACCGGCCGGCACCGGCCGGAGTACCGCGTCGATCCGAGCGCTCGTCGGCGCGACCGCCGGCAGCACCGGCAGCGCCACCCCGATCCGCCCGTCGGCCCGCATGACGTCGTCGTCGACCGCGAACCCGCACACCGCGGTCACGAACCGCATCGAGCTGGCGGGCAGATCCTCCGGGTCCCAACCGTCCAGCGCCACCGACGCACGCTCGGCCATCCGCACCAGCCGGTCCCACCCGGAATCACCGGGCGCGCCCGCGCTCGCGGTCTCCACCCGGTCCGCCCAGTCGCCGTTCTCCGCGTACCCGAGCCACCGCATGCCGTCCCCGACCATCCCGACGGCCACCGCCCGCCCGCCGGCCGACAGCCGTCGCAGCACCTCGGGGCGCACCCCCTCGTGACTGTGCGACTCGACCGCGACCACCCAGCCCTCGGCGGGCACCGCCCGAACCACCGGCCGGAACCCGAACCGCTCGGCCGTCATGCCGGCCGCCACCCTCGGCCCCCCGGTCACGGCCTCCGCCGGCACGGCACCGAACCCCGCCAGCACCCGGTCCGGGTCCGCGCCGCCGACCACGGTCACGCAGTACTGGGTGTACCGCGACATCCAGCGAAACCCCGCGCCACCGGTCATCCCGCACCTCCCACGTCGGACCGCACGCACCGCCGTGCCTCATCGTGCCCGGAGCCGACGACACGTCAAGCACCGGCCGTACGCCGGGTCCGCCGGCCGGACGGCGCCATCCCGGCGCGTTTGGTCCACACGTCATAGGCCACCGCCCCGAGCAGAACCAGGCCCTTCACCAGCATGACCCGCTCGCTCGGCGCGCCGATCAGCGACATGCCGTTGTTGATCACGCCCATGATCAGGCCGCCGGTGATCGCGCCGACCACCTTGCCCACGCCGCCCTGCACGGCCGCGCCGCCGATGAACGCGGCCGCGATCGCGTCCAGCTCGAACGCCGTGCCCGCGGTCGGGCCGGCCTGGTTGAGGCGGCCGGCGAAGATCACCCCGGCGAGCGCGGCCAGCACACCCATGTTGACGAACACCCAGAACGTCACCGGCTTCACCCGCACCCCGGACAGCGTCGCCGCGGCCAGGTTGCCGCCGACGGCGTAGATGTGCCGGCCGAACACCGAACGGCTCGCCATCAGCGAGTAGCCCAGCGCCAGCACCGCGAGCAGCACCAGCACCCACGGCAGGTTCCGGAACCGGGCCAGCCGCACGACCACGAACAGCACGACCACGCCCGCGAACAGGATCTTGCCGACGAACAGCGGCATCGGGTCCACGCTCTGCCCGTACCCCTGCCGCGCGCGCCGGCTCCGCCACTGCGCGACGGCGAACCCGACCACGACGAGGATGCCGGCGAGCAGGCTCACGATGTCCGCCCCGCCGAGCGGGCCGAGGCCGACGTTGCCGAGGTAGCCGCCGGTGAAGCCGTTGGCCAGGGTGCGGATCTCGTCGGGGAACGGGCCGATGCCCTGGTTGCCCAGCACGGTCAGGGTCAGCGCGCGGAACACCAGCATGCCGGCGAGCGTCACGATGAACGCGGGGATGCCGAAGTAGGCGATCCAGTACCCCTGCGCGGCGCCGATCAGCGCCCCCGCGGCGAGGGTCGCCAGCACCGCGAGCCACCACGGAAGTCCCATCTGGACGGTCAGCACGGCGCAGATGGCACCGGTGACCGCGACGACCGAGCCGACCGACAGGTCGATGTGCCCGCTGATGATCACCAGCATCATGCCGATGGCGAGGATCAGCACGTAGGAGTTCTGCACGACGATGTTGGAGATGTTGCCCGGCTGCAGCAGCGCGCCGTCGGTGAGGATCGCGAACAGGACCACGATCAGCGCGAACGCGACGTAGATCCCGCTCTGCCGCGGGTTGATCCGGAGCCGCCGCGGCGCCTCGGCCGGCGCGTCCACCGCGGAGCTGGGCACGACGTCGAGACTCATGGACGAACCTCCTGGGTCATGTACCGCATCAGCCGTTCCTGGGTCGCCTCCCCGGCCGGCAGCTCGCCGGTCACCCGGCCCGCGGACAGCGCGTAGATCCGGTCGCACAGGCCGAGCAGCTCGGGCAGCTCCGAGGAGATCACCAGTACCGCCTTCCCCTGCGCGGCGAGGGAGTTGACGATCGTGTAGATCTCGTACTTGGCGCCGACGTCGACGCCGCGGGTCGGCTCGTCCAGGATCAGCACGTCCGGCTCGGTGAACATCCACTTGGCCAGCACGACCTTCTGCTGGTTGCCGCCGGAGAGCGTGTGCGTGCCGGCCAGCACGTCGGGGGCCTTGATCCGCAGCCGGTCCCGGAACCGCTCGGCCACGCGCAGCTCCTCGTACTCGTTCACCCAGCCGCGGGTGGCCAGCAGGCCGAGGCCCGCCGCGGAGACGTTGCGCCGGACGTCGGCGACCAGGTTGAGTCCGTAGCGTTTGCGGTCCTCGCTGACGTAGGCGATGCCGTGCCGAATCGCCGCGCGCACCGAACGCACGTCGATCTCCTTGCCGTCCTTGAGGATCCGGCCGGAGATGCCCACCCCGTAGGACCGGCCGAACACGCTCATCGCGAGCTCCGTGCGGCCTGCGCCCATCAGCCCGGCGAGGCCGACGATCTCGCCGCGCCGCAACGACAGCGTGGCGTCGTCGACGACCCGGCGGCCGGGATGGGTCGGGCTGTGCACGGTCCAGCCCTCGATCCGCAGCACCTCCTCCCCCGGCGCCGCCGGCTCGCGCGGCGGGAACCGGTGCTCGAGGTCACGGCCGACCATGCCGGCGATCAGCCGTTCCTCGGTCACCCGGTCCGCGTGCACGTCCAGGGTCTCGATCGTGCGGCCGTCGCGCAGGATCGTCACGGTGTCGGCGATCTCGATGATCTCGCCCAGCTTGTGGGAGATCACCACGCAGGTGATGCCGTCGTCGCGCAGGCCGCGCAGCAGGTCGAGCAGGTGCGCGGAGTCGTCGTCGTTCAGCGCGGCGGTCGGCTCGTCGAGGATCAGCAGCCGGACCTCCTTGGACAGCGCCTTCGCGATCTCCACCAGCTGCTGCTTGCCCACCCCCAGGGCACCCGCGGGCGTGGTCGGGTTCTCCCGCAGCCCCACGCGGCGCAGGTGCCGCTGCGCCGCGTGGTTGGTGCGGTTCCAGTCGATCAGTCCGCGGGTGGCCATCTCGTTGCCCAGGAACAGGTTCTCCGCGACCGACAGCTGCGGCACCAGGGCCAGCTCCTGGTGGATGATCACGATGCCGCGGGCCTCGGAGTCCCGGATGCCGCCGAACGCGCAGTCCTCGCCGTCGAAGACGACCTCCCCGGAGTACGAGCCGTGCCGGTGCACCCCGGAGAGGATCTTCATCAGCGTCGACTTGCCCGCGCCGTTCTCCCCGCACACGCCGTGGATCTCGCCGCGCCGCACGGACAGCGACACGTCGCGCAGCGCGGTGACGCCCGGGAAGGACTTGGTGATGCCGCGCATCCGCAGGATGTGGTCGGTCATCACCGGAGCTGGTCGGCGGAGTAGTACCCGGAGTCGACGAGCACCTCCTCGTAGTTGGTCCGGTCCACGATCACCGGCTCGAGCAGGAACGCGGGCACGACCTTCTCGCCGTTGTCGTAGTCCTCGGTGTTGTTGACCTCCGGCTCCTCGCCCTTGAGCACCGCGTCGGCCATCCGCACGGCCACCTCGGCGAGCTTTCGGGTGTCCTTGTGGATCGTGGAGTACTGCTCGCCGGCGATGATCGACTTCACCGAGGCGACCTCGGCGTCCTGCCCGGTCACCACCGGGTAGGGCTGTTCGGCGGTACCGTAGCCGCTCGACTTGAGCGCGGACAGGATGCCGATCGACAGCCCGTCGTACGGCGAGAGCACACCGTCCACCCGGGACCCCGCGTAGTGCGCGGTGAGCAGGTCCTCCATCCGGCGCTGCGCGGTGGCCGGGTCCCAGCGCAGGATCGCGATCGTGCGGAAGTCCGTCTGTCCGCTCTTCACCACGAGCGTGCCGGCGTCGATGTGTTCCTGGAGCACGGACATGGCGCCCTCGAAGAAGAACGTGGCGTTGTTGTCGTCCGGCGAGCCGGCGAACAGCTCGATGTTGAACGGGCCCTTCGCCACGCCCGGCGAGCCGTCCGGGTTGAGCACCTCGAGTCCGGTCAGCAGCGAAGTGGCCTGCTGCACACCGACCTCGAAGTTGTCGAACGAGGCGTAGTAGTCGACGTTGGGGCTGTTGCGGATCAGCCGGTCGTAGGAGATCACCGGGATGTTCTCGTCGGCGGCGCGCTGCAGCTGCGAGGTGAGCGCGGTGCCGTCGATCGACGCGATGATCAGCACCCGGGCGCCCTTGGTGATCTGGTTCTCGATCTGGTTGGCCTGCGTGGGGATGTCGTTCTCCGCGTACTGCAGGTCGACGGCGTAGCCCAGCTCCTCCAGGGCCGCGGTGATGTTGTCCCCGTCGTGGATCCAGCGTTCCGAGGATCTGGTCGGCATGGTGACCCCGACCAGCGCGCCCTCGGTGGACCGCGGTTCCTGGTCGACCGTCTTCTGCGACGAGCCGCATCCGGCGAGCACGAGCGCGATGGCGGTGATGCCCGCCGCGAGCCGTGGAAACCTCATCGTCTCTCCCCAATCTACTGGTGCAGCCCTTGTGCGAGTCGGTGGTATGCCTGGTTCCAGCGCAGCCGGTCGGCGAAGGCGTCGGACGTGGTGTGTTCGTCGATCAGCACCAGCTCGGTCCGCGCCATCTGGGCGAAGTCGCGCAGGACGCCCGAGCCGACGGCCTGCGTGAGCACGGTGTGGTGCGGGCCGCCGGCGGTGAGCCAGCACTCCGCGGAGGTCGACAGGGCCGGCGCCGGCTGCCACACCGCGCGGGCGACCGGCAGCCGCGGCAGCGGCTCGTCCGGCGGGACGACCTCGATCTCGTTGGCCACCAAACGGAACCGGTCGCCGAGGTCGGCGAGGCCGACGACCACGCCGGGCCCGGGCGCCGCGTCGAACACCAGCCGCACCGGGTCCTCGCGGTCACCGATGCCCAGCGGGTGGATCTCGCACGACGGCCGCGCGGCCGCGATCGTCGGGCAGACCTCGAGCATGTGCGCGCCCAGGATCTTCGGCGTGCCGGGGCCGAAGTGGTAGGTGTAGTCCTCCATGAACGACGTGCCCCGGCCGGTGCCCGCTGTCATGGCTTTGACCGCGGCCAGCAGTGCGGAGGTCTTCCAGTCGCCCTCGCCGCCGAAGCCGTAGCCGTCGGCCATCAGCCGCTGCACGGCCAGGCCGGGCAGCTGGCGCAGGCCGCCGAGGTCCTGGAAGTTCGTGGTGAACGCGCCGAACCCGCCCTCGGTGAGGAACCGGCGCAGCCCGGACTCGATCCGCGCCGCGTACCGCAGCGAGGAGTGCCGGTCGCCACCCCGCGCCAGTTCGGGGGCGAGCGAGTAGGTGTCGGCGTAGTCGGCGACCAGCAGGTCCACCTCGGTGTCGGGGACCGCGTCGACCAGCGCTACCAGGTCGTTGACGCCGTAGGTGTTCACCGAGACGCCGAACCGCAGCTCCGCCTCCACCTTGTCGCCCTCGGTCACCGCGACGTCGCGCATGTTGTCGCCGAACCGGGCGAGCCGCAGGCCGCGTAGGTGGTGGTGGCCGGTGGCGGCGCGGACCCACTCGTCGATCCGTCGCACCACGTCCGGGTCGGCGGCGTGCCCGGCCACGGTCTTGCGGGCGACGCCGAGCCGGGTCTGGATGAACCCGAACTCGCGGTCGCCGTGCGCGGCCTGGTTGAGGTTCATGAAGTCCATGTCGATGGACGCCCACGGCAGTGCCTCGTTGAGCTGGGTGTGCAGGTGCAGCAACGGTTTCCGCAGCACGTCCAACCCGGTGATCCACATCTTCGCCGGCGAGAACGTGTGCATCCAGGCGATCACGCCGATGCAGTGCGGGTCGGCGTTGGCGTCGAGCATCACCGCCCGGATGGCGCCGGCGTCGACCAGGACCGGCTTGCCGACCAGTTCGGCGACGAGGTCGCCGTCGACCAGCGTCTGCTGGATCTGCTGGGACTGGGCGGCGACCTGGTCCAGGGTCTCCTGGCCGTAGAGCCCCTGGCTGCCGGTGAGGAACCAGATCTGCGGTTTCAAGGACGGGGCTCCTGTCCGTAGGCGTGCTGATAGCGGTCGTGCAGCGCGTCGATGTCGCGCTGGTCGATGGGGATCGG
>DATABL010000258.1:0-55206 GCA_036259595.1 Actinophytocola sp.
TCCCCCCGATCCAGATCCTCCCTGTCCTAGACACGTGCCCGCCGGTGACCACGCCGAGGCGGTGGGCACGTGATAGCGAGCCTGCTCAGTGTGTTGCTCGGAGTGGTCGTCGTCGTCCTGCTCTCCGTGCTGACGGGGTACTTCGTCGCGCAGGAGTTCGGGTACATGGCCGTCGACCGGTCACGGCTGCGGGCCCGCGCCGCGGCCGGTGACGCCGGTGCCGCGCGTGCGCTGAAGATCACGCGGCGGACCTCGTTCATGCTCTCCGGTGCCCAGCTCGGCATCACGGTGACCGGTCTGCTCGTCGGCTACGTCGCCGAGCCGCTGATCGGCGCCGGCGTGGGCGAGCTGTTCGGCGGCGTCGGGGTGCCGACGGGCGTCGGCGTCGCCATCGGAACCGTGTTCGCGCTGCTGCTGTCGACGGTGGTGCAGATGGTGTTCGGGGAGCTGTTCCCGAAGAACCTCGCGATCTCCCGACCGGAGCCGGTGGCGGTGCGGCTCGCCCGCTCCACCGGGATCTACCTGAGCCTGTTCGGCTGGCTCATCTGGCTGTTCGACCGGGCCGCCGAGCTGCTGCTGCGCGCGGTGCGGATCGAGCCGGTGCACGACGTCGAGCACGCCGCGACGCCGCGCGACCTGGAGCACATCGTGGCGCAGTCCCGCGATCGCGGCGACCTGCCGGCGGAGCTGTCGGCCCTGCTGGACCGGGTGCTGGACTTCCAGGAGAGCACCGCCGAGCACGCGATGATCCCGCGTCCCCGGGTCACCACGATCGGCGCCGGCGAGCCCGTGCGGAAGGCGATCGCGCTGATGGCGTCCGGTCACTCCCGGCTGCCGGTGCTCGGCGGCGACGTGGACGACGTGCTCGGCGTGGTGTGCCTGCGCGAGGTGCTCGCGCTCGACGAGGACCGGCTGGACACCACGCGGGTCAGCGAGATCGCGCGCCGGGCGGTGATGGTCCCGGCGTCGCTGTCGCTGTCCGCGGTGCTGGACCAGCTGCGGGCCGCGGGGGACGAGTTCGCCTGCGTCGTCGACGAGTACGGCGGCCTCGCGGGCGTGGTGACCAGTGAGGACATCGCCGAGGAGCTGGTCGGCGAGATCACCGACGAGCACGATCCGTTCGGCGCCGACCGCGCGAGCCCCGGCGAGGAGGGCGGCTGGCTCGTCCCCGGCGCCATGCACATCGACGAGGCCGAACGCCTCCTCGGCCACGACCTCCCGCCCGGCGACTACCAGACCGTCGCCGGCCTGGTCCTCACCGAGCTGCAACGCCTCCCGGCCCCCGGCGACAAGGTCACCGTCGACCTCCCCGCCGCCCCCGGCGACGAGGACACCACCCCGACCCGGCTCACCGTCGAGGTTCGCACGGTCGCCCGCCGCGTCCCCGACACCGTCCGCCTGTTCCGCCACGACCCGGAGGTCGCCAGGTGAGCGCCTTCTGTCCATCTCCACAACCGTCACCTCAGGGGACGGTGAGGCACCCCAACCACAAGTACGTGACCAAACAGAACCCAACCTCCCCATCGCGACCAACACCGGATGAGTTCGGAGAGGCGGACCAGTGAGTGACCTGAGTCCGCTGCTCTCCATCGTGATCACCGTGCTGGTCGTGGCGCTGTCGGCGTTCTTCGTGGCCATCGAGTTCGCGCTCGTCGCCGCGCGGGGGCACCGGCTCGCCGAGGACGCCGAGCACAGCGTCGCCGCCCGCGCGGCCCTGCGCAGCGCCCGCGACCTGTCGATGCTGCTCGCCGGCTCGCAGCTCGGCATCACGCTGTGCACCCTGGTCCTCGGCGCGGTCACCAAGCCGAGCGTGCACCACATGTTGACGCCGCTGATGACGTCGTGGGGTCTCCCGGAGGGCACCGCCGACGTCATCGCGTTCGTGCTCTCCCTCATCGTGGTGACGTTCATCCACCTGGTCGTCGGCGAGATGGCCCCCAAGTCGTGGGCGATCGCGCACCCGGAACGCTCCGCCACCCTGCTCGCGATCCCGATGCGCGCGTTCATGTGGCTCACCCGTCCGGCCCTCGTCGCGCTCAACGGCCTGGCGAACCGGTGTCTGCGCGCGGTCGGCGTGCAGGCGGTCGACGAGCTGGACAATGGGCACACGCCCGAGGACCTGCGCGAGCTGCTCGACCACTCCAGCGAGGTCGGCGCGCTCGACGAGCGCCGGCACGACCAGCTCGCCACCGCGCTGGACCTGCACACCCGCCCGGTCCGCGAGATCATGCGCCCGCGCGACGAGCTGGTCACCGTCGCCCCCACCGACGGCGCCGAGGCGATCCGCTTCGCGGCCAGAACGAGTGGGCACCTGCGGTTCGTCGTGTGGGACGGCGAGCCGCGGGGCGTGGTGCACGTGCGGGACGCGCTCACCGGCACCAGCACGGCCGCCGAGCTGATGCACCCGGTCCTCACCATCCCGGACGACACGCCCGCGCACACCGCGCTCACCACGATGCGCGACCGCAGCAACCACCTCGCGCTGGTCTACACCGGCGGCGAGCTGGCCGGCCTGGTCACCCTGCACGACCTGCTCGACCAGCTGCTGCCTCAGGCGGGCTGACCCAGCGGCACCGGGGCGGGTCGCGGGCAGCTGCTCGCGATCTCCTCGGCCCGGCCGGAGCCGGCCGCGCGCAGCAGCGACTCCATCACGTCCAGGACGTGGTGGGCGAGTTCGCCGGAGGCCCGGTGCGCGCCGCCGTCGACGAGCGCGTCGGCCAGGTCGGCGACCCCGATGCCGCGTCCCGCCTCGCGGTGACCGGCGGACACCGCCACCTCCGTCCACTGCGGACTGTCCGAGGTGAACAGCCGCACCTCGCCGCCGAAGCCGTTGGGGTCGGGCACCGACAGCGATCCCTCGGTGCCGTAGACCTCGATCCGCGGCAGCTGGGCGGCCCACACGTCGAAGCTCATCACCAGCGTCGACAGCGCGCCCGACTCGTGTTCGAGCAGCCCGGTCACGTGCGTGGCCACCTCGACCGGGACCTCGGTGCCCTGAAGCGGCCCGCTGCCCACGACCCGGCGCTCGCGCGGCGTCGCGGCCATGGCCGACACCCGCGCCACCGGCCCGAGCAGGGTGACCAGCGCGGTCAGGTAGTACGGGCCCATGTCGAACAGCGGCCCGCCGCCGGTGCGGTAGAAGAACTCCGGCGACGGGTGCCAGCGCTCCGGCCCGGACGAGGTCAGGAACGCGGTCGCCGCGACCGGCCGGCCGATCCGGCCGTCGTCGACGCACCGGCGCGCGGTCTGGGTGCCGGTGCCGAGCACGGTGTCGGGCGCGCAGCCCACCCGCACGCCCGCGCGGGCGGCGGCGTCGAGGACCTCGCGGGACGCCGCGGTGGTGAGCGCGAGCGGCTTCTCGGTGTAGACGTGCTTGCCGCCGGCGATCGCGGCCAGGGCGACCTCCGCGTGCGCGGCCGGCACGGTCAGGTTCAGCACCAGGTCGACGTCCTCGGCCGTGCACAGCTCCGCCGGGTCGGTGGCGCGGACGCCCTCGTGCGCGTCGGCGACCGCCGCGGCACGGGCCGGGTCGAGGTCGGCGACCGCGGTGATCCGCACGCTCGGCAGCTGGGGGAGGGTGGCGAGGTACTGGCCGATGATGTTGCCGGCGCCGATGACGCCGATCCTCAGCGCGTCGCCCACGCGAGCCCCCTCGTGATCATCGTGTCGACCTCGGGGATCTCGAGGTCGGCGAGCCGGTGGCCGATCGTGGTGACGAACACCCGGCCGGCGCCGTGCCGGCGGACCCAGGTCACCGGCATCGTCGGGTTGCCGACCCACGGCAGGTCCGGGTCGTCGGCGTAGTCGGTCACCGCGAGCACCTCGTTGCCGGGGTCGGCGTGCACGTAGTACTGCTCGCTGTGCACCTCGAACGTCCCGATCCCGGCCACCACCGGGTGGTCGGCGACCACGCGCACGTCGTAGCGCGTGAACTCCTTGGGGTGGTGGACGAACTGCCCGCCGGTGAGCAGGTGGTAGGCGGGCCGGTCCCGGAAGGCGTCGACGATCCCGCCGTGCCACCCGGCGAACCCGGTGCCCGCGCGGACCGCCTCGGTGAGGCCGGCCACCTGCGCCTCGGTCGCCTGCCCCATCGACCAGCACTGCACGATCAGGTCGAAACCGGACAGATCGTCCAGGTAGACGTCCAGCGTGTCCGAAACGGACACCTCGTACCCGATCTTGGCCGCGTACCGGTCGGTGGCGGCGACGGGCTCGTGACCCGGCCAGCCACCCCGCACGAACAGGGCGCGCTTGGTAGATGCGTTCACGCCGACAGGGTACCGAGGGCGCCCAGTTCGCGGACCACGTCGACGAGGAGTTCGATGTCGGTCTCGGTGGTGCGCCAGTTGACGATCGCCGGGCGCAGTGCTGTTTGTCCTCTGTAGACTGTCGTGCCGGCGTACACGCGGCCGTCGGCGAGCAGGGCGCGGCCCAGGGTGGCGTTCAGCTCGTCGAGCCGGTCTTCCGGCACGCCCGGCGGCCGGTACCGGAAGCAGACCACGCACAGCTGGACGGGTGCGAGCAGCTCCAGGTCGGGGGCCGCCTCGACCAGCCGGCCCAGGTGCGCGGCCAGGTCGAGGTGGCGCTCGACCATCGCCCGGTGTCCGGCGCGTCCGTAGGCCCGCAGCGTCGCCCAGATCGGCAGGGCGCGCGCCCGCCGCGAGGACTCCGGGCCGAGCTGGTTGTAGTCGATCTCCCGCTCGTCCATCGACACCAGGTACGGCACGCCCCAGCCGCCGAACGTCGCGTGCAGTGCCCTCGACTCGCGCACGAACGCGAACCCGCTCTCGAACGGCACGTTGAGCCACTTGTGCGCGTCGGCCGCCACCGAGTGCGCCCGCTCGACCCCCCGCACGAGGTGCGCGGTGCGCGGCGACACCGCGGCGAACAGCCCGAACGCGCCGTCGACGTGCAGCCAGCACCCGTACCGCTCGGCGAGGTCGGCCATCGCCTCGATCGGGTCGAAGTCGCCGGCGTTGACCTCGCCCGCGCAGGCCACGAGCACCGCCGGTCCGTCCAGCCCGGCCAGCTCGCGCTCCATCGCGTCGAGGTCGACCCGGCCAGCGTCGTCCCGGCTGAACACCCGCATGGTGTCCCGGCCGACGCCGAGGATCTGCAGCGCCTTGCGCACGCTGGGGTGCACGTACCCGCCGGCCAGGACGGGCATGGTGGGCAGCCCGGCGAGCCCGTCCGCGGTGACGTCCCGCCCGTGCCGGCCGGCCCACCAGTGCCGGGCCGCGGCGAGCCCGGTGAGGTTGGCGAAGGTGGCGCTCGGCGTGAGCACCCCGCCCCACTCGTCCGGCAGCCCGAACAGGTCCTTGCACCAGCCGAGCGCGACGGTCTCCAGCGTGGTGGCCAGCGGCGAGGACGTCCACAGCCCGGCGTTCTGGTCGAGCAGCGAGGCCACCCAGTCGGCCGCCGTCGCCGCCGGCGTGGTCCCGCCCACCACGAAGTGGAAGAACCGCGGCCCGGCCGAGTGGGTGGCGGCCGCGGTCCCGACGCGCAGCAGCTCCTCGACCGTGTCGGTGCCGCCGAGCCCGTCCTCGGGCAGCGGCTGCCGCAGCTCCGCGAGCAGCGGCGCCGCCCCCGGGTCCGCGACGAGGCGGTCGTCCAGCTCGGACAGGTAGGGGGTCGCGGCCTTGGCCACGGTGTCCAGCAACGGGCCGGCGAGCGCGCGTTCGGTCAGCGGATCCATGCGCACCATTGTGCCGGGATTCGCCCGGGCGCCCCGGGGGTAGCCCGGCGGGTATGAGGTTGCGGCGGAGCAACGTGTCGGGCAGGGGGATTCGGCGGCGGCGACGCGGCCGCGGGTTCTCCTACGTCGACGAGCGCGCGAGCGCCGCGAACGACACGGCGAACGGCACGGTGACCGATCCCGAGACCCTCGAGCGGATCCGCGGTCTGGTCATCCCGCCCGCGTGGCGGGACGTGTGGATCTGCCCGTACCCGAACGGCCACATCCAGGCGGTCGGCGTGGACGACGCCGGCCGGCGCCAGTACCTCTACCACGAGCAGTGGCGGGCGCGCCGGGACCAGGAGAAGCACCGGCGGGTGGTGGAGCTGGCCCGCTGCCTGCCCGACCTGCGGGCCGCGGTCGACGCGGACCTGTCGGCCTCGGGCCTCGGCCGCGAGCGGGTGGTCGCGGGCGCGCTGCGCATGCTCGACCGCGGCGTGTTCCGCACCGGCGGCGAGGAGTACGCCAACGACAACGGGACCCGGGGCGTGGCGACCCTGCTGCGCGGCGACGTCCTGGTGCGCGGCGGGGAGGTCCTGTTCGACTACCCGGCGAAGGGCGGCATCGAGCGGCGGGTGCGCATCCGCGACGGCGCGCTGGCGGCCCTGGTGACCGCGCTGCGCCGGGGCCGGGCCGACGACGAGCGCCTGCTGTCCTACCGGGACGGTCGGGAGCGGCGGGACGTGCACGCCGACGACCTCAACGAACGGCTGCGGGAACTCGCCGGGGACGGCTTCACCGCCAAGGACCTGCGGACCTGGCACGCGACGGTGCTGGCGGCCGTGGCGTTCGCGGGGGTCGAGGCACCGACCTCGGCGCGGGGCAGGACCCGGGCGGAGAAGGCGGTGATGCGGGAGGTGGCCGAGCAGCTCGGCAACACGCCCGCGGTGGCCCGCCGGTCCTATGTGGACCCAAGGGTGATCGCCGCGTGGGAGCGTGGGGAGACGCTCACCCTGGCGGACCTGGACGGCCTGGCGGACGACGAGCTGCGCGGCGCCATCGAGAAGGCGGTCATCCGCCTGCTCGAGTGACGTCCTCCGTGCCCTGAAGGTCACCTTCGGGGAGTTGCATGTCCTGAAGGTCGGCTTGAGGGCATTCGCTGGTCTCGGGCTCCTCGGCCGGTGCGGCCATTCGTTCCCGGCACTGGCGGGCGAACAGGCGAGCGTGGACAGTCATGACATTTCTCCTCTTTCCGGCCGCTGGGGTACCCCGCGTTCCGGTCACCACACCTTGTTCTCGCGTTTGCGAACGCGGCGTTACGGCTATACCGCCGCCATGACGACGGTCGGAGTCGAGGAGGAGTTCCTGCTCGCCGATCCGGCCACGGGCCGTACGGTGCCGGCGGCCGAACGGGTGCTGCGGGCCGCGCGCGGCCTGCCGACGGCGGCCGGCGACGCCGCGCTGCACCCGGAGCTGCTGGCCACCCAGGTCGAGGCGGCCACCGGGGTGTGCCACACGCTGCCCGAGCTCGCCGCCCAGCTCGCCCACGCCCGCCGGCAGTTGGCGACGGCCGCGGGTGAACTGCTGGTGGTGCCCAGCGGGATGGCCCCGCTCGGCGGGGACGTCGAGGTCACGCCGGGGGAGCGGTTCGCCGCCATCGCCGACCGGTACGCCGCCGTGGCCGGGGACTACCAGGCCTGCGGCTGCCACGTGCACGTCGGCGTGCCGGACCTGGAGACCGCGGTCGCCGTCGTCGACCACGTGCGGCCGTGGCTGCCGACGCTGCTCGCGCTGTCGGTGAACTCGCCGCTGTGCGACGGGCGGGACACCGGCTTCGCCAGCTGGCGGATGATGGCCCAGGCCCGGTTCCCCGGCTCCGGCGTGCCGCCGCGGTTCGGCTCGGCGCGTGCGTACACCGCCCGGGTCGCGCGGCTGGTGTCGGCCGGGGTGCTGCTCGACGAGGCGATGACGTTCTGGCTGGTACGCCCGTCGCCGTCGCTGCCGACCGTCGAGTTCCGGGTGGCGGACGTGTCCGTCGACCCCGACGGCGCGGTGCTCCAGGCGGCGCTGTGCCGCGCGCTGGTGTGCACCGCGCTCGCGGACCTCGAGCGCGGCCGGCCCGCGCCGGAGCTGGACGATCAGGTCGCCGCGGCCGCGGTGTGGTCGGCGGCGCGGTACGGGCTGGACGGGCCCGGGGTGCACCCGTTCCTGGCGCGGCGGGTCCCGGCGACCGAGCTCGTCGCCGACCTGCTCGCGACCGTCCACAGCGCACTCGAGGAGACCGGCGACCTGCCCGCGGTGGAGTCGCTGCTCGGCTCCGCGGGCACCGGCGCGCGACGCCAGCGCGCCCTGGGCGACCCGGTGGAGGTCGTACGGATGCTGGCGAAGTCCGCGCTCATCACGGGAGAGGCGAATGCTCACGGTGGATAGTGGAATGTTGCCGCGGCCGCGCGGCCCCCTGTCGGAGGCGGTGGTCGACGCGCTGAGGGCCGAGCCGGGCCCGGTGTCCCTGCCGGCGCACGACGCCGACCCGTTCGGCGCGGACCTCGCGGTCGCCCTGCACACCTGCTACGAGCTGCACTACCGCGGCTTCGCCTCGGTCGACCCGGCCTGGGAGTGGGAGCCCGGGCTGCTGTCCGCGCGCCGCGAGCTGGAGCGGGTGTTCCACGGCGCCCTGCGGGACGCGGTCGAGGACGGTGACGACGTCGAGGCCGTCCTCGACGAGCTGCTCGTGGAGCACGTGCCGGGCACCGGCGTGTCGCACTTCCTGCGCGACAAGGGGGAGTGGTGGCAGCTGCGCGAGTACCTGGTGCACCGGTCGGTGTACCACCTCAAGGAGGCCGACCCGCACGCCTGGCTGATCCCGCGGCTGCACGGGCGGGCGAAGGCGGCGCTGGTCGCGGTGGAGTTCGACGAGTACGGCGGCGGGCACGCCGACCGGGTGCACGCCACCCTCTACGCCGACCTGCTCGACGCCTCCGGCCTGGAGCGGGGCTACCTGCACTACTTCGACGACGTGCCGGGGCCGCAGATCGCGATCGTGAACATGATGTCGATGCTGGGCCTGCACCGCGCCCGGCGCGGCGCGATGGTCGGCCACTTCGCCGCCGCCGAGATCACCACCGCGCCGAGCGCGCAGCGGCTCGCGCAGGCCCTCACCCGGTTGGGCGGTACCGAGCGCACCACGCACTTCTTCACCGAGCACATCGAGGCGGACGCCGTGCACGAGCAGGTGCTGCGCCACGACGTGATCGGCGACCTGCTCGCCGGCGAGCCGGAGCTGGCCGGCGACGTCGTGTTCGGCGTGCGGGCCACGGAGTACCTCGAGGGGCGGCTCGGCACCCACCTGCTGGAGTCGTGGGAGGCCGGCCGGAGCTCGCTGCTGCGCGCGCTGCCGGCTCACCCCGGGCCGGGCTGATCGCGCACCCGCCTGCGGTGGCTGGTGTCGCACAGGGGATAGCGCTTGCTGCGCCGGCAGGTGCAGACCGCGACGACGAACCGGTCGGCCACGACGGTGTTCCCGTCGGCGCCGACCAGCTCCACCGGCCCCTCCACGAGCACCGGACCGTCGGTCACGACACGCACCCGGCGCCGGTCTGTCTGATCGCTCACGACGGGGGTACTACCTCCGTGCGGCCGGCGCAAACGCCGTTGTGCGCGCCGCACGGTTTGGTGAAAGGGTGAGCGCGGGAGCGCGAGACGACATGAAACAGAACGGACCGCTGGGGGACGCGGAAGCGGCACTGGCCGCCTTCGAGCACGGTCCCGGCCTCGCCGCGGCGTTCGCCGGCCCGGACTGCGAGATCGTCGCGGTCAACGCCGCCGCTCGGGAGCTGGTGGGCGGGCGTGAGCTCGTCGGGCGCACCGCCCGCGACGCGCTGCCCGACCTGGCCGGCCAGCAGCTGGTCGAGCAGCTGGAGGCGGTGTACCGCACCGGTCAGCCGTTCCAGGCGCCCGAGGTCCGGGTGCAGGTCGAGGCCCACGGCACCCGGCAGGAGCTGTTCGTGCACCTGGCCTACACGCCGTGGCGGGACGCGGACGGCCGGATCCGCGGTGTGTTCGCCTTCGGCATGGACGTCACCGGGCTGGCCGCCGCGCGCCGGGCCGCCGAGGCCGAGTCGGCCGACCTGGCGCAGCGCTACGAGCACGCCCGCGCCGAGGTCACGACTGTGCAGCGCGCACTACTGCCCACCGACCTGCCGCTGCTGCCGGGTGTGCGGCTCGCCGCCCGGTACCTGCTGGCCGACCAGGACACCGCGGCGGGCGGCGACTGGTTCGACGCGGTGCCGCTGCCGGACGGGCGGCTCGCGCTCGTGGTCGGCGACGTGGTGGGGCACGGCGTCGGCGCGTCGGCGGTGATGGGGCAGCTCCGGACGGTGCTGCGGGAGCGGCTCGGCGGCGGCGCCGAGCTGACCGACGCGGTGCGGGACGTCGAGGTGTTCGCGGCCGCGCTGCCGGGGGCGTACGGCGCGACCCTGTGCTGTGCGGTGCTGGACGTGGGCACCGGTGAGCTGTGCTACTGCACGGCCGGGCACCCGCCGCCGCTGCTGGTGTCCGCGGACGGCGTCGGCCGGTTCCTGCCGCCCACCGGGAGCGGGCCGCTGGTCACCGGCTCTGCCGTGCGGCTCGCGACGGAGACGCTGACCGCGGGCGAGGTGCTGCTGCTCTACAGCGACGGCATCGTCGAGCGGCCGGGGCGCGACCCGGCGCGGAGCATGGTCGAGCTGGCGCAGGTGGCCGCGGACGCCGCGATGAACCGGGTACTGCCGAAGGGCGCGCCGCTGGAGGCGGTGGAGCGGGTGTGCCAGCAGACGGTCGAGGTGCTGACCCGCGGCACCGGCTACCGCGACGACGTCACGCTGCTCGCCGCGGAGCGGGTCCCGCCGCCGCCGGTGCTGGAGCTGGAGCTGCCCGCGGAGCTGCCGGCGGTGCGGGAGGTGCGCTCGGAGCTGGACCACTGGCTGTTCGCCGTGCGGGCCGGCGCCGACGACCTGCTGGCGCTGCAGCACGCGGTCGGCGAGCTGGTCACGAACGCGGTCGAGCACGCCTACCCGGGCGAGCACCCGTACCCGACGGTCGCGGTGCGGGTGGTGCAGGAGCAGAGCGGCGAGGTGTGCGCGAGCGTCGCCGACCGGGGCCACTGGCGGGACGGATCCCCGCGGCCGCTGCGGGGCAACGGGTTGGTGATGGCCGAGGCCTTCGTGGACGACCTGCGGATCGACCGCCGCGAGCACGGCACCACGGCCGTCGTCCGCCACCGGCTGACCCGGCCGGCGCGCCTGCTCACGACGTCCGCCTCGGAGCGCCCCGCGGTGCCGCGCCCGGAGCCGTTCGGCACGGACCTGCTGCCGGAGCCCGAGCCGACGCTGACCGTGCACGGCCCGATCGACGTCGACACCGCGCCGGTGCTGCGCGCGGAGCTGGCGCGGGCGAGCCGCGGCGGGACGGTGCCGGTGGTGGTGGACCTGTCCGGCGTGACGCATCTGGCGAGCGCGGGCGTGCAGGTGCTGTACGAGGCCGTGGAGCAGGCGACCGGGCCCCGGCTGCACGCCCCGCCGGGGAGCGTGGCGCAGCACGTGCTGGCCACGGTGGCCCTGCCCTACGACTAGCCGGCCCGCACCGCCGCCTCGACGCCGTCCAGGATGACCCCGAGGCCGACCCGGAACGTCTCCCGCGCCTGCGTCTCCAGGTACGGCTCGTCATCGGCGACGGTGAACGTGTCCTCCCGCCCGAGCGCCACGACGGTCGGGTAGCGGTCGGCGAAGTCCGGAGCCACCTCGGCCATCAACGCCGACCGCTCCCGCCACCAGTCCTCGTCGGACACACCCGTCGCGCCCGGCGCCAGGCGGGACTCCGCCACCGTCTGCGCGGCGCCCCGGACGAAGTGGAACAGCGTGCCGACCACGCGCAGCACCAGCCGCGCCGGCAGGCCCGTTCCGCGCAGGATCGCCGACACCGTCTCGACCACCGCGTACTCGTGCGGGCCGAGCACCGGGCGCACCTGCGAGACCGACAGCAGCCACGGGTGTCGCTGGTAGAACGCCAGCAGGTCGCCCGCCCACGCCGTCGCGGCCGGCCGCCAGCCGTCGGCCACGGGGTAGCCGCCGGCGAGCTCGGCGTGCACCCGGTCGTACATCAGGTCGACCAGCTCGCTCTTGCTTGGCACGTAGGTGTAGAGCGCCATCCCGGTCCGGCCGAGGCGCTGGCCGACCGCGCGCATCGACAGCGCCGCCATGCCGTCCTCGTCGGCGATGGCGACCGCCGCGTCGACGATCTCGTCGACGGTCAGCGCCGGCTTCGGGCCCGGCCGGGCGGCCTCGGGTGCCGGCGCGCGCCACAGCAGCGCCATCGAGCGCCGGGCATCGCCCTGAGCGGCGAAGACAACCACCGTGACGTCTCCTTACGACGTAAAGTATCATCACTTTACACCGTAAGGAGAATGCATGGGCAACACGCATGCCGCGGACGGGCACGGCCTCATCGAGGTCCGCGGCGCACGGGCGAACAACCTGGCCGACATCTCGCTCGACATCCCCAAACGCAGGCTGACCGTCTTCACCGGCGTGTCCGGCTCGGGGAAGTCCTCGCTGGTCTTCGGCACGATCGCGGCCGAGTCGCAGCGGATGATCAACGAGACCTACACCGCGTTCCTGCAGTCGTTCATGCCGAGCATCCCGCGCCCGGACGTCGACGCGCTGCGCAACCTGTCCGCCGCGATCGTCGTGGACCAGGAGCGGATGGGCGCCAACTCGCGGTCCACGGTGGGCACCGCGACCGACGCGCACACCATGCTGCGCATCATCTTCAGCCGGATCGGCGAGCCGCACGTCGGCACGTCCGGCGCGTTCAGCTTCAACCTGGCCGAGGGCATGTGCCCGCGCTGCGAGGGCCTCGGGCAGGTGTCCGACGTGGACATCGACGGGCTGGTCGACCGGAACCTCTCGCTCAACGAGGGCGCGATCACCGTGCCCAACTTCCAGGTCGGCTCGTGGTACTGGAAGGCGATGGCCGAGTCCGGTTTCTACGACCCGGACACGAAACTGCGCGACTTCACCGAGCAGGAGTGGCAGGACTTCCTGTACCGGCCGGCCACCAAGGTCAAGCTGGCCGAGATGAACACGAACTACGAGGGCCTCGTGGTCAAGGTCAGGCGCCTGTACCTGGCCAAGGACCGCGAGTCGATGCAGGCGCACATCCGCGCGTTCGTCGACCGCGCGGTGACCTTCCAGGTCTGCGACGCCTGCGGCGGCGCCCGGCTCAACGAGGCCGCGCTGTCCTCGCGGATCGCCGGCCGCAACATCGCCGAGTGCTCGGCCATGCAGATCAGTGACCTGGCCGAGTTCGTGCGTGCCGTCACCGAGCCGTCGGTGGCCCCGCTGGTCGCCACGCTCAGCGAGACGCTCGAGTCGCTGGTCGAGATCGGCCTCGGCTACCTGAGCCTGGACCGCGAGTCCGGGACGCTGTCGGGCGGCGAGGCGCAGCGGGTGAAGATGGTGCGCCACCTCGGTTCCAGCCTGACCGACGTCACCTACGTGTTCGACGAGCCGACCGTCGGCCTGCACCCGCACGACATCGCGCGGATGAACGACCTGCTGCTGCGCCTGCGGGACAAGGGGAACACCGTGCTCGTGGTGGAGCACAAGCCGGAGACGATCGCGATCGCCGATCACGTGGTCGACCTCGGGCCGGGCGCGGGTTCGGCGGGCGGCCGGCTGTGCTACGACGGCGACGTGGCCGGGTTGCGCCGGTCGGGCACGCTCACCGGCCGCCACCTGGACCACCGCGCGAAGCTGCGGGCGGACGTGCGGCAGCCGACCGGGCACCTGTCGATCACCGGCGCGACCCTGCACAACCTGCGGGACGTGAGCGTCGATGTCCCGCTCGGCGTGCTCACCGTGGTGACCGGCGTCGCCGGCTCCGGCAAGAGCTCGCTGATCCACGGCTCGCTGTCCACACGTGACGGTGTGGTGGTCGTCGACCAGTCGGGGATCCGCGGGTCCCGCCGCAGCAACCCGGCGACGTACTCCGGCCTGCTCGACCCGATCCGGACGGCGTTCGCCAGGGCCAACGGGGTGAAGGCGGCGCTGTTCAGCGCGAACTCCGAGGGCGCGTGCCCGAAGTGCAAGGGGATCGGGCTGGTCTACACCGACCTGGCGATGATGGCCGGGGTGGCGTCGGTGTGCGAGGAGTGCGAGGGCCGGCGGTTCACCGCCGAGGTGCTGGCGTACACGTTGCGGGGCAAGAACATCTCCGAGGTGCTCGGCATGTCGGTGGCCGAGGCCCGGGAGTTCTTCCCGTCCGGCCCGGCGCGGGTGATCCTGAACCGGCTGGCGGACGTCGGCCTCGGCTACCTGAAGCTCGGACAGCCGCTGACCACGTTGTCCGGCGGCGAGCGCCAACGCCTGAAGCTGGCGATCCACATGGCGGAGAAGTCATCGGTGTACGTGCTGGACGAGCCGACGACCGGCCTGCACCTGGCGGACGTGGACCAGCTGCTGGCACTCCTCGACCGCTTGATCGAGACGGGCAACACGGTGATCGTCATCGAGCACCACCAGGCGGTGATGGCACACGCGGACTGGCTGATCGACCTGGGCCCCGGCGCGGGCCACGACGGCGGCCGGATCGTGTTCACCGGCACCCCGGCGGACCTGGTCGACACCGGCGACTCCCTCACCGCCCGGCACCTGCGCGAGTACGTGGGGGCGTGAGGGGTTCGGTGCGGTAGTGGTACGCGCACAGCTCGTGGAACCCGGCGCGCTCGTACAGCCGCAGAGCTGAGGCGTTGCCCCGCTCCACCTGGAGGTACCTGCGGTCGGTGCCGTGCGCCCTCGCCGCCCGCTCCCGCAGGGCTCGGACCGTCACGCCGATCCCCGGCGCACCAGCGTCGGCGGGAAGATCGAGGCCGTGACCGGTGTGTCCGGGTCCGCGACCTGGCGCAGCAGCAGTCGCGCCATCTCCGCGGCCATGTCCTCTACCGGCTGCCGCACGGTCGTCAGCGGCGGGTCGCACGCCAGCGCGGCGCTGCTGTCGTCGAAGCCCACCACCGCCACGTCGCCCGGCACCGACCGGCCACGCTCGCGCAGCACCGTCAGCGCCCCCTGCGCCATCAGGTCCGACGCCGCGAACACCGCGTCCAGCCCCGGGTGCGCGCGCAGGAGCTGCGTCATCCCGATCTCGCCGCTCTCCCGGGTGAAGTCGCCCTCCACCCACGGCAGGTCCGGGTCGCCCAGGGCGTCGCGGAAGCCGATCAGGCGGTCCTGGCCCGCGGTCGTGTGTTGCGGACCGGCGATCGTCACGACGCGGTCACGGCGCAGGGAGCTCAGGTGCCGAGCCGCGAGGGCACCGCCCGCCGGCTGGTCCACGTCCACGTACGTCACCGGCAGCGGCGTGATCGGGCGGGACGACACGACCACCGGATGCCGCTCCTCGATGAGCAGCCGCGGCAGCGGATCCTCGCGGTCGGTGTGGATCAGGACCACGCCGTCCAGCCGGCCGCGCCGCAGGTCGCCCAGCACCTGGTCGCGGGTGTTCGCGTCCATCGTCATCAGTACCAGGTGCACGCCGCTCGGGCCGAGCACCGTCATCGCGCCGCGCACCACCTGGCCGAAGAACGGGTCGCCCAGCAGACGGGACTCCTCGGGGAGCACCAGCGCGACCGCGTCGGCCCGGCGGGTCACCAGCGAGCGCGCGGCCGGGTTCGGCGCGTACCCCGTGTCCGCGATCGCCCGCTGCACCGCGGCCCGGATCGTCTCGTCCACCGTCGTCACGCCGTTCACCACGCGGGACGCGGTCGCCCGGGACACCCCCGCCACCCTGGCCACCTCCTCGAGGGTGACGCGCTTCGACGAGGGACGGGGCACGGCTTCTTTATACCCGCGGCGGGCGACCGGGACGCCCAGGTCAGCGAAGTGTGTCCAGGCGCGCCAGCGCCGCCTCCCGCTCGTCGACCATCCCGGCCGCCACCGCCTTCGTCGCGGCATGGGTCACCTGCTCGGCCGCGGAGCGCGCCACCGTCGCCGACTCGGTCAGGTGAGCGCGCACCAGCCGGATGAACTCCGCGTCGACGTCCGCCGCCGTGCGGAGGCCGGCCAGCTCCGGCTCGGTCGGCATCCCCGGCATGTCGTGCCCCTCGTGCAGGTTCTCGTAGGGGACCGACGCCGCCGACAGCAGCCCGTGCAGGGCCGCCAGCTCCGCGCGCCGGGCCGCGGCGAGGTCGGTCGCGAGGTCGTGGAGCGCCGGCCGGGTCACCCGCGCGGCGCCCAGGTCGAGCAGCTTCACCGCCTGGTCGTCGGTGGCGATCGCCAGCTGGACGAACGCCTGCTCGGTGACGCCGAAGCCGCCCGGCGGCGCTGAGGCCACCGGCCGGGCGGTGGGTGCGGGCGGGGAAACGGGAGAAGGGGCCTGCTGGCCACAGGCGGCGAGGCCCGTGGCCAGCAGGAAGATCACGAACAGGCGCAGGGTCGTCACAGGGGACGCCCGTCGTGACCACACTTGATCACCGGTCGGATGCAGTCGCGGACCCGCCGCTCCATCTCGTCGGCCGGCCAGACGTTGAAGAAGTCGCCGTGCATCGTCCGCCCGTCCCCGGACGCCAGCCGGAGCGCGGACGGGTCGCCGTTGACCGGGTACCGCAGCACCATGCGCAGCTTGGGCACCTGCACCGGATGCGTCGACGGGCAGTTGCCGCCGACCGGGTAGGACATGTGGCTCTTGTGGTCGGCCGAGTCGAGGTCGCGGCCGTTCCAGCACTGCGGGAAGTCCAGGTAGGTCTCCAGCTGCGTGCCGGGTGGGCAGTGCACGAAGTTCTTCGACGGCGGCACGTGCCCGGCGTGCAGACAGGACCACCGGGCGATGCTGTCGTGGTCGCCGGTGGCCCGCGCGTTGCCGGCGACGATCTTGAGCCCGACCGGGGTCGGCTGGGTGGCGGCCGGGTTCTGCACGCCCTCGCCGAGGTAGTAGAACGTGATGCCGGTCGGCACCACCGGCTGGTTGTTCCGGAACAGCGTCGGCACCCAGTAGGAGGAGATGTCCTCCGCCGGGTCGCAGTTGCCGGTCGAGCCGTTCAGCTCGTCGTAGTCGGAGTGGGCGTCGGTGGCGTGGTTGCCGAAGAAGTCGTGCGAGTGCGACGCCCCCGGCAGGCCGGGGAACACGATCGGGTCGTCCGGCAGGCGGTGGCTGAGCTGGCAGTCGGCCGGGAACTCGGCGACCCGGATCACCGCGTCGGCGTGTTTCGCCTCGCCGGTGATCCCGCCGCTCACCACCGCGCCGGCGACGAGGGTGGCCACCAGCCCGACCTTGGTGAGGGCGCGCCATCTGCTGTTCTTCGCCATCGAAGACATCTCCCTCGAGCTCTCAGTTTTGCGGGGCACTGAGAGAGCGCTCTCACGAACAAGCATGACGTGGCTCACACTGGCGGGTCAACGCTTTTGTTCCCGAGGAGAACAAACAGCGGCCGTTGGCAGCAGTCCATTGATCCGAACGGTCCCACCAGAGGCTGGTTCTTGACAGCAGGTAGCCCGAAAGGCACTCTCTGTCCGGAGAGAGCGCTCTCACGCCCCTGCCTCTCTTCTCTTTCTTGTCGCGCCGCCGGCCCTCGTTCCGCGGCGTGCAAAGGAGCACGCATGAGTTCGGTTCCCCTCCGGCGGCGTCACCGCCGGTTACTCCCGATGGCCGTTACCGCCGCGCTCGTGGTCACTTTGGTCCAGGCGCTGGGATCCGCCGCCCCGGCCGCCGCGGCCGGTGACCTGCTGTCCCAGAACCGCCCGGTCACCGTGTCCTCGTCCGAGTCCGCCGCCTTCCCCGGTTCCGCCGCGGTGGACGGCGACACCGGAACCCGCTGGTCGAGCCAGTTCGCCGACCCGCAGTGGATCCAGGTGGACCTCGGCGCCACCGCGACCATCGACGAGGTGCGCCTTTCCTGGGAGGCCGCCTACGGGCGCGCGTTCACCGTCCAGGTCTCCGCCAACGCCTCCGCTTGGTCCACTGTGTACTCGACGACGACCGCCACCGGCGGCGACCAGGTGCTGCCGGTCAGCGGCACCGGCCGCTACGTCCGGCTGCACCTGACCAGCCGGGCCACCCAGTACGGGTACTCGCTGTGGGAGTTCCAGGTGTTCGGGACCACCGACGACGACGGCGGCCCCGGACCCGACCCCGGCCCGGAAGGCCTGCTGTCGTACGGAAAACCGGCCACCGCGTCCACGTTCCAGGACGACTGGGCCTGCCAGGGCTGCACCCCCGACAAGGTGACCGACCTCGACCCCGCGACCCGCTGGGCGACCAGCGCGACCAACGGTTGGGTCGACCCGGGCTGGATCACCATCGACCTCGGCGCCCCGGCGACCATCAACACCGTTGTGCTGCAATGGGATCCGGCGTACGCGGTGGACTACCGGATCCAGGTGTCCGACGACAACGCGAACTGGCGCGACGTCTACTCGACCACCGAGGGCGGCGGTTTCAAGGAGACCCTGAGCGTGTCCGGCACCGGCCGGTACGTCCGGATGTACGGCACCGAGCGCTCGAACGGCTACGGGTACTCGCTGTGGGAGTTCCAGGTCTACGGCACCGGCGGCGCGCCGACCCCGCCGCCGCCCGCGCCGCCGGCCCCCGACTTCGACAATCTCGTGTGGCGCGACGAGTTCGACGGCCCGAACGGTGCCACGCCCGACCCGGCGAAGTGGACCCCGGAGACCGGCCCCGGCGTGAACAACGAGCTGCAGTACTACACGAACAACGAGAACGCGCGGATGGACGGCGCCGGCCACCTGGTCATCCAGGCCCGGCGGGAGGTCACCCCCGGCTCGTCGTGCCCGCCGGACCCGAACAGCGGCGGGTCCACGACCTGCCAGTACACCTCGGGCCGGATCACCACGGCGGGCAAGTTCGAGACGACCTACGGCCGGGTCGAGGCCCGCATCAAGGTGTCCAGCACCCCGGGCCTGTGGCCGGCGTTCTGGATGCTGGGCGCGAACTTCTTCGACGGCGTCCCGTGGCCGGCGAGCGGCGAGATCGACATCATGGAACACATCGGCCGCGAACCGAACCTTGTCCACTCGACCCTGCACGCGCCGGCCTACTTCGGCGCGGGCGGCGAGGGCGCGGGTCTCGACCTCGGCGAGGCCGCGAGCGCGGCGTTCCACGTGTACGCGGTGGAGTGGGACGCCGAGCACATGACGTTCTTCGTCGACGGCGACCCGTTCTTCACCGTCGACCGGGACACCCTCGAACAGACCCGCGGCCCCTGGGTCTACGACCACCCGTTCTTCCTGATCCTGAACAACGCGGTCGGCGGTGACTGGCCCGGCCCGCCCGGCCCCGGCACCGTCCTCCCGCAGAACATGGTGATCGACTACGTCCGCGTGTACCGCTGAACCCGTGCCCTGAAGGCGGCCTCGACGGTCGCCTTCAGGGCGCTCGCAGCCCGGCCAGCACGCGTTCCAGGAGGTCGACCGGGGGGCCCTCGGAGCCGGCCGTCTCGTGCACCACGACCAGGCCGCCCACCGCGAGGTCGCCGACCAGGGCTCGGGCCACGTCCAGCGGCAGGGTCAGCCGGGCCGCGACCTCCGCCACCGCCCGGGACTCCCGGCACAGCCCGCAGATCGACCGCTGCTCGGCGGGCAGCGAGTCCGCGGCCGCCAGACCTTCCGCGGTGGTCAGCACCAGCGCCTCGATGGCCAGCCGGTCGGGGTCGACCGGGGGTTCCGGCTCGACCAGGGCGTGCCGCGCGTGCCGGCCCCGGCTGGGCAGCCGCAGGTGTGCCAGCACCGCGTCGAACCGGTCCGCCGCGTCCGCGAAGTCGTGCGCGTTCGCCCGCTGGAAGCACAGCGCCGCGCCGCGCAGGTCGCCGCGCTGCTCGCACACCAACCCCAGCGCGTAGTCGGTCTCCGGGTCGTCGTCGGCGGCGGGCGGCAGCGGCACGTCGAGCTTCTCGTAGGCGGTGTGCAGCAGCTCGACGCCGTGGTCGACGTCCTGCGCCTCCTCGGCGGGGAGGGTGAAACCGCCCGAGTAGTCCGGGTCGCGGTGCGCGAGGGCGAGGTGCATCCGGACGACGTGCTCGGTGGAGCGCTGGATCGCCGCGATCTCGCCGACCTGCAGTTCGAGCAGGTCGTGCAGCACCACGGTCTCGGAGCGCCGCGGGGTGCGGGACACCTGGCCGCGGAACGCCTGCACCTGCTCCAGGACGATGGCGAACAGCTCGATGTGGGCGTAGTCGGGGTCGTCGAGGGCCGCCCAGCGGCGGCGGTGCCGCAGCAGGCTCGCCCGCAGGATGTCGTCGACCAGGTCGGGGTCGCGGTCGCAGACCGAGGACAGGAACGCGCGCAGCCGTGCTCGCCAGGCGGTGTGGAAGTCGAGCCACGCGGCGTCCCACACCTCGCCCGATTCCGGTTTGCCACCCGGAGCGCTCACGACAGGCAACTTACAACCTCCGGGCCGGTTTTCCGCGATCAGCCGTCGATCGGCGTGGACGGGTTCGTTGCACAGGGAGAAACTTCTTGCCTTTTCAACGAACTGGGGAAGGATTTGCCTGTCCACTCCGTCCGTATGGGAGGGCCCATGTCCAGACGTAGGTGGGGGAACGCGGCCGCCGCGGTCACCCTGCTGTGCACCGCCGCAGTCGGGGTCAGCACGATGCCGGCGACCGCGGCGCCACCGGCCAAGGGGATCGTCGTCGCAGCCGACGAACTCGCGCTGGTGCGGTTCGAGTTGCCGGGCGTGTCGATGCTGCACCAACTCGTCGCGAGCGGCGCCGACATCGCCGCGCACGGCCGCGACGCCGACGGGACGGTGATCGCCGACCTGGTGCTCGACGGCCGCCGGTTCGACCAGCTGGTCGCGAAGGGCGCCACGCCGGTGCAGCTGATCCAGCGCGAGTCCGACGCCGCGCAGCGCTACCAGCGCAGCCTGGCCGCGGCCCAGGCCAGGACGCTCGCCGCCCAGCGCGCGGACACCCTGCAGTTCCTGTCCGCCTACTGGTGGACCACCGAGGGCCAGACGTTCCTGGAGACCCGGGTCGCCACCACGGCGGTGTACGACCCGGACGTGGAGATCACGGTGACCTGGCGGACCGCCGACGGCACGACGGGTTCGTTCCCGCTGCGCCGGTTCGAGGATGCCGGCGAGTACCAGTACCACGTCGCCGAACCGGTGGCGCTGCCCGCGAAGCCGGTGTCGGTGACCGCCACGTCCAGCCTCGGTGGCGAGACCAGGCCGAAGGCGCCGGCCGCGTGGCCCGGCGCGAGCCCGCCGGAGCTGCCCGACGGCTACCAGAAGAACTTCATCGACGCGTACATGACGCCGATCGACATCAAGGCCCGGATCGGCCGGCTGGCGCGACAGTACCCGGACCTGGTGGAGGTCATCGACCTGCCGAACAAGACCCACGGCTACCGGCGCACCGCGAAGGCGTACCTGGGCGACCCGGACACCGCGGCGGTCGTGGTGGAGTCGGTGCGGTTCGGCTACCAGGGCCCCAACGGCTGGCAGGTCCGCACCGTCGACCCCGGCAAGCCGAACCGCCCGGCCAGGGCGACCTGGCGCGACCGGGTGCTGACCGTGTCGCTGGCCACCGACCGCGACGGTGCCGTGATCAGCACGACCGACCAGGTCGCGGCCCTGATCGACGCCCGTTTCCCGCAGCGGATCACCGCGTTCGTCGAGGACGGCTCGGCCGGCAAGGTCATGCCGGTGACCGGCCCGACGCGGATGTCCGACGGCCTGGACGCGCCGGCGGGCGTGCCGCACAAGCCGTGGACGGTGCAGGCGCTGCGGATCGGCGTGCACCGGGACGGGTCGAAGATCGGGGTGCTGGCGTACTCGCAGGAGCACGCGAGGGAGTGGGCGACCCCGCTGGTGACGCTGGAGTTCGCCGAGCGCCTGCTGTCGAACTACTCGACCGACGCGGAGACCAAGTCGCTGCTCGAGAACGTCGACGTGTTCGTGATCCCGGTGGTGAACCCGGACGGCGCGAACTACTCGTTCAACGACGCGTCGTTCCAGCGCAAGAACCTGTCCAACCACTGCACCGGCGAACGGCGGGACCCGCGGTACGAGGACTCGTGGGGCGTGGACGTCAACCGGAACTACACGGTGGGTTCGGTGTTCGACGGCTACGTCGGCGCGTCGTCGACCAACTGCCTGTCCGGCACCTACGCCGGAACCGAGGAGCTGTCGGAAGCCGAGGCGGAGAACGTGGTCGCCCTGGCCGAGGCGCACTCGAACATCAAGTTCGCCATGAACGTGCACAGCTACGGCGGGTACTTCATGTGGCCGCCGGGTGCGTACGCGATGCCGGGCCGGATCACGCTGCCGCGCCCGTCGCCCGAGGAGGCGGCGATGTTCCAGGCGTCGGCGAAACGGATCGTCGGCGCGATCGCGTCCAGCCGGGGAACGGTGACCTGGCCGTCCCGGACGGGTCCGGTGGCGGATGTCCTGTACTCGGCGGCGGGTAACTCCGCGGACCAGCTGTACTACGAACTGGGCATCTACGCGTGGGACTTCGAGGTCGGCAACGACCGCTGGAACCCGGAGACCGGGGAGTGGGAGGGCATGGGCTTCCAGCCCCCGTTCCCCGAGGCACACGCGGAGTCGCAGGAATACGCCGCGGGCCTGGTCGAACTGCTCCGGGTGGCCCGCGACCACCAGTCGGAACGGAACTGAACTGAACTGACCGAAGCCGGCGGCGGGGAACACTCGAACCCCGCCGCCGGCCGGCCCGTCCTCAGCGCCCTGGCCCCGGTGCCGACTCGCGGCATCCTCAGCGTCCGGTTCCCGGGGCCGACATGCGGCGCTGTACGGCGGTGAGGATCCGGTCCGGCACCACGTGTCCGGCGACGCTCTGCACCCTGTTCCGCAGCGAGCCCGTGACCACGTGGTCCTTGCCCGCCAGCGTGGCCGCCACCGCCTGCTTCGCCACCTCCGCCGCGGGATCCTTCGGGCCCGCACCGATCTTCGTGTCGGTCATGCCCGCGCGTTCGAAGAAGCGGGTCTCCGTCGGCCCCGGCATCACCGCCGTCACGGTCACCCCTGAACCCCGCAGTTCCTCCCGCAGCCCCTGCGCGAACGACTGCACGAACGCCTTCGACGCGTGGTACACCGCCTGGAACGGCCCCGGTGCCGTGGCCGCGATCGACGACGTGAACAGCACCCGGCCCGACCCGCGGTCGGCCATCGCCGGGAGCAGCCGTTTCGCCAGGTGCACCGTCGAGCGCACGTTCAGGTCGACCACCGCCAGCTGGTCCGCCAACTCCGTGTCGCGCACGAAACCGCCGCTGATCCCGACGCCCGCGTTCATCGCGAGCACCGCCACCGGGCGGCCGAGCTCGCCGATCCGGTCCGCCAGAGCGTCCACTTCGGACGGTAGGGCGAGGTCCGCCTGGATCGCGGTCACCTGGCTCCCGGGCCGCTCGACGGCGCCCGGCACGCTCGTGATCTCGGCGTTCTCCGCTACCACCACCACGTCGAAGTCGCGCTCGGCGAACTCGCGGGCCAACTCGTAGCCGATCCCGCTGGAGGCGCCGGTCACCACGGCCAGCGGTCGGTCCGTCACGTCAGTCATGCCGGGGGTTACCCGCTCGGGTCGGCATTCACTCCGCCGGTACGCGCGTGACCGACGGCACGTCGCGGCCGGAAACGGATCCGGCACCCGGACCGTTGTAATGATTGGTCGCCGCCTGAGCCAGGAACAGGCCGAGCTTTCCGGCGGTGAGAATCCCCCAGCCACCGCTGATGCAGCCAGCCTGTTGCGCCGGCGACCAAGAACCGCCGGCCGGTCGGAACCCCCCAGCCGCCGGCCGGCGGTCCCCTATCTGTCCATTGTAGACCGAAGCTAGGCGGCCATCACGCCGGTGATCACGAAGTCCAGGCGCTTGGCCACCGACACCGCCTGGTCGGCGAACCGCTCGTAGAACCGCACCAGCAGCGCGAGCGACGTCGCGGACGGGATGCCGTGCGGCCAGTCGGAACGCGTGATCGCGGCGAGCACGTCGGCGTGCCGGGCGTCGACCTCCTGGTCGGTCTCGTTCAGCTCGGCGAAGCCGCCCTTGCCCGGATCGCGGAGGAGTTCCACCAGGCGGTCGGCCATCGCGGCGGTGGTGGTGCCCAGATCGGTGAAGGCATCGGTCAGCTCGGCCGGCACCGCGCACTCGGGGTGGCGGACCCGTGCGGTGTCGGCGACGTGCGCGGCCAGATCGCCCATCCGCTCGATCTTGTCCGCGCAGAGCACCGCGGTCAGCACGAGCCGCAGGTCGCCGGCCACCGGGGCCTGGAGCGCGAGCAGCCGCTGGGCGGTCTCGTCACACCGGTCGCGGGCCGCGTCGAGTTCGGCGTCGGCGGCGACCACCCGTGCGGCCAGCTCACCGTCGGCGGTCAGCACCGCCGTGGTCGCCGCCCGCATGGCCTCGGCCGCCTGCGCGCACATGTCGCCGAGCTGCTCGCGGAGCGCGTCCAAGTCCGTCTGGAAAAGCTCTCGCATGCCGTACCCCTCGTGTTCACCGCGTGTTAACCAGCCAGACAGGTCAGGATACCCAATCCGGCGAGCACGGTGGGGTCAGGCGGCGTCGCGGTCCCGATCGCTGGGTGGGGAGATGTTCAGCACCGCGGTGAGGGGGATCAGGTTCAGCGTGCGGTCCGGCGTCGCGTGCCAGACACGCACCCCGACCCAGGTCTCGCCCGTCTGGGGATCGGACTCGACGGGGCCGATCACCTCGCCGACCCGGAACCGCTCGCCGTCCTTGTCACGCAACAGGAACGTCACCATCGACCCACATAAGGGGGCGTTGTCGGCGGGACGGGGCATGGGACTCACCTCGTGTCGTCGGAAGAACCGGGCGACGTTGGGATACCCCCTCCACGATTCGGTTACACGCGGGAATTCGGAGAACTACTCATCGTGACACGCCGAGCAGCGACAGGGCGTACTCGCTCGCCGCGACGAGCACCCGCCGCGCGGACTCCGCGGACCGGGCGTCGCAGTCGATCACCTGTATCTCGGGCGGCAGCGCCAGCGCGTCGCGGATGTCCTCCTGCCGGAACCGGTGGGCTCCCTCGAACTGGTTGACCGCCACCAGGAACGGCACGCCACACCGCTCGAAGTAGTCGATGGCGGCGAAGCAGTCGGCGAGCCTGCGGGTGTCGATCAGCACGACCGCCGCGATCGCCCCCCGCACGATGTCGTCCCACATGAACCAGAACCGGTGCTGGCCGGGCGTGCCGAACACGTACAGCACCAGGTCCTCGCCCAGCCGGATGCGGCCGAAGTCCATCGCCACGGTGGTGGTCTCCTTGTCGGGCACCGCCGCGATCTCGTCGATGCCGACGCCGGCCGCGGTCATCGCGGCCTCGGAGCGCAGCGGCTCGATGTCCGACACCGACGCGATGAACGTCGTCTTGCCGACCCCGAAACCGCCGGCCACCACGATCTTCGCCGCGGTGGACCGGCTGTCGTCGTGCGTGTAGTCCACAGAGGACCCTTTCGGTGAGTTCCCCGCGGGAGCAAATCGGAAATTCACGGAGAGTGTCAAGAAGTGTCACCTGATCGAGTGGGAACAACGGATTGTCGATACTCAAGAAACACGTGGCGAATCGCCCCGGAGTGCCGACATCGTGTCCCGGCAGACCTGCAGCTCCTCGCGCGGCCGGACCACGAAGACCGGGACCGCGGCTCCCGGCGGGCTGACCGGCCCGTCGTCGTCCCGGTTGCCGGACAGACCGCGCGGCACGCCGAACAGCCCGAGCCCGGCCGCCACCTCGACGCGGACCTCCGGCTGGTCCCAGCCGATCTCCCCGGTGAACACCAGCGCGTCGATCCGGCCCAGGCTGGTCGCCGCGGCGGCGAGCCCGCGGCGGGCGTGATGGGTGAACACCCGCAGCGCGAGTGCGGCCGCGTCGTCGCCGTCGCCGTCCGCCGCCGCGACCAGGTCGCGGGTGTCCGGGGAACGGCCGCCGGACAGGCCGAGCAGGCCGGACCGGTGGTTGAGGGCGTCGTCGAGCTCCGCGGCGTCCAGGTCGGTCTCGCGCAGCAACCACAGCAGCAGCCCGGGGTCGACCGAGCCGGAGCGCTTCGACATGACCAGGCCCTCCAGCGGTGTCAGCCCCATCGACGTGTCGACGCTGCGGCCGTCGCGCACCGCGCACACCGAGCAGCCGCCGCCGAGGTGGGCGAGCAGCACGTGCAACTCGTCGGCCGGGCGGTCGAGCAGGCCCGCGACCCGGTCCAGCGCCCAGCGGTAGGACAGGCCGTGAAAGCCGTAGCGGCGCAGGTCGAACCGCTTCCGCCACTCCCGGGGCAGCGCGTAGGTCGCCGCGTGCTCGGGCAGGTCGCGGTGGAACGCGGTGTCCGGACAGACCACGTGCGGCACGTCCGGCAGCCGGTCGGTCAGGCGGTCCAGCAGCGCCAGCGTGGCCGGCAGGTGCAGCGGCGCGAGCGAGGTCGCGTGCTCGATCGCGCGGCGCACGCCGTCGTCGACGAGCACGGGGGCCTGGATGTCCGGGCCACCGTGCACCAGGCGGTGCCCGACGGCGTCGAGGTCGCCCGCCTTGTCGAGCAACGCGTCGAGCTCCCGCCACGCCTCGCGGGAGTCCGGCGGGTGCTCGACCTCGGCCGCGTGCTCGACCTCCTCGGTCGCCGGGTCGACCAGATGCGCCTTGAGGCTGCCCGAGCCGGCGTTGACCGTCAGCACGGTCATCGCGCGCTCCCCGGTGTCCAGCGCCAGTCGGTGATCTCCGGCGGGTCGACGCCGTCACGGTAGGCCGCGGCGCGCAGGTCGTCGCGCTCGCGCAGCAGCGTCTCGGCCAGTTCGCCGCCCGTCGAGGCGACCGCCGGCACCCGGCGCAGCGCGTCGGCGGCCAGGTCGTAGCGGCTCATGGAGTTGCTGACGAGCAGGTCGAACGGCGTGGTCGTGGTGCCCTCCTCGAGGTAGCCGTGCACGTGGAACCGGGTCGGGGCGGGCCGGCCGTGCAGCAGCTCGTGGATGGCCGACGGGTAGCCGTGGAAGCCGAACACGACGGGGGTGTCGGTGCCGAACAGGGCGGCGAACCCGTCGTCGCTCATGCCGTGCGGGTGGCTGCGGGGCCGGCTGAGCACCAGGAGGTCGACGACGTTCACCACCCGCACCCGCAGCCACGGCGCCCGCTCGCGCAGCAACCACGCCGCGGCCAGCGTCTCGACGGTCGGGATGCCGCCCGCGCAGGCCAGCACCACGTCCGGGTCACCCGCGCCCGGGTCGCTGCTCGCCCACTCCCACACGCCGGCGCCCGCGCGGCAGTGCTCCTCGGCGTCGGCGAGCGAGAGCCACTGCACGGCGCTGTTCTTGCCGGCCACCACGAGGTTGATCCGCGCGGTGGTGGACAGGCAGCGGCGGAGCGTGACCAGCAGGGTGTTCGCGTCCGGCGGCAGGTAGACGCGGCTGACCGAGGCCTTCTTGCTCAGCAGGTTGTTGATGAACCCCGGGCCCTGGTGGCTGTAGCCGTTGTGGTCCTGGCGCCAGCCCTCGCTGGTGAGCAGGTAGTTCAGGCTCGCGACCGGCTCGCGCCAGGAGACCTCCCCGGACATCTTGAGGAACTTGGCGTACTGGTTGACCATGCTGTCCACAATGGACGCGAACGCCTCGTAGCACGGGAACAGGCCGTGCCGGCCGGTCAGCAGGTAGCCCTGCAGCCAGCCCTGGCACAGGTGCTCGGACAGCACCTCGAGCACCCGTCCGCGCGGGCCGACGTGCTCGGCGTAGCCCGGCACCGGCCAGGCGAACGCCCGGTCGGTCACGTCGAGGACGGCGCCGAGCTTGTTGGACTCCAGCTCGTCGGGGCACACCACGCGGAAGTCGCGGCGGTCCTCGGTGGCCCGCATGAGCTCGGCGAGCCACTCGCCGGCCTGCTGGGTCGGGCTCGCCTGCTGTTCGCCCGGGGCGTCGACCTCGGCGGCGAAGGGCGCGAGGTCGGGGAGCGGCAGGTCGCGGCGCAGCAGACCGCCGTTGGCCTGCGGCACCCGGCCGAGCCGGAGCTCCTCGGGCGGGAGCTCGGCGAGCAGGTCGTCGTGCGGGCGGCCGTCGTCGTCGAACAGCTCGTCGGGGCGGTAGGAGCGCAGCCACCGCTCGATCAGGTCCAGGTCGGTGTCCTCGATCGGCACCTGGTGGGCGTGGAAGGTGCCGGCGAGCGGGCCGCCGTCGGCGTCCCGGTCCGGGACGCCCCAGCCCTTGGGACTGCGCAGCAGGATCATCGGCGGGGTGTAGCCGGGCGAGGCCGCGCGGAGCTCGGTGTGGGCGAGGTCGAGGGTCTCGGCGAGCAGGGCGTCCGGGTCGTCGGTGGTGGTGACGTCGACGACGTGGGGGGACCAGCCGGCGCCGCGGAAGTAGCGGGTGAGCTCGTCGTCGGTCATGCAGCCGTAGACGGTGGGGGAGGAGATCTTGTAGCCGTTGAGGTGCAGGACCGGGAGCACGGCACCGCAGGTGGCGGGGTCGAGGAACTTGTGGCCCTGCCAGGAGCCCGCGGTGGGGCCGGTCTCCGCCTCGCCGTCGCCGACCAGGCAGGCGACCAGCAGCCCGGGATCGTCCAACGCGGCGCCGAACGCGGTGGCCAGTGCGTAGCCGAGCTCACCGCCCTCGTGGATGACGCCGGGCACCTCGGGGGAGAGGTGGCTGGGGAACCCGCCGGGCCAGGAGAACCGGCGGACCAGCTCGGCCAGCCCGTGCGCGTCGCGGGCCAGGGTCGGGTCGTAGTGGGCGTGGGTGCCCTCCAGCCAGAGGTTCGCGTGGTTGGCGGGGGCGCCGTGGCCGGGGCCGGTGACCAGGAGCGTGCGCTGCCCGGTGCGGCTGACCAGGCCGTTGAGCCCGCTGTAGAGGAAGGTGATGCCCGGACAGGTGCCCCAGTGGCCGAGGAGCCGGGGCTTGAGGTGCTCGGCCCGCAGCGGCTCGCGGAGGAGCACGTTGTCCCGCAGGTAGATCATGGCGGCGGCGAGGTAGTCGGCGGCGCGCCGGTAGCGGACGGTGGCGACGGTGTGGGGGTCGGTGCTGGTCGTCACGCCAGTGACTACCCGTTCGCGGCGCGGCCACACGTTTGGTCGGTGTTCGGGCGGGCACCCGAGCGGCATGAGCACCCCGTCACCGACTCCGGATCCCATCCCGCCGACCCCGGGACCGGATCCGCAGCCGACCGACCCACCGCAGCCGCCGGTGCCACCCGGTCCGGACCCCCGTCCCCCGACCCCTACACCCGAACCCACACCGCCGAGCGGGTAGGGCGGGCAGCCGAAGGGCGTCGAGTTGGTTGAGGGCGGGCTGTTGGAGCGATGTGGTCGCCGGCCCGCTGTCGGTTGGGGCGTCGAGTCGGTTGAGGGGGCCGCGTCGTGCGGTGTGCCCCTCAACCCAACGATGTGCCGTGGTCAGCCGGCGGGTGGCTGGTGGCGCCGGTTGGACCGGTCGTCCTCGATGTCGATCTGTTCCTTGCGGACCTGGTCGGCGACGGTCTCCTCGCCGGTGACCGTGTCCTTGGCCAGCCGCACCCGTTCCATCGGGACGGTTTCCTTGGTCACCACCGGCTTCTCGGCGTGCAGGTGGACCTCCTGCTCGGCGTCGGCGATGTCCGCCCCGGCGCCGCGCGGGTCGGTGACGGGCTCGCGCTCGACCCGGACCTCTTCGTGGGACACCGGCACCGAGACCTGCTGTTCGTCGGTGACCACGTGCTTGACGAGGCGTACCCGGCCGGTCTCCACCTGTTCGGTGCCGACCCGCAGCCGCTCCTCCGCGCGGGTCATGCCCTCGTCGGCCGGGGTCCAGTGGCTGGCCGCGGGTGAGCGTTGCACCGAGCCGGGTTGCTGCCCCATGCCACGGCGGTCGTCCAGGCCGTCGCCGTTGGCCGGGCTGAGGCCGTAGTACCGGTAGAGCGTCCGCTGCTCGTCGTTGCTCATCTGGTCGCCCTCGGCGTCGATCCGGGGGGCGTCCTTGACCTGTGCCTTGCCCACCGGCACCTGCAGCTGGTCGTCGTGCAACTCCGCGCGTTGCAACGGGACGAACGTCTCCTTCAGCCCGAACATCCCGGTGTGCACCGAGGCCCACACCGGGTCACCCGTCTGGCCGTCCAGCCAGATCCGCTTGACCGGACCGATCTTCTCGCCCTCGGGGTCGACGACCTGGCATTCGTACAGCCGGTTCACCATGTCCTGGCCAATCATGGCTTATCACCTGCTCCTGTGTAGACAGTCGAACCTGTCAGCGCGACATGCCCCGAACCGGGCGTCGCTATGCGAACGGGCGGTATTTGCCACCCGACCGAGCGACCCCCGCACACGGGGAGTGTTCGTCAGCGCCAGGGCCCCCGCGGTGCCAGCGCGGCGAGTACCGCCGCGAGCCGCGGCGGCTCGAGCCGGTCGGGGAGCGAGTCGAGGTCCGACCAGGACACCCAGGCGTACGAGTGCAGGGTGGCCAGTTCGTCGGCGAGCAGCCCGGTGCGCACCGGCGCCGGCCGCTCTTCGGGGTAGCGCGCCAGGAAGAACTGCTCCGGTCCGACCTTGTGCTCGCCGTTCCACCACAGGTCGCGTTCGACGGTCACCGACGGCCCGGTGACGGCCGACGGGTCCAGCCCGGTCTCCTCGACCAGCTCGCGCCGCGCCGCCGCGAGCGGCGTCTCGCCGTCCTCGATGCCCCCGCCCGGAGGCTCCCACAGGTGGGTGCCGTCCACGGGGTCGCGCCAGCGCAGCAGCAGGACGCGGTCGGCGGCGTCGAGGCAGACGACTCGTGCGGCGGGACGGTGAGTCGCCACGCCTCAGGCCTCGTTGCCCGGAGTGAGGTCCTTGACGTGCTGGAACCCGAGCTGCCCCAACCCGGCCCGGTCGCCGGCGTCGGTCGGTTCGAGCAGGATCGCCTCGTGGTCGCCGGTGTCCTGGCGGGTGAGGACGCGGCCGACGAACCACTGCGGACAGTCCACGAGCAACGGCACGCCGCCCGGCCCGCTGCGCCACGCGCACCGGGCGAACTTGTCCTCCTCGAACCCGGTGACCGAGCCGAACAACTCGGCCAGCGCCCGGTTCTCCTCGGTCGGCACGTGCACGCCCAGCCGCTCGGCCCCCTGGGCGACGAGGTAGGTGTGGTTCCGTTTGGACAGCCACACCATGAACCGCGGCGGGTCGATGCTGCACTGGCTCGCGAAGCCGACCAGGCACCCGGCCCGGCGGCGGCCGTCGCTCGCCGTGACCAGGAGCATCGGGTAGTCGAGCCCGCCGACCAGGCTGTCGAACCGCTGACTGCCGACCATGACGTCCCCCCGTCCTCGCTGAACACCGTAGCGCGCACCAGGACCGGGCGGTGTCCGGTCAGGCCGGGTAGGCGGTGGCCTCGGTCGCCTTGACCGTCGCCCACACGCGAGTGCCGGGGGAGAGGCGCAGTTCGGCGATCACGGCGGGGGTGACGTCGGCCAGGACGGGTGGGCTGCCGTCCAGCCGCACCCGGACGGTGTGCGCGTGCTGCTCGACGTCCGCGACGGTCACCGGCCAGGCGTTGCGCGGGCTGCCCTCCGGCGCGTCGCGGTGCAGGCTGACCGCGCTCGGCGAGAACGCGACGTGCACCGCGCCCGTGGTCGGCTCGGCGATGGTGAAGCGGCCGCCCTCGTCGAGGCGCACCCCGGTCCCCGACGCGACACCCCGGTAGAGGTTCAGCCCGACGAGGTGGGCGACGTAGTCCGTCCGCGGCCGGCTCGCCACCTCCGCCGGCGGCCCCTCCTGCACGACCCGGCCACCCTCGACGATCACGATCCGGTCCGCGAGGACCATGGCGTCGAGCGGGTCGTGGGTGACCAGCAGGGTGTGGCCCGGGTACTCGGCCAGGTGCCGGCCGAGTGAGGAGCGCACGTGCAGGCGGTTGCTGGCGTCGAGCGCCGCGAGCGGCTCGTCGAGCAGCAGCAGCCCGGGCTCGGTGACCAGGGCACGAGCCAGGGCCACCCGCTGTGCCTGCCCGCCCGACAGCGCCCGGGGCCGCTTCCCCGTGTGCTCGCCCAGCCCGACCCGGTCCAGCCAGGTCCGTGCCCGCTCCCGCGCGGTCGCCCGGTCGAGTCCGCGCGCCCGCGGCCCGAACGCGACGTTCTCCAGTGCCGACAGGTGGTCGAACAGCAGGTAGTCCTGGAACACCACCCCGACCGCCCGGTGCTCGGGCGCGACGAACACCTCGGGCGGACGGTCCCACACCTCGTCGTCCAGCCGGACGTGCCCGGACGTGACCGGCAGCAGACCCGCGAGCGCGCGCAGCGCCGTGGTCTTCCCCGCGCCGATGGGCCCGAGCAACGCCACGACCTCGCCCGGCTGGATGGTCAACGGCAGGTCGAGCCGGAACGAGCCGCGGGTCACGTGCAGGTCGGCGTGCAGGGTCATGCCGTCCCGCCGATCCACCGGTCGCGCAGGCTGACCAGCACCACGACCGACACCAGCAGCAGCACGACGCTCAACACGATCGCCGCGCCCGGGTCGGTCTCCAGGGCCAGGTACACGGCGAGCGGCATCGTCGTGGTCCTGCCCGGGAAGTTGCCGGCGAAGGTGATCGTGGCACCGAACTCGCCGAGGGCGCGGGCCCAGCACAGCACCGTCCCGGCGACCACTCCCGGCGCGATCGAGGGCAGCGTGACGCGGCGGAACGTCAGCCACCGGGACGCGCCGAGCGTCGCCGCGGCCTCCTCGAAGCGCGAGTCGGCCGCACGCAACGCGCCCTCGACCGCGATCACCAGGAACGGCATCGCGACGAACGCCTCCGCCACCACCACGCCGGCGGTGGTGAACGGCAGCGAGACCCCGAACCACTCGTGCAGGTGCTCGCCGATCAGCCCGCGCCGCCCGAGCACGAGCAGCAGTGCCACGCCACCCACGACCGGTGGCAGCACGAGCGGCACGGTCACCAGCGCACGCAGCACCCCGCGTCCCGGCAGGTCGCTGCGAGCCAGCAGCCAGGCCAGCGGCACGCCGAGCACCAGGCAGAGCACCGTGGCCAGGCTCGCGCAGACCAGCGACAGGAGCAGCGCCTGCCCGACCTCCCGGCTGAACAGCTGGTCGCCCAGCGTGCTCCACGGCGCCTGGACGAGCATCCCGACCAGCGGGACGACCAGGAACGCCAGCCCGATCAGCGCGGGGACGGCCAGGACCACCGGCAGCCGTCCCCGTCGCACGACCCGGCGCCGCACCTGCCCTCGGCCGGTCATGGGCCGTCGAAACCGGCGGCGGTCAACACCGAGAGCCCGGCGTCGGAGAGCACGAAGTCGACGAACGCCCGCGCGCCGCCGGCGTTCGGCGCCTCCGCCAGCGTGGCGATCGGGTAGTCGTTGACCGCCAGTTCCGACTCCGGGAAGCCGATGCCCTCCACCGTGTCGCCGGCCGCGCGCACGTCGGTCCGGTAGACCAGCGCCGCGTCGACCTCACCGAGCTCGACCTTGGTCAGCACCGCCTTGACGTCCCGTTCGAGGGTGTCCGGGGCCGCGGTGACCCCGGCCGCGTCGAGCGCCTTCTTCGTCGCCGCACCGCAGGGCACCTGCTCGGCGCAGAGCGCGATCGTCCTGTCCTCGTCGGCGAAGTCCGCGAGCCCGGTGACGTCACCCGGGTTGCCCGCCGGGACCGCGATCTCCAGCCGGTTGCGCACGAAGACGGTCGGCTCACCCGAGACCGCGCCGACGTCGGTGACCTGGTCCATGTTCGTCGGCGAGGCCGAGGCGAACACGTCGACGGGAGCACCTTCGACGATCTGCTTCGCCAGTGCCGAACTGCCGGCGAAGTTGAACGTCACCGTCGCGTCCGGATTCGCCTCCTCGAACCGCCGACCGAGCTCGGTGAACGTCTCGGTGAGCGAGGCCGCGGCGAACACCATGACCTCATCGTCGGTCGGAGACGGTGCGCAGGCGACCAGGAACACGGCGAGCGTGACCATCCGGAGTGAGCGGACCACCTACGTCTCCGGGATCTCGACGACGACGAGCGTGGACTTGATCGAGGCCACGGCCACGCTGCCCGCCTCGAGACCGAGCTCCTCCGCGGCCTCCCTGCTCATGAGGGAGACCAGGCGGAACGGCCCGGCCTGCATCTCGACCTGCGCCATCACACCGTCCTTGGTGACGCTGGTGACGATGCCCCGCATCCGGTTGCGCGCCGACGCGGCGACGGTCGCACCCGGCTCCGGTGCCTCGGACAGCCGTTGGACGAACGCGGCGAGCTCGCTGCCCTCGACGGCCATGCGTCCGTTGTCGCCCTGCACCACGGGCAGACGCTTCTGGTCGACCCAGCGCCGCACGGTGTCGTCGCTGACGCCCAGCAGTTGGGCCGCCTCACTGATCCGCAGTTTCGGCATGGACGAGAGTATAGGTCCGCGAGAGCGGAATTTTCCGAGGATAAGGATCGCAACAGCGGATCGTTGCGTCACCCTGCGCCGGCCGTGACGCCGCAGTCGCCGGTGTCGAGTCGCCGGGCTGGCGACCATCTGCGACGTCCAGCTGGTAGGGGAGGGCATGAGGGTGCTGAACCCGGGGGGACCGGCGACCACGGCAGCGTCCGCGGCGGTGGCGACCACGGCTGGTCGGGTCGCCTTCGACGAGTTCGTCGTGGCCAGGTCGGGGGCCCTGCCGCGCACCGCCTACCTGCTCACCCGGGATCCGCACCTGGCGGAGGACCTGGTGCGGACGGCGTTGACCAAGGCGTGGTTCGTCCGCAGGCGGATCAACGGCGACCCGGAGCCGTACGTGCGCCGGATCATGGTGAACGAGTTCGCGTCCGGCCGGCGGCGGAGGTGGCGCGGCGAGCGTCCGACCGCCTGATGTCTCCCGGCGAGCCACACACCATCACCGTGACCCTCGAGGGCGACGACCCGCCGAGGAACGCGTTGCTGGGCATCGCGCTCTGCGCGCGGACCGGGTAGGCATGATCGAAACTTTCGGGACGACTCGGGTGGTTTTCGCGGTAATTTCGGGGAACCTGGCGTCTGGTTTCCAGAGGACTGTGGCGCTATCGTGAGCTAGTTGCGATAGCGTTTCGAAAGTTTCGGTACAGCCCTCGTGGTCAACGGAGATCGACATGAGAATGCCTGTCCGGCTGCTGGTCGCGGTCCTCGTCATGACGACGGCGGCGCCGACCTCGGTGGTGTCCGAGCCCGTCGAGCGATCGGGCGGGAAGCCGGCCGACCGCGACTCATACGTGGTCACGTCGCCGCGCCCGGGGAGCTTTCCGTTGGTGGCCAAGCGGAAGGCCGCGCCGATCGTGGTCAGCGGGAGCGACCACGCCGGCGTGGTCCGGGTCGCGAACGACCTGCGGGCGGACATCGAGCGGGTCACCGGCGTCCGTCCGATCGTCGTGCGGGACGTGCCTCCGGCGGGTAGCCGGCCGGTGCTCGTCGGGACCATCGGCAACAGCCCGCTGATCGACGGGCTGGTGACCGCGGGCAAGCTCGACGTCACCGGGATCGCGGGCAAGTGGGAGACCTCGCTGCAACAGGTGGTCGACAACCCGCTGCCGGGCATCCGGCAGGCACTGGTCATCGCCGGGAGCGACCAGCGGGGGACGATCTTCGGGGTCTACGACGTCTCCAGGCGCATCGGCGTCTCGCCCTGGTACTGGTGGGACGACGTGCCGGCCCGCCGCTCCGCCGAGCTGCACGTGCTGCCGGGGCGACACAGCCAGGGCACGCCCGCGGTGAAGTACCGAGGCTTCTTCATCAACGACGAGAACCCCGCGCTCGGCACCTGGGCACCCGACCACTTCGGGCCCGGCCTGGCGCCCGGCCACCCGGGCGGGTTCAACAGCGACTTCTACGCCCGTGTCTTCGAGACCATGCTCCGGCTCAAGGCGAACTACCTCTGGCCGGCGGTCTGGGGTCGCGCCTTCGCCGAGGACGACCCGGCCAACCACGCCACCGCCACCGCGTACGGCGTCGTCATGGGCACCTCGCACGAGGCTCCGATGATGCGCGGCATCGAGGAGTGGAACCGGCACGCCGTTCCCGCCGTGCGCGACGAGAACGGCGCCATCGTCACACCCGGCCACGACCCCTACGGCGGCACCGGGGAGTGGAGCTTCCGGCGCAACGCCGAGGCCATCAAGGCCTACTGGGCCGACGGCATCGAGCGCATGGTCGAGGACGACATCGAGGGTGTGGTCACACTCGGGATGCGCGGCAACGGCGACGTGAGTCTCCCCGACGGCGACGGCATCGAGCTGATGCGGGAGATCATCGACAGCGAGCGCAAGATCCTGGCCGACCACGGCGCCCTCGACGTCCCGCAGGTCTGGACGCTCTACAAGGAGGTCCAGCGCTACTGGGACAAGGGCCTGCGCGCCCCGGACGACGTCACGGTCGTCTTCACCGACGACAACTGGGGCAACATGCGCAAGCTGCCCGACCCCAGCCTGCCGCCCCGCTCCGGCGGCTACGGCATGTACTACCACTTCGACTACGTCGGCGGCGGCCGCAACTACAAGTGGGTCGACACCATCAACCTCGCGAACACCTGGGAGCAGCTGCACACCTCCTACCAGTACGGCGTCGACCGGCTGTGGGTGGTGAACGTCGGCGACCTGAAGAACGAGGAGCTGCCGACCCAGTTCTTCCTCGACTACGCCTGGAACCCCGACGCCTGGCCGCTGGAGCGCCTGCCGGAGTGGGAGAGGCAGTACGCCGCGCAGAACTTCGGGCACCGGCACGCCGAGGACATCGCCGAGGTGCTGCACACCTACGGCTACCTGCAGTCCCGGCGCAAGCCGGAGCTGCTCAACCGGCGGATCACCACCGCGCCCGACGGCACCGTCACCTACGACGACGAGCAGACGCCGTTCCACCTCGAGCACTACCGCGAGATGGACCGGGTCACCGCCGAGTGGCAGCAGCTCGCCGAGCGGGCGGAACGGATCGGGCGGCGACTGCCACAGTCCTATCGGGACGCCTACTTCCAGCTGGTGCTCTACGCGGTGAAGGCGACGGCGAACCTGTACGAGCTGCGGCGGGCGGAGTTCACGAACATCCGGTACGCCGCCCAGGGTCGGGCCGCGACCAACGACTACGCCGACCGCACCGACGACCGGTTCGCCGAGGACCAGGCGCTGTCCGACTACTACAACACCGAGCTCGCGGACGGGAAGTGGCGCGGCTTCCAGACTCAGCCCAAGATCGGCTACGGCGACGTCGAACGCTACGGCCCGAACGCCCCCTGGCAGCAGCCGGAGATCGACAACCAGGTGCTGCCGGACGAGGTCTTCCCCGCCGTGCGACGCATCGAGGTGCCCGCCGGCGCGGAGCTGGGGGTCGCGATCGACGGGTCCGACCAGTGGTGGTCGGCCGAGCCGGGGCGGGCTCGCACCGAGTCGGCCCAGCCGCCGGCGAAGGGGGCGGCCGTACTGCCGACCTTCAGCCCGTACCAGAGCCAGCCGAGGCAGTACATCGACGTGTTCAATCGCGGGCGCGACGCGTTCGCGTACCGGATCGAGTCCGGTGCGCCCTGGCTGCGGGTGACGCCGGCGCGGGGGATCGTGGACAAGGAGGTCCGCGCGGAGGTGCGGGTCGACTGGCGGCGGGCGCCCGGCGGGACGACCCGGGTGCCGATCAGGGTGGTGGGGCCGGAGGGGACCGCCGTCGAGGTCACCGCCGTCGTCGAGAACCCGCGGATCGCGCCGCGGCGGGGGTTCGTGGAGGCGAACGGCTACGTGTCGATGGCGGCCGAGCACACCAGCCGGGTGGTGTCCGAGGACGGCGTGGGGTGGCTGCGCATCCCGTACATCGGGCGCGAGGGCGCCGGGATGCAGCCGACGCCGGTGACCGCCTCGCGGCAGACGCCGGGCGGGGGGAGCCCGCGGCTCGAGTACACGATGAACCTGACCACGACCGGGCCGGTGACCGTCTGGGTGTACCTGTCGCCCCGGAACAACGTGCACCCGACCGACGGCCTGTCCTACGCCGTCTCGCTGGACGGGCAGGCGCCCCAGCGGGTCAACGTCACCACGGCCACCGGGGCCGACGACACGAGCATGAACCGGCAGTGGGAGCGCAACACGTCCGACAACGTCAACCGCACGGCCACCACGCACGTCGTGGAACGGCCGGGGGAGCACGTGCTGAAGCTCTGGATGGTGGATCCCACCGTCGTGGTGCAGAAGATCGTCGTGGACACCGGTGGGCTGGAGCCCAGCTACCTCGGGCCGCCGGAGAGCCGCCGACTCGGACACCGGTGACGCGGCACCCGTCAGGCCCTTCCGCGCTCGCTCGACGGCTCGTGGCGGGAGCGCTGGTTGGCGTACTTGCGGGCGGCGAACCCGTGGGCCTCGGCCAGTAGCCCGGGGATGGCGTCGCGGGTCGCCGGGCCCGGGTTCACCACGCTGACCCAGTACTGGGACGCGTAGACCGGGTGCGGCACCACCCGGTCCCGCGCGGCGTGGTCGTGGCCGGTGACCAGCACGCCGTGCTCGTCGCGCTCGGTGGGCGCGGCGCCGAACAGCGCGGTGTAGGTGGCCTTGGTCAGGCCGATGTTCAGCCGGTAGGTCCCGGGCTCGTCCAGCGCGGAGACGCTGTCGTAGTTGTTCCCGGTCACGATCGTCACGAACGGGAACGTGCGCTCGTCGGGGAGATCGCCGTCCGGGTCGTAGATCAGGAACGTGTCGCCCGCGTTCTCCATCACCCGGATCCCGTCGTACGTCCCGCGGATGTGCTGCGTCAGCTCCTCGGCATCCATGACTTCAAGTGTCTCATTGAACTTCCCATGGAGACTTTGACAGCGTTCTACCGGTTCTTACGCGCACAAGCCTCAAACGGAGGTCAGGAGTAAACGAATCGTTCACCGACCGCCCGCACGATGTGGCAGAGTGTCACCGCCGCAGCGCCGTGGTCGAGGGAGGGACTTCGTGGCGGGCGAGAGACGGAAGGTGACCTTTCGCGAGGTCTTCGCGCTCCCCGAGTTCCTCGGTCTGTGGGTCGCCTATGTGCTGTCCGTGGCGGGCGACCAGTTCGCCCGGGTGGCGCTGAGCCTGCTGGTGTACGACCGCACCGGGTCGGCGTGGCTGGCCGCCCTGACCTACGCCATGACCTTCATCGGCGACCTGGTCGGCGGGGTCGTCCTCGGCGGCTGGGCGGACCGGCTGCCGCGCCGCAGGCTGATGGTCGTGACGGACCTGCTCCGCGCCGTCCTCGTCGGCCTGATGGCCGTCCCGGGCCAGTCCATCGCCCTGATGATCCTGCTGCTGTTCCTGGTCCAGGTCGCCGCCGGGCCGTTCAACAGCGCGCGGTTGGCGATCATGCCGAGCATCCTCAGCGGCGACCGGCTCGAGGTCGGCAACAGCGTCATGCAGACGACGTTCCAGATCGGGCTGGTCGCCGGTTACCCGCTGGGCGCGGTGGTCGTGACCTGGCTCGGCGCGGAGGGCGCCCTGGCCATCGACGCGGTCACGTTCCTCGTCTCGGCCGCCCTGATCGCCGCGTTCGTCACCGAACGCCGCGCCGAGCAGGCGGAGTCCCGGCGGCCGCCGACGACGTGGTCCACGATCACCGGCGGCGCACGCGTCGTGTGGGGGAACCACAAGCTCCGGGCGCTGCTGGCGCTGGCCTGCGTGTCCGGCTTCTACATCGCCCCGGAGGGCCTGGTCGTGCCCTACGCCGACCAGATCGGCGCGAGTACCGCCGCCGTCGGGCTGCTGCTGGCCGCCAACCCGCTCGGCTCGGTGATCGGGATGCTGTTCCTGGCCCGGTTCGTCACCGCCGACACCCGGCTGCGGCTGCTCGCCCCGCTGGCGGTGGCCACCAGCCTGGTGTTGCTGCCGACCGCACTGGCGCCCGGGATCGCCTGGTCGCTGGTCTGGTGGACCCTCGCCGGCCTCTTCTCGGCGCACGACATGATCACGCTGTCGACCTACCAGCGCAACGTCCCCGACCACGTGCGCGGTCAGGCGCTCGGCTTCGCCGCCGCCGGCATCCGGGGTGCGCAGGGCATCGGCGTGCTGCTCACCGGCGCGCTCGCGGAACTGGTGCCGCCGGCGCAGGTCATCGGGCTGTCCGCGGCAGCCGGGGTGCTCGCCGCGGTACTGGCGGCGCGGGCATGGCAGCACGCCACCACACCCACGCCCGACCAGCGCTAGCCGACCTGCAGTCCTGTCACCAGTTGTTTTCACGCACGGGGGATTCCACCTCCTCTGCCACCTGGAGGCACGTGCCACCACGTCTTCGGCTCGGCGCAACCAGTGCCGCTTCACCAGTGTCGCCGACGAAGCGGGCTAATGCCGCGTCGTACATACTGGGCCAACCGGGTGATTTTCTCCAGCCCACCCAGGTTGGTCCAGCAAGTGGATGACCATAGGTGAACGATCGGTTACGTTCTAGGGAGGGTCGAGGGAGGGTAGCGATGGGGGACGATTCCGCCGGTCACCAGCGTCGGGGTCTGACGTCCTGGCGCCGCTGGTCCATCTGGGAACGCCCGCCGCGCGTCCTGTTCTACCTCGTCTGCGTCGAGGTGGCGGCGATCCTCGCCTCGGTCTACACCGCGCTGCTGTTCCCCGTGTCGACGACCGACTGGATCATGGTCGCCTGCCTCGCCGCGTGCGCGATCACCCATATCGAGGCGACGCGGGCGGTCGAACGGCAGCGGGAGATGGCCGCCGGCGCCGGCCCGTACCTGGACCTGAAGTCGGTGTGGAACTTCGCCGCGCTGCTGGTCCTGCCGCCCAGCCTGGCCACCGGCCTGGTCGTGCTGACCTACGGCTACGCCTGGTTCCGGGTCTGGCCGCAGAAGCGCGGCCTGGCCGCGCACCGGTGGGTCTTCTCCGGCGCGACGGTCGTCCTGGCCACCCAGGTCGCCGTGGCCGTGCTCGCGTTCACCGTGCCCGCCTACCCCGGGCTGCCGGTCGGCCCGTACGCCGTGGCGGTCGTCGCCGCCGTCGGCGCGGTCCGCTGGCTGATCAACTACGCACTGGTGCTGCTGGTCCTCGCGCTCTCCCAGCCCGAGACCAAGGCGCGGGAGCTGGTGAGCGGGTTCCGCGACCAGTCGCTGGAGGCCGGCATGATCGGCCTCGCCTGGGCCGCCGCCGTGCTGCTCGTCCACCAGCCGTTCGCCCTCATCGGCGTCGTCGTCGCGCTGATCACGCTCCAGCAGACCGTGCTGCTCGGCCAGTACCGGCGCAAGAGCGAGATCGACGCCAAGACGGGGCTGCTCAGCTGGGGCTACTGGGAGGGGCAGGCCACCCAGGTGCTCACCCGCGCGCACCACCGCGGAACGACCGGCGGGTTGCTGATCACCGACGTCGACCACTTCAAGCGCGTCAACGACACCTGCGGCCACCCCGCGGGCGACCGGGTCCTCGTGGCCGTCGCCGAGGCGGTCAAGGGCGAGGTCCGCGACGGCTTCGACCTGGTCGGCCGCTACGGCGGCGAGGAGTTCGTGGTGCTGCTCCCCGACACCGACGCCGCGGGAACCACCCAGGCCGCGGAGCGGATCCGGCGGTGTGTGGAACGGGCCGTGGTCGACGTCCAGACCCCGGACGGGCCGCGGGAGATCCGCGCGACGATCTCGATCGGCGTGGCGCGGTACCCGGACAACGGCGTGACGCTCGAGGAGCTCAAGGACAGCGCGGACTTCGCCCTGCTCGAGGCCAAGAACGGCGGCCGGAACCAGGTGCGCGTCGCCCTCCCGAACACCGTGTCCGGCGAGCCGGCGGGCACCGACGGGGAGCCGGCGCCCGCCGACGCGCAGTAGCCGCGCCGGCCCTCACCGGAAGGGGAAGCCCGGGTGCATGTACCCGGCGCCCCAGAACGGCGTGTAGCCGTAGTAGCCGTACAGGTCGGCCACGGTCGTGCGTTCCAGCGTCAGGTCCGGGTCGTAGACCGGGCCGCCCGCCACGTGTGCGCGGTCCTTGTCGATGCCGACCACCTCGTCGACGGCCGTGACCGCGTCGACGGGCACGAGCACCTTCTGCTTGCCGAGGCCGAGGAACCCGCCGGAGCCGACCTCCAGCAGCCGCACCCGGCGCTCGTCCGGGTCGATCACCAGGCCGTCGACCGTGCCGATGTCCTCCCCGTCGCGGTCCACCACGGACTTGCCGCGCACGTCGTCGGCCGGGTCGGCGAGGGTCAGGTCGCTGTCGGCCAGCCGGACCAGGGGTGCCGTCTCGTTCGTCATCGCGGCACCTCCGAGCGGGTGCGCAGCGCCTGGGCCGCCCGGTCGGCGACCTCCGTGTCGACCAGCAGGTCGTAGGACTGGGCGCGGAAGTTGGGCACCGAGCGGAAGTCGCGCCGCCCACCCGTGCCGAGGTGTGACAGCCAGCCGACGATCGCGCCGATGACCGCCCCGATGACCGCGCCGTAGAGGGCCACCAGGAGCCCGGAGACCACCGGCGCCATCCAGTTGAACAGGCCGAGCAGCCACCCGAGCAGCGCGCCGGCGACCGCGCCGGACGCGGCGCCGTGGCCCGCGGCGGTGAGGCCGGTGAGCCTGCCGGTGACCTGCTCCACCCACTCCAGCCCACGGCCGACGATCGCCGTGTGCCGGACGGGGAAGCCGTTGTCGGACAGGAAGTCCACCGCTCTCTCCGCGTCCGCGTAGTCCGGGTAGGACGCGATGACGACGCCCGGCCGGCGGCCGGTGTCCTGGGTCGGTGGTGTCATCGTGGGTTCTCCTTCGAACGTGGGGTCATTTCCCTGCCTCCTCGGCGATGCCGCCGAGGACGACCAGTGCGAGCCCCAGCACGGTGCGCCTGGGGTAGACGCGGAACGCGGTCCGGGCGATCACCCGGAACGGGATCGTCCCGCGCTGCCGCACGGTGATCGAGGTCCCCGGCACCGCCAGCCGCTCGCCGGTCCGGCACGTGCCGGATCACCAGGATCAGCAGGCCGAGCCGCGCGCCGAGCCCGATCAGGACGCGCCAGTGGAACGACGACCACGGCAGCCGGTCCAGACGCGCGGGAATCCGGGTCTCGATCCTCCTGGCCGGCACCGGCGATCCCATGGTCCAGCGCTACCCACGGGGCACCACCGGAAACCTGCCGCGCCGGCTCCGGCGTCCTACCTTCGGCGGAGGTAGGCGCGGACGGTGGTTCCCCGCGGGCTGGTGTGGATGCGGACGAGCTCGGCCAGGTCGTTGACCATCAGCAGACCGCGGCCGGAGAGCGCCGTGGGCTCCGCCGGTCGGCGTCCGGCCAGTGGATCGGTCAGCCGGCCGGTGTCCCGTCCCTCGCAGACCACGTCCCCGCCGTCTGGCCAGATCCGCAGCTCGCAGGGCGTGCTCGCGTGGACGAGGCTGTTCGCGGCGAGTTCGGTGGCGATGAGCTCCAGGTCCGCGATCCGGTCCGGGGCCAGGCCGAGTGCGCGGGCCCGGTCCGCGACCCAGCGGCGAGCGGCGGGCAGGCCGGCCGCATCGGTCACCACGTGCGGCTCCGCGTCGCCGTGGTGGTTCAGCGGCTGGTTGTAGCGGGCCACCACGCTGTCCGGGGCGTACTCCGCGCTGGCTTCGCGCAGGCCGTCCGCCCCCCACACCACCGGGTGCGTGGCGCGGGCGTCGGCGAGGACGTCGGCGTCCAGCCCGACGGTGTCGTACGGGCAGACGATGGTGACGTCGCGCCCGGCGAACGCCGCGTTGATCAGGGCCTCGTGCTGGGCGCAGGCCGGGTACTCGGTGGCGGAGCGGCCCGGCCAGACCGGTTCACCCACGATCCGGACGTGCCGGCCGGCATGGGGGTCGGCGAAGTGGCGCAGCACCGCGGCGATGATCCGTCCCGGGTTCCGCCCGGCCACGGTCATGTCGACCATGTGCACCCGCTCGGCCGCGTCGCCGAGAGCGGAACGGAGCAGCCGCACCCGGGGGCCGGGCACCGCCACGGCGACCGGTTGCCCGGCCGCGAGGCCCTCGGTGACGAACGGCAGCAGCCCGTCCAGGTACTCGGCGTCCGAGCGGTAGAACAGCGCGGGATGGACGAACTCGTCCGGTCGAGCGGCGGTCATGCGGCGTGTTCCGGACGGTGCTCCACGCGCACGTCGGTGAGCCCGAGCACCTCGGCGATCCGCGCCGGGCCGGGGCGGGAGACGTGCAGCACGAGGCCGACGCCACGGCGCCGGGCGTACTCGCGTAACCGCAGCAGGCCGCGGTGGTCGATGAAGGTCAGGCCCCGCGCGTCGACGACCAGCTCGTCGCCGCGCAGCGGCAGCTCGGCGCGGTCGAGGGCGGTCGCGAACTGGTCCGCGTTGGACAGGTCGAGGTCCCCGTTCATGCTGGCGTCGTACTCCCCGCCGGCCGAGGCGTGCAGCCGGAAACCCGCGGCGTCGTGGTTGGTGTTCGGGTGCAGGCAGGCGAGCTGCTCGATCACGTCGTCGCCCAGCTCGCCGGTGCGGTACGCGCACATCGCCGAGAACGGGTGCCGCGCCATGTACCGGTCCACCAGGTGCTCGTACCGGGCGAACGCGTCGAGCTGCGCCGGGGTGCGCACCAGTGGCGTGGCCTCCGCGGCGACCCGCATCCCGGTGTACCCGGCCGCCAGCGCCGCCGCGGTGGCCGCGGCGTAGATCCGCACCTGCGCGGCCGGCTCGACCACGGTGCCGGTGGAGTAGGTGCCGGTCAGCGAGGAGACCTCGGCGGCGCCGCGGTCCAACGCCTCGCCCATGCCGTCGAGCTCGTGCAGTTCGCCGGCCAGGGTCTGGACCGGGGCGAGGCCGACGTAGCGGACGCGAGCACCCATCGCCAGGCCCTCGCCCAGAAACTCCCGAACGCGGGCCGACAGCTCCGCCGGCTCGTCGTACCGCCAGCACAGGTGGTCGTGGGCGCCCAGACCCCGAGCGTCCTCCACCAGTCCTGACGAGCGCATCCCCCAAGGCTATGTCCTCGCTTCACCGGGAGCAACAGCGGTCGGGCGCCAGTTCAGCCGTGGAGCAACGCGTCGCCCAGTGCGGTGACGGTGTGCCGCACCGACGGGCCGTCGCGGTCGGAGGTGATGATGCCGGCCTCGCGCAGCGCCCTGGTGTGCCGGCTCATCGAGGACGGCGAGGTGCCCAGGCGCGCGGACAGTTCGGTGGTCGTCGCGCCGGTGCCGACGGCGGCGAGGACCGCGGCGCGGGTGGTGCCGAGCACCGGCGCCAACGCGCGGTCCCGGTCGTCCCGGTGCCGCCAGCTCCCGTGGTGGTCGATCGGGTAGGTGACGACCGGGACCAGCGACGGGTCGGCGTAGGCCACCGGGGTGCGGCGGGAGAAGAACGACGGCACGAGCCGCAGCCCGCGCCCGCCGAGGTGCAGGTCCCGGTCGACCCGGTAGGACACGTGGAGCACCGGCGGCTGCCACCGCATCATCGGGCGCAGGCTGTGCAGCAGTCCGTCGACGCCGCCGTCGAGCGCGGCGCGGGCCCGCCGTGCGCGGTCGGCCTCGACGGCGGCCTCGATGACGCCGGTGAACGGGTCGATCGCGGCCCGGTGGTACGCGGTCAGGGCGTCGCCTAGCTCGGTGAGCAGGGCGCGGTCCCCGGCGGCCAGCCGGCTCGCCCAGGTCGGCAGCCCGGAGCGGCGCCCCAGCAGGCCGAGCTCACGGCGCAGGCGGGCCCGTGGCGTGGCGCGCACGGCCGCGACGCCCGGCCGCAGGCCGTGGGCACCCTCGGGCGGGGTGAGGAAGTCCGGGAAGTACGGGCCGACCGGGCTCAGCGCGCGAAGGATCCGGCGACCGGAGCGCACCGCCGCGGTGTCGTCACCGCGCCGCAGCCGCCGCACCCACGGCTCGAACTCCACTCGCCGGTCGCGCTCGTCCAGCCGCACCCGGCTGAACACCATCTCCCACAACGGATCGACCGCCCTGGCAACGCTCACGCGGCCGAGATCGGCGGCGGTGAAGTGAATCCGCAGCACGCTGTCCCCCCAGTTGTCCCCGTCCAGAAGATCGGTGTGCGGGTGCGTTTCGTTTCGGGCCGCGTGCACCGGCGGTGTCTGGGATCCGAGACGGTGGGACCGGTGCTCGTGTTCCGCCGGGTGGGGGCTCGTGCGAGGCTGCGCGGGACGGAGGTGGTGGGCGATGTCGGCAGAGCAGCAGAGCAACGCGCGGACCAGCGGAAACGTCGGCGACGACGTACCCATGTGGACGTTCTTTGTGTACAGTCTGATCGGCGCGTTCGTCTTCTTCGTGCCGGTCGAGCTGAACGGCGAGAGCTCCATCCTGCTCGACCACCTGGTGAGTGCCATCGAGTCCTGGGTGCCGAGCGCTCTGCCGTACGTCGCGCTCGCGATCATCCTGGCCGGGGCGGTTCATCCCTTCGTCTCGGGGACGTGGCGGCGGTCGGCGGTCACCGTGGTGTTCTCGGGGTTCAAGGTCGTCGGGCTGTTCGTGGGTGTGATGCTCGTGTTCGGCTTCGGGCCGGCGTGGCTGTTCGCCCCGGACATGGGGCCGTTCCTGCTGAACAAGCTCGTCGTCCCGGTCGGGCTGCTGGTGCCGATCGGCGCGGTGTTCCTCGCCCTGCTGGTCGGGTACGGGCTGCTCGAGTTCATCGGGTCGCTGGTGCGGCCGGTGATGCGGCCGGTGTGGCGCACCCCGGGCCGGTCGGCGATCGACGCGGTCGCCTCGTTCGTCGGCAGCTACTCGTTGGGGCTGCTGATCACGAACCGGGTCTACAAGGAGGGCAAGTACTCCGCCCGCGAGGCGGCCGTCATCGCGACCGGGTTCTCCACGGTGTCGGCCACGTTCATGGTGGTCGTGGCGACGACGCTGGACCTGATGGGCAGCTGGAACACCTACTTCTGGACCGCCCTGCTCGTGACGTTCCTGGTGACCGCGGTGACCGTGCGGATCTGGCCGCTGTCCAAGATCGACGACAGTTACTTCGAGGGCGCGGTGCCCCAGCCGGAGCAGGACAGCCGCGGCGAGCGGTTCGCCCAGGCGTGGCGCGAGGCGCGCAAGGCCGTCGCGGCGGCGCCGCCGTTGGGCACGAACATCGTGCGCAACCTCAAGGACGGCCTGCTGATGACGATGGCCATCCTGCCGTCGATCCTGTCGATCGGCCTGCTCGGTCTCGTGCTGGCGACCTACACGCCGGTGTTCGACTGGCTGGGCTACGTCTTCTACCCGTTCACCTGGGCCCTGCAACTCCCCGAACCGCTGCTGGCCGCCAAGGCCTCCGCGGTCGGGGTCGCCGAGATGTTCCTGCCCGCCCTGCTGGTGGTGGAGTCGGCGGCGGCGGTGAAGTTCGTGGTGGCCGTGGTGTCGGTGTCCCAGATCATCTTCTTCTCCGCGTTGGTGCCGTGCATCGTCGCCACCGACATCCCGATCTCGGTGCCGAAGATGATCGTGATCTGGTTCGAGCGGGTGGTCCTCAGCCTGATCATCGTGACGCCGATAGCCCTGCTGTTGTACTAGAGAGTGTCGATGTGCCTCGCGATGGCGGCGAGGATCTCCGGCTGGTGGTCCTGGAGGAAGAAGTGGCCGCCGGGGAAGACCTTCAGGTCGAAGGGGCCGGTGGTGTGGTCGGCCCAGTCCCGGGCCTCCTCGACGGTGACCTTGGGGTCGGTGTCGCCGACGAGGACCGTCAGCGGGCAGCGGAGGGTCTCGCCGGGGGTGTGGCGGTAGGTTTCCGCTGCCCGGTAGTCGGCCCGGAGTGCCGGCATGATCAGGCGGACCATCTCCTGGTCGCTCAGGACGGCGCCGTCGGTGCCGGAGAGGCGGCGCACCTCGGCCAGGAGGCCGTCGTCGTCGCGTTCGTGGACGCGTTCGTCGCGTTCGGTGGTGGGGCCGCGGCGGCCGGAGGCGAACAGGCCGCCGATCTCCGTTCCGGCCGTCTGGAGGCGTCGGGCGGTCTCGAAGGCGATGGTCGCGCCCAGGCTGTGGCCCAACAGCACCAGCGGCAGGTCGGTCCACGGGGCCAGCGCCGCGGCGGACTCGTCGGCGAAGGCGGCCACATCGTCCAGGCACGGCTCGGTTCGGCGGTCCTGCCTGCCCGGGTACTGCAGGCAGATCACCTCCACCGACGGCGCCATCGCCCGGGACACCGGGAAGAAGTAGCTCGCCGAGCCACCCGCGTGGGGGAAGCAGACCAGCCGCGCCCGCGGGTGGGTGGCGGGGTGGAAACGCCGCACCCACTCGGCGCCGTCCCGGGTGACCGTCATGCGTTCTCTCCTGACCACCGGCGGAATATCCGGGACGACATCACGTCTCCACAGTAGTACCGGTGTCGGTGCGCGGGCCCCCTGCCGCGCGCGGCCGACGGCTGATCTGCCCACGGCAGCAGGAGAAGCGAACGGCACCGCCGCCCCGGCATCGTCGCGGTATGACGAACGACGACAGACTGTTCGACCACCGGCTACGGGAACGGTTCCTCAGCCAGCGTGTACTGGTCCTCGACGGCATCCTCGACGACGACAACGGGACCGTCCTCGCCACCCAGCTGCTCTCGCTCGCGGGCGACGATCCCAAGAAGGACATCGCGCTGTGGATCCACTCGCCCGGCGGATCGGTGCCCTCGATGCTGGCCATCCGTGACGTGATGCGGATCGTGCCGTGCGACGTGGTCACACTCGCACTGGGATTGGCGTGCAGCGCGGGCCAGTTCCTGCTGTCCGCGGGCACCCCGGGCAAGCGCTATGCCCTCCCGCACGCCCGCGTCCTGATGCACCAGGGCTCCGCGGGAATCGGCGGATCGGCGGTCGAGGTGGAGGTGCAGGCCGACGACCTGCGCCACACCCGGGACACCGTGCTGGGGATCATCGCCGAGGACACCGGCCAGCCCGTCGACCGGGTCTTCGCCGACTCGCTGCACGACCGCTGGTTCACCGCCGAGCAGGCACGGGAGTACGGGTTCATCGACCACATCGTCGACAGCCTCGGTCAGATCGTGCCCGTGCGCACGCACGAACTGGGACTGGGGGCGTCGGCATGAGCACCTACACCATCCCGAACGTCATCACCCGCACCACGGGTGGCGAGCGGATCATGGACGTCTACTCGCACCTGCTGTCCGCGCGGATCGTCTACCTCGGCACCGCGATCGACTCCGGGGTGGCGAACGCGTTGATCGCCCAGCTGCTGCACCTGGAGGCGGACAACCCGGATCAGGAGATCAACCTCTACATCAACTCCGAGGGCGGCGACCCGTCCGCGATGCTCGCGCTGTACGACACCATGCGCTACATCAAGGCACCGGTGGCGACGACGTGCGTCGGCCAGGCCGTCGCGGCCGGTGCGGTCCTGCTCGCCGCGGGCGCGTCCGGGCGCCGCGCCGTGCTCCCGCACACCAGGGTGGTCCTGCACCAGCCCGCGGCGCAGGGCCGAGGCACCATCCCGGACCTCATCCTCCAGGCTGACGAGGTGGTGCGTGTGCGCACCCAACTCGAGGAGATCCTCTCGGCCCACACCGGCCGCGGCGTCGCGGACCTGCGCCACGACACCGACCGCGACCGCGTGTTCGGGGCGGCGGACGCCGTGGCCTACGGCCTCGCCGACCGCGTCCTCGAGAGCCGAACCTGAGACGGCGTCACGCGGCCAGCATGAGCACCGGCCCCGCCGGACGGCGCCGGACCCCGAGACTCGCGGTCCGGCGCCGTCGCCGCACGTCCCCAGCGATCCCGACCAGCAGAACGTCCAGCTCGACCCCCAACGCACCGGTGACCGCGGCGATCATCTCGCTCGACGGCTCCTTGCGCCCACGCTCGATCTCGGACAGGTACTGCGGCGAGATCCCGGCCCGCTCCGCGACGTCCACGAGGCGGTCGCCCTGTTCCTCCCTGGTCGTCCGGAGGCTTCGACCGAGCACCTCCCGCCACAGCGGTTCCGGCTCCTGCACGGGAGCGCGGTTCGGATGGATGTGGAGTATGTCCGCCATGCCGCCATCCTGGCATCGCCGCGAAGCCGGTAGCAGCGGTTACGCTCCCGGCGGAACGCACTCGGTGCCGTGGGACCACCAGGACCGGCACGTCGTCGAGCCGGTCCGCGGCTGTGGTGTCAGTCGCCGCGGCGCCGGGGCCGGTTGGTCTCGCGGACGAGCGTCCACACGTCCGCCACCGGACCCATGTGCCCGAGCTTGTCGGGGTTGAGCACCGTGCGGATGGTCTGGACGCGGCCGTCGAGGATGTCGAGCGTCCACGTGTTGACGACCTTGCCGTCGCGGTCGCGGAAGACCGCGCCCGGCTGGCCGTTCACCTCGTGCGGCTCCATCCGCACCCCGACCCGGGCGAACCACGAGACGAGTGCGGCGAGCGCCCTACCCACCTGCAGCAGGCCGGTGATGTGGCTGGCGAACTGCGGAGCCTTGCCGCCGCCGTCGCCGACCAGCTGGACGTCGGCGGCCAGCAGTTCGCGCAGGCCCTCGACGTCCCCGTCGCGGAAGGCGTCCAGGAACCGGCCGGCCAGCTCCTGGCGTTCGGCTCGGTCGGCTTCGAACCGGGGCCGGCCCGCGTCCATGTGGCGGCGGGCCCGCACCGCCAGCTGACGGCACGCCGTCTCCGACCGCCGCACCGCCTCGGCGATCTCCGGGAAACCGAACCCGAACACCTCACGCAGCACGAACACCGCACGCTCCAACGGGCTCAGCCGCTCCAGCAGGAGCAACGCCGCCATCGACAGCGAGTCGGCAAGCTCCGCCGAGCGCTCCGGGTCCTGGTGCGGGTCGGTCAGCAGCGGTTCGGGGAACCACGGGCCGACGTAGGACTCCCGCCGGGCGCGGGCCGAGCGCAGCACGTCGATGGCGATCCTCGTCACCACGGTGGAGAGGAAGGCCTTGACCGACTCCGGCTCGACCGGGGAGGCCTCGTAGCGCAGCCAGGTCTCCTGGACGGCGTCCTCGGCTTCGCCCACGCTGCCGAGGATCCGGTAGGCGATCGAGAACAGCAGCGGCCGCAGCTGCTCGAACTCCTCGGTCCGCGGCACGCCGACTCCTCCTCCAGCGATCACCAGGGCACCGGGCCTTCGGCCCCGAAGAACCCACCGGTCGGCCCGTCCGCGGCGAGCGTGGCCAACCGCACGACGACCGCGGCGCCCTGGGCGGGGGTGAGGAACCCGTGGTGGTCGTTGCTCTCCGTGTCGACGTAGCCCGGCGCGGCGGCGTTGACGAGGAAGCCGTCCTTGCGCAGCTCGTTGGCGTACTGCACGGTCAACGCGTTCAGCGCGGTCTTCGACGGCGTGTACGCGGCCGACGTCGGCAGCGCCGCCAGCACACCGTCCGGGTCGGCGGCGACGGCCAGCGACGCGGCGTGGCTGCTGACGTTGACGATCCGCGGTGCCGGGGAACGCCGCAGCAGCGGCAGCACCGCGTTGGTCACCGCGATCACCCCGAACACGTTGGTCTCGAACACCGCCCGGACCATGTCCAGGTCGACGCCGCTGGGGACCTGGTCGAGGGCATCCTCGGGTGCGACCTGCCCGGAGCCGGTGATGCCGGCGTTGTTGACCAGCACGTCGAGGTACCCGAAGCGCTCCCCGACCAGCGTCGCGGCCGCTCCGACGGTGGCCGGGTCGGTCACGTCCAGGGGGACCGCGTGCGCGTCGCCGCCCGCCGCGCGCAGCACCGCGACGGCCTCCTCGCCGCGCTTCGCGTCCCTGGCGCCGACCAGGACCGTCATGCCCAGGGCGGCCAACCCCTCGGCGACCGCTCGGCCGATCCCCTTGTTCGCCCCGGTGACCAGCGCGACCTTCCGTTCGCTCACGACCAGCTCCTCCACGTCGGATGATGTCTTCCGGTACCGGGACGAGACAGCCGGGGGCGACTGTGACATGTGAGCGCGTGCGGTGATCGCGAAAGGCTGCGTGAGGCGGGGCGACGTGGTGGTGCCCGCCCGCGACATCATCCCCGTGGGGCGTCGACTGGGTGAAAGTCCAGTGTGCCGGCCATCGGTTGGGGCATCGTCCATGGTGCCCGGTCGGTGGCGGTGATGGGGTGCCGGTATGCGGCTCACGTTCGGGGAGCGGGTGGTCGTGCCCGCGCGGGAAGGTCGTCGCGTCGGTCTGCGGGCGGGGGAGCACCTGCGCGTGGTCACCGAGGACGGTGGTCAGGTCGGCGACCTCTTCGCCTTCACCGGTGCGCCGGTCGGGGGCACGCCGGTGGAGTGGCTCAGCGCGGCGCACACCCGCGCGCACCACAGCCGCCTGTTCCCCGAGGTCGGCGAGCCGTTCGTCACCGACCGGCGGCGGCCGATCCTGACGCTGGTGGGGGACACCTCCCCCGGCCGCCACGACATGTTGGTCCCCGCCTGCGACCCCGCGCGGTACGCCGCCCTCGGGGTGACCGGCTGGCACGCCTCGTGCGCGGAGAACCTGCGCACCGCGCTGGCCACCGATCTCGACGCGGTGCCGCAGCCGGTGAACCTGTTCATGGACATCCCGGTCACCGCCGCGGGCGAGCTGCGGTGGCACGCGTCCCCGGCGCGCCCCGGCGACGCGGTCACCGTCCGCGCCGAGCTGGACTGCGTCGTGGTGGTCTCGGCCTGCCCGCAGGACCTCGTGGGGATCAACGGCGGCACGACGAAGCCGCTCGTGATGGAGCTGCTCGTCCCGCGGGCCGGACGCGGAGGAGAGGAGCGGTCGAGTGACCCGCTGGCCGGACCGGCTGCTCGCGATCGTCGCGGCCTGGAACCCGTGGTGTGCACATCGCCAGCCGAGCCGTGTTCTGGTGGATGATCGTCCATTGGGAACTGCGGTCGCCACTGGTTGAGTTGTGCCACAGCCACTCACCGACCAGGAGCACCACATGAACGACTCCGCTCACGCGGCCCTCACCCCGTTCCGGCTGGGCGAGCTCGACCTAGCCGGACGGTTCGCCGTCGCACCGATGACCCGGGTCTCGGCGAGCCCGGACGGAGTGCCCACGGTCGAGATGGCCGACTACTACGCGGAGTTCGCCGAGGGCGCGTTCCCGCTGGTGATCACCGAGGGCACCTACACCGACACCGCGCACAGCCAGGGCTACCTCAACCAGCCCGGCCTCGTCACCGCGGAGCACGTCGACGGCTGGCGCCTGGTGACCCGGCGGGTGCACGCGGCCGGCGGGCGGATCGTCGCGCAGCTGATGCACGCCGGCGCGCTGTCGCAGGGCTCGGCCCACAGCGCGGTCCGCGTCGCCCCATCGGCCGTGGCCCCGAAGGGGGAGATGATGCCGGAGTACGGCGGCAGCGGTCCGTGGCCGGTCCCCCGCGAGATGTCCGTGGCCGACATCGAGCGGGTCCGCGCCGGGTTCGTCACCGCCGCCCGCAACGCGCACGCCGCCGGGTTCGACGGCGTCGAGGTGCACGCGGCGAACGGCTACCTGCTCGACCAGTTCCTCACCGACTACACCAACCTGCGCGAGGACGGCTACGGCGGGACGGTCACGAACCGGGTGCGCCTCGCGGCCGAGGTGGTCGCCGACATCCACGAGGCCGTGCCCGACTTCCTGGTCGGCATCCGGTTCTCCCAGACCAAGGTCAACGACTTCACCCACCGCTGGCCGGGCGGCGCGCGCGACGCGGAGGCGATCTTCGACGCCGTCGGCGCGGCCGGCGCCGGCTACGTGCACGTGGCGAGCGAGGGCCGCGACTGGATCGAGACCGCGCGGTTGTCCGGTGGCGACACCATCACCGCGCTCGCCAGGCGGCGCACCGGCCTGCCGGTGATCGCCAACGGCGCCATGCACGACCCAGGTCAGGCCGCCGACGTGATCGAGGGCGGCCACGCCGACCTGCTCGCCGTCGGCCGGGCCGCGCTCGCGAACCCCGACCTGCCCCGGCGCGTCGCGAAGGACCTCGCGCTGGAGCCGTTCGACGCGGGCATGCTGAAGCCCATGGCGACGCTGTCCGTGGCGCGCCGGTGGCGGGAGGGCGTGCGGGGATGACGGCGTGGCGCGGCGGGGCGGCGGCAGTGGCGACCCTCACGTTCGACGTGGACGCCGAGACGCCGGTCCTGGCCGAGGACCCGCGGTACGCCCAGCACCTGGCGACGATGTCGCACCAGTCCTACGGCCCGGACGTCGGCGTGCCGAGGATCCTCGACCTGCTCGACGACCTCGACGTGCCGGCGACGTTCTTCGTCCCCGGTTGGGTCGCCGAGCACCGGCCTGGCCTGGCCGCGTCGATCGTCCTGCGCGGGCACGAGGTGGCCCACCACTCCTACGCGCACCGCCCGCCGACCTCGATGACACCGGAGGCGGAGCGGGCGGACTTCGAGCGCGCGCTGGAGGTCTTCACCGCCCAGGGCATCGAGATCGCCGGCCACCGCGCGGCGCTGTGGGCGGCCAGTCGGCAGACGCCGGACCTGGTGGCGGAGTACGGGCTGCGCTACGACTCGTCGCTGATGGCCGACGACCGGCCGTACCGCGTCACCACCGGGCACGGGGAGATCGCCGAGCTACCCGTGCACTGGTCGCTCGACGACTGGGAGCAGTACGCGTTCCTGCCCCAGCCGAAGATCGGCTCGGTGATCGAGTCGCCGAACAAGGCGCTGGAGCTGTGGCGCGCCGAGCTGGACGGCATGCGCCACTACGGCTGCCTGTTCAACCTGTGCTCGCACCCGTTCCTGACCGGCCGTCCCGGGCGGATCATGGCGTTGCGCCGGCTGGTCGAGCACGCGCTGAGCTGTGGCGACGTGCGGTTCGCCCGTTGCGCCGACGTCGCGGAGGCGGCCCTGGCCGACCAGGAGCTGCCGAACCGCCCGGTGCCGGCCGCGCCCGACTACCGCTGAAAGGCGTCGGCCTGCAGCGCCAGGTAGAGGTCCACCCGGTCCTCGGTGCGCAGTACGTCCCGGCCGGTCAGCTCGGTCACCTTGGCCAGGCGGTTGCGCAGCGTGTTGACATGGACGAACAGCGCCGCCGCGGTCGCCGCCCACTGGCCGTCGTGGTCGAGGAACGTGCGCAGCGTCGTCACGAGCTCGCCACCTCGGCGCAGGTCGTGCTCGCGCAGCGGCCCCAGCACGCTGTCGGCGAACCCGCGCAGCGTCTCCGGGTCGTGCAGGCCGAGCAGGAGCCGGTGGGTGCCCAGCTCGCCGAAGACCGCGACGGACGGGCCGCCGCGGCGGGCGAGCACCCGGCACGTCTCGCGGGCCGAGACGAGCGGGCGGCGCAGCGCCGTCGCGTCCGCGGCCGGTTCGCCGAGCCCCAGCACCGGGCGGTGACCGGGAAAGCGCGCGGCGACCGTGTCGACCAGCCGGGTGGCGAGCGCGCGCAGCTCCCGCTCCGGTCGCTGCCAGGACAGCACCGCGACGACGTCCTGACTGCCGCCCGCCACCACGACCGCGGTGCTCTCGGCGAGGAAGAACTCGCCGACCGCCTCGGCCAGGCCCGGCAGCATCGGCGTGTCCGGATCGGCGAACGCCACCGCGCACACGGCCAGGGGCCCGCTCGGGTCGACCCCGAACGCCCGCAGCCGCGGTGGGACCTCGGCCGCGCGCTGCGCCCCGGACAGGACCATGTCGAGCAGTTCGCTCGCGAACCGCTGCTCGATCGCCTGCACCGCCTGCTGCCTGGCCACCTCCAGGGACAGGAAGCGGGCCGCCTGATCGAGGGCGTCCTGCTCGCCGCGGCCGAGGTCGCCCACCGGACGCAGGCACAGCAGCGCGGCGTCGAAGTCGCCGACCGCCCCGACCAGGAACATCGCCGCGGGCCCCGCGCCCTCGATCGCCACCTCCAGCGGCGGGGGGGGG
>DATABL010000259.1:0-16966 GCA_036259595.1 Actinophytocola sp.
CCGTGGCGCTGGACGCTCTGCAGTCCCGGTAACCTCCCGGGGATGGATGATCCGCGCGCCCAACGGCTCTTCGGCGACAGCCTGGTCGCCCCCGGCGACCTGGCCACCAGCCCGTTCCGGGTGGACCGGGACCGCATCGTGGCCTCGCCGTTCTTCGCCCGGCTGGGCGGCGTGACCCAGGTGGTCAGCCCGGCCGGCTCCGGCCTGCTGGTGCACAACCGGCTCACCCACAGCCTCAAGGTCGCGCAACTGGCCAGGGCGGTCGCCGAGCGGCTGCTGGCCCAGCCGGGCAACGCCGACCTGCTGGCCGCGCTCGGCGGCTGCGACCCGGACGTGGTGGAGGCCGCGTCGCTGGCGCACGACCTCGGGCACCCCCCGTTCGGGCACCTCGGCGAACAGGTGCTCGACCGGCTGGCCCGGCACCGGTTCGGCCTCCCCGACGGGTTCGAGGGCAACGCGCAGAGCCTGCGGATCGTCACCACCACCGACACCGGCGGCCCGAGCGCCATCGGCCTCGACCTCACCGCCGCGGTCCGGGCCGCGATGCTGAAGTACCCGTGGACCCGCCTGAGCCACCCCGACCCGCACCCGCGGCACCTCGCCGACCCCCCGCGCGGCGCGTCCGAGCCGGCGGGGGAGAAGGGCACCGGCTCCAGCAAGTTCAGCGTCTACGTCACCGAGCTCGACGACCTGGCCCAGGCCCGCGAGCCGTTCGCCGCCCGGCTGGCGCCCTGGCAGCAGACCGTCGAGGCGTCGGTGATGGACACCGCCGACGACATCGCCTACGCCATCCACGACCTGGAGGACTTCCACCGCATCGGCGTCCTCCAGCACGCGCCCGTCGCGGCCGAGCTCGGGCGCTGGCTGACCGGCGCGCTCGAACTCGCCGAGCTCGACGACGGGCTGCTGGCCGCCCACTCCCGCCGACCCGGCTACTCGCTGGAGATCCTGCGCCGCCGGCTGCACCTGCGCGACTCGTGGATCGTCGACGACGACGCGTTCGTCGCGGCCGTGCGGCGAGTGCGCACCGAGCTGGTCGACACCCTCCTCGCCACCCCGTTCGAGGGCTCGGTCGAGGCCGAGCAGGCGGTCGGGCGGTTCTCCGCCGGCTGGACCGTACGGCTCGTCGACGGCATGAGCGTGGTGCTCGACCCGCCGACCCGCTCCGGGCACGTGCTGCTCGGATCCGCGCAGTGGCACGAGGTCCAGGTGCTCAAGTTCGTGCACCGCCGGTTCGTCCTGCTCCGCCCGGACCTCGCGCTGCACCAACGTGGCCAGGCCCGGCTGCTCACCTCCCTGGTGCAGGCGCTGGAACAGTGGCTCACCGACCGGTACGAGTCCGACCGGCTGCCGCGGCGGCTGCAGGACCTGGTCGACCTCGCCGAGCACGAGTACACCGCGCTCGCCGCGACCGACATGTCCACTTTGGTCGGGGCGGTCGGGGAGGCGCCGGAGGGCGCGACCGGGATCCGGGAGCTGGCCCGGGGACGCGCGGTGATCGACTTCGTCGCGTCGCTCACGGACAGCCAGGCCGCCACGCTGCTCGACGCGCTGTCCGGGCGCAGCGCGCAGCCCTGGTCGGACGCTTTTGTCCTGTAAGTCGCTAACGGTCGGCAACCATCGACGCACACGGAGTGTGGTTCGGCCGAATGGCCGCTGTGGGGGGAAAGGGTCTGACCATACGGTTGGCCGGCCGGGGGGATCCCGGCGTCGGTTGTCGTGAGTCGGGGCACGGCTGAGGACCCGCTGGAGGGAATCCGTGCGCACACCCGCACCCGCGTCACGAAGACGCCGTGCTCTGCTCACCGGCGCTGCGTGCCTGCTCGCCGTGGTCGGGCTGGCGAGCCCGGCCGTCGCCGCGCCGTACGGGCAGGCCAAGGGCCTGTCTCCGATGGAGAACGCGGCCCGGCAGATCGGGGCGTTGCAGGACCTGAAGAAGAGCGCCTCGAAGACCGAGGCCAAAGTGGACAGCAAGCTGCTCCTCGAGCTGCGGACGCGCAACAGCCGTTCGGCCGTGTCGGCCGCGCTGCCGCGCCTGCGCAGCGGCGTCGAGGTGTCGGGCAACCGGACCATGGTGGACATTCGCGCCACCGTCTCCGACGCTCTGTTGAGCGCGCTCACCGACGCGGGCGCCAGCCTGAAGTCGGTGTCCACTCGGTACGGAACCGTCCGCGCCGAACTGCCGCTGTCCGCGATCGGCAAGGTCGCCGCGCGGTCCGACGTGCGCAAGGTCGAGGAGGCCGGCGAGGCGATGACCGCCCGCCAGCTCAACCCGAACACCGCGCCGACCAAGCCGGAGTCCAAGGAGGAGCGGGACGCCCGGATCGAGCGGAACACCCGCGCGGCGCTCGCCGACCGCGCCGGCCCGATCACCAGCACCGGCGACCGGACGCACAACGCGGACACCGTGCGCGAGGAGATCGGCGTCACCGGCGTCGGCGTGAAGATCTGTGCGCTGTCCGACGGCATCGACTCGCTCGCGACCTCGCAGGCCGCCGGCGAGCTGCCCGCGGTCGACGTGCTGCCGACCCAGGCCGGTGCCGGCGACGAGGGCACCGCGATGCTCGAGATCATCCACGACGTGGCGCCGAACGCCGAGCTGGGCTTCGCCACCGCGTTCAACGGCGACGCGAGCTTCGCGGACAACATCCGCGCGCTCCGCTTCGAGCTGGACTGCGACATCATCGTCGACGACATCCTCTACTTCAAGGAATCGCCGTTCCAGGACTGGATCATCGCCCAGGCCGTGAACGACGTGGTCGAGGACGGTGCGCTGTACTTCTCCTCCGCCGGCAACGAGGGCAACACCGTTGACGGCACCGCCGCGCACTGGGAGGGTGACTACGTCAACTCCGGCCGGGTGATCGGCAAGTACGCCGGCTACGCGCACGACTTCGACCCGTCGGAGAACACCCAGGTGCTGCAGCCGATCTCCGACGCGTCCTCGGCGGGCGTGCCGGTGCTGCTCAACTGGTCCGACCCGCTCGGCGCGTCCGGCAACGACTACGACCTGTACATGCTCGACTCGCAGGGCAACGTCGTGGCGGGCAGCCAGGACTACCAGACCGGCACCCAGGACCCGTACGAGCGGGTGGACACCCCGATCTTCGGCGGCAGCGGGCTGCGGCTGGCGATCGTGAAGTTCAACGGCGAGGACCGATACCTGTCGCTGTCGGCGCTGCGCGGCCGCTTCGCCGACACGTCGGGCGAGCTGAAGGCGTTCAACACCCCCGGCGTCACGTTCGGCCACTCGGCGGCGCGGGGCGCGTTCAGCGTCGCGGCGGCGCCGGCCGACGAGCCGCTGCCGTTCGACCTGGAGCCCGGCGACCCGGCGAACCCGCGCGGTCCGTTCCCGGACGCGTTCGGTGCGGACACCGCCCTGGAGCGGTTCACCTCCGACGGCCCGCGCCGGATCTTCTACGAGGAGGACGGCACCCCGATCACGCCGGGCGACGTCAGCTCCACCGGCGGCGAGGTGCGGCAGAAGCCGGACATCACCGCGGCGGACGGCGTGATGACCAGCGTGCAGGGCTTCGACCCGTTCTTCGGCACCTCGGCGGCCGCCCCGCACGCGGCGGCGATCGCCGGCCTGGTCCTGTCCGGCAACCCCGGCATCGACCCGGCCGAGGTGCGCGAGGCGCTGACCCGGACCGCGATCGACATCGCGGAGCCGGGCGTGGACGGGCGCAGCGGCCACGGCGTGATCCTCGCCGACCGGGTGCTCGCCTACACCGGCGCCAGCCCGCAGCCGTGGGCACAGGCGCGGACGCCGGTCGTGACGCCGGACGACGGCGGCGAGTACCTGCACCCCGGCGACACCGCGACCGTGGAGCTGCCGGTGACCAACACCGGCGACGCCACCTCGGTGTCCACCAGCGTGGTGCTGACCTCGCCGACCGCCGGGGTGACCATCACGCCGCGGGCGCGCTCGTACGGCACGATCGAGAAGGGCGCGACGGCGACCCGGTCGTTCGAGGTGACCGTGCCGGAGTCGCACCAGGTCGGCGAGCCGGTGACGCTCGACACCCGGGTGACCTTCGCCGGCGCGTACTCGCCGACCAGGACGAGCTTCGCGCTCGAGGTCGGCGAGCCGTCGGACGTGACGGTCGACTTCGCCTACGCCGGCGAGCCGGTGGCGATCCCGGACGCGAGCACGGTCGGCGCGAGCGTGGCGATCCCGGTCAGCGGCGTCGGCCGGGCGTCGAGGTTGACGTTCTCGGTCGACGGGGCGACCTGCTCCGCCGATCCCGGGGCGACCACGGTCGGCATCGACCACACCTACGTGTCGGACCTGGTGGGCGTGCTCACCTCCCCGTCCGGCGCGACCGCCGAGGTGTTCGCCGGCAACGGCGGCAGCGGGAACAACCTGTGCCAGGTGGTGTTCGACGACGCGGCCGAGCAGCCGTTCGCGTCGGTGAGTGCCGCGCAGGCGCCCTACACCGGCACCTGGCGGCCGGCGGACCCGCTCGCGGGCCTACGCACCGAGCCGGTGGACGGCACGTGGACGTTCACCGCGTACGACCTGGCGCTGTTCGACAGCGGCACACTCCGGTCGGTGTCGCTGCACGTGAACGGCTACGTGGCCGGGTGATTTCCGGGCCGCCGCCGGTGTTCCCCTGCCGGTGGCGGCCCCTTCCCGCCTACTGAGGCTCGTTCGAACCTCGCCCCGCTGAGGGGGAACCCGCGAATCCGGGCCCGCGCCGAGTGGTATGCCGCGCTCGTTCGAACAAGCCTCACTGTCTACACTGGACTTCATGGCCCACGTCCACGCGTCCGTGCTGGTGCCCGCGTCACCGGCCCGCACCTGGGCGACGGCGGCCGACCTGTCCCGCTTCGACGAGTGGCTGACCCTGCACGAGGGCTGGCGCGACGAACTCCCCGCGGAGCTGGGCGAGGGCACGACGCTCACGTCGGTGGTCGCCGTGATGGGCCTGCGCAACCGGGTCACCTGGCGGATCGACCGCTACACCCCGCCGCGCGGCCTGACGATCACCGGCCGCGGCGTCGGCGGCGTCCGGGTGGCCCTCAACCTCGCCGTCCGCCCCGACGGCGAGGACCGCTCCACGGTGACCGTCGACGCCGAGGTCACCGGCCGCCCGATCTTCGGCCCGGTCGGCCTGGCACTCGGCCGCGCCATCCGCGTCGACCTCCGCCGCTCGGTCGCCGCCCTCGCCGCCCTGCTCAGCTGAACCGGCGTCAGCCGAGGGTGCCGGTGGCGAGCATGCCGCCGTCGACGCGGACGGTCTCGCCGGTGATCCAGGGGGCCTGGTCGGAGGCGAGGAACGCGACCATCCGGGCGACGTCGGCGGGCTCGCCGAGGCGCTTCATCGGGTACGCGGCGGCGGCCTCCTCCTCACGCGAGGTGTAGAGCATCTCGGCGAACTTCGTCTTCACCACCGCGGGGGCGACCGCGTTGACCCGCACGCCGGGGCCGAGCTGCCAGGCCAGTTCCTCGGTCAGCCGGATCAGCGCCGCCTTGCTCGCGCCGTACGCGGCGATCACGCCGGACGAGCGCAGACCCGCGACCGACGCGATGTTCACGATCGAGCCGCCGTGCTCGGCCATCCACGCCTTCAGCGCGAGTTGCACGTAACCGAGCGCGCCGACCACGTTCACGTCGAAGATCTTGCGCACCGCGTTCAGGTCGGCATCGACGAGCGGGCCGTAGGTCGGGTTGATGCCGGTGTTGTTGACCAGCACGTCGAGTCGGCCGAACTCCTCGACCGTACGCCGCACGACCCGGTCGCGGTCGTCGTCCTCGCCGGTGTGCGCGGCGACCGCGAGCACCCGCGCACCCGGCACCGCGGCCCGCAGCTCCTCGGCGGCCGCCTCGATCTGGTCGGCCTTTCGGGAGGAGATCGTGACGGCCGCGCCGCCGCGCGCCAGCTCCGCCGCGATCGCGTGCCCGATGCCGCGGCTCGCGCCCGTGACCAGCGCGACCTTGCCCTGGAAGTCTGGAGTCATGGACCGACTCTAGCTAAGCGGGTGCTTAGTGGACGAGTGGCGCCGATCTCAGTTGGTGCCGACCCGTACACTCGACCCCGTGGTGGTTCGGACTGCCTAGGCGGCAGGCGAGCCCGCCGGCCACGGCCGGCGGGCGGACCAGACCTGCCCACGACCACTATCCCGGAGTCTCCGAAACATGATCACCGCCACGGACCTCGAACTGCGCGCCGGCACCCGGATCCTGCTCTCCGACACGACCCTGCGCATCCAGCCCGGCGACCGGATCGGCCTCGTCGGCCGCAACGGCGCCGGCAAGACCACCACGCTGCGCGTACTGGCCGGCGAGGGCGAGCCCTACGCCGGCGACCTGCGCCGCGCCGGTGAGCTCGGCTACCTGCCGCAGGACCCGCGCGAGGGCAACCTCGCGGTCACCGCCAAGGACCGGGTGCTCTCCGCGCGCGGACTCGACCAGCTGCTGCACGACATGGAGAAGGCGCAGTCCGCCATGTCCGAGCACGCCGACGAGACCACCCGCGACCGGGAGATCCGCCGCTACGGCCGGCTCGAGGAGCGGTTCGCCGCGCTCGGCGGGTACGCCGCGGAGAGCGAGGCCGCCCGCATCTGCGCGAACCTCGGCCTCGCCGACCGCGTGCTCGGCCAGCCGCTGTCGACCCTGTCCGGCGGCCAGCGCCGGCGGGTGGAGCTGGCCAGGATCCTGTTCGCCGCGGCCGAGTCCGGCGGCGGCAACGGGTCCGGCACCACGCTGCTGCTCGACGAGCCGACCAACCACCTCGACGCCGACTCGATCACCTGGCTGCGCGGGTTCCTCAAGGGGCACAACGGCGGGCTCGTGGTGATCAGCCACGACGTGGAGCTGCTCGCCGAGGTGGTGAACAAGGTCTGGTTCCTCGACGCCATGCGCGGCGTGGTCGACCTCTACAACATGGGCTGGCAGCGCTACCTCGACGCGCGCGCCGCCGACGAGAAGCGCCGCCGCCGGGAGCGCGCCAACGCGGAGAAGAAGGCGTCCGCGCTGATGCAGCAGGCGGACAAGATGCGCGCCAAGGCGACGAAGGCGGTCGCCGCGCAGAACATGGCCAAGCGGGCCTCGCGGCTGCTGACCGGCCTGGAGGAGGTCCGGCAGTCCGACAAGGTCGCCCGGATCCGCTTCCCGGAGCCCGCGCCGTGCGGGAAGACGCCGCTCACCGCCGAGGGCCTGTCGAAGAGCTACGGCTCGCTGGAGGTGTTCACCGGCGTCGACCTGGCGATCGACCGGGGGAGCCGGGTGGTCGTGCTCGGGCTCAACGGCGCCGGCAAGACCACCCTGCTGCGCCTGCTCGGCGGTCGGGAGGAGGCCGACGCGGGCGAGGTCGTGCCCGGTCACGGCCTGCGGATCGGGTACTACGCCCAGGAACACGAGACGCTGGACCACTCCGCCTCGGTGTGGTCGAACGTGCGGCACGCCGCGCCGGACACCCCCGAGCAGCAGCTGCGCTCGCTGCTCGGCACGTTCCTGTTCTCCGGCGAGCAGCTCGACCAGCCGGCCGGGACGCTCTCCGGCGGCGAGAAGACCAGGCTGGCGCTGGCCGGCCTGGTGTCCAGCGCGGCCAACGTGCTGCTGCTCGACGAGCCGACCAACAACCTCGACCCGGCGAGCCGCGAACGCGTCCTGGAGGCGCTGCACAGCTACGCGGGCGCCGTTGTGCTGGTTACGCACGATCCCGGAGCAGTCGAGGCGCTTGCACCCGAACGGGTGATCTTGTTGCCCGACGGTACCGAGGATCACTGGTCTGCCGACTATCTGGAACTCGTTCAGCTGGCCTGATGTGCCCCGGACGGGGTGAGCGAGTTCATAGCCTTTTGGGATCTCGTCTGGCATTCCACGCCGTGGTGTTCGATCATTGGCCACGTCAGGTGTATCAGAACCTCCGTCACACGCTACGGAAGGCGGACGACGTGGCTGATCTGAAGAAGGGCGCGCGGATCACCGGCTCGACGCGCGACAAGCTGGCCGCTGACCTCAAGAAGAAATACGAGAAGGGTGCCAGCATCCGGGCGCTGGCCGAGTCGACGGGCCGTTCCTACGGATTCGTGCACCGGGTGCTCTCGGAGTCCGGTGTGCAGCTGCGGGGCCGTGGAGGGGCGACGCGCACGAAGAAGAAGTAGCCCTCAGGGTTGGATGCCGCGGGAGTCGGGGTTCGCGACCAGTTCGTCGGTCGGGCCCGCGGTGTTCCGGTCCCCCGGTTCGCCTCGTGCGCCTCGGGTCTCGACGGAGGCGAACGCGATCATCGCGCCGACCATGGCGAGTGGGTACACCAGATAGCCCCAGCGCGTGGCCGGCGCGAGGACGGTCGCGGTGCCCAGCCCGGTCGCGATCCGCAGCATCACGTCCGCGCGGTCTCGCGGCGGGCGCAGCAGCAGCCACGCGGCGATTACGCATGCCGCCGCGGCGAGCAGCACCAGCGCCGCGGCGTGCCCGACCGTACCCAGCTGCGCGATCAGGTGGCCCGGCAGGGGACTGGCGGCCGGCGAGCGCGCCTCGCCGAGCCCCGCCGGGTACAGGATCACGTGCTCGACGAACGAGGCCGGGTCGACGAGCAGCACGGGCACCGTGACGACCGCGGTCGCCGCGACGAGCGTGCCGAGGAAGACCGCCAGGTCACGCCGGCCGCGGCGGACCGCGATCGTCACCGCCAGCACGGCCAGCGCCGGCAGCGCGGTCAACTTCATCGTGGCCACGAGCGCGCACACGACTCCGGTCCACACCTGGTTGCGGCGGAACGCGAGCACGGTGGCGAGCACGATCAGCGCGATCACCGGCACGTCGTCGCCCGCGACGACCAGCGTCAGCAGGGTGAGCGGGCTGACCGCGGCCAGCTGCGCGGCGAGCACCGGGATCCGGGGCCAGCCGAGCAGGTACAGCGCCAGCACGACGATCAGCACGGTGCCGAGCGCGAACGCGATCCGCGCGTCGGTGAACGCGCCGTCGCCGAACAGCGCGCGGGGGAGCCCGAACACGGTCATCGAGGGGCCGTAGGGGGTGTAGTCGTCGGGGTGCGCGGCCCGGTCGAGCAGCGACAGGTCGGGGTAGGGCGTGCCGTCGGCGAGCAGCAGGTCCGCGGACCGCTCCACCACCCACACCTCGGGCTGGGCCGGGAACGCCCACGGCCAGTCGCCCCACACGAAGCTCGGCGACCGGCGGAAGACCAGCACGAGCAGCGGCACCACGCCGGCGAGCAGGCCCGCGACCGCGACCGGCGTCCAGCGGGAGACCAGCACGTTCGAGCGGGCCGACAGCCTCGTCGTGGACACTAGGCCCAGGCAGGTGAGCACGACGGCGAGCAGGTAGCCGGCCGTCGCGAAGTTGCCCCAGACCCGGTACCCGTAGAACCCCGAGAACAGCGCGGTCCCGGCCGCGAACAGCAGGCTCACCCCGTAGACGAGCAGGTCGAGGCGGCGTCCTGGCTGCCCGGTCCGCTCCACGCGGGCAGGTTACCGGCGGCCGCGGCGCTGTTCGCTCTCCGGGTAACGGGGAAGCCCACCGCACCGGGCGTTGTTGGTCGAGGGTGGGGGTCGAGCCGGGGAGAGGAAGAGGGCGACGTGGAAGGCAGTTGGACGTTCATGCGCGGTGCGATGCACGCCGCGGACGCCCCGAAGGGGTTGCACAAGGGCACGATCAAGCGGGTGTTCCGGTTCGCCCGGCCGCACTGGGGCAAGCTCTCGGTGTTCCTCGCGCTGACCGTGGTCTCGGCGGTGCTCGTGGTGTCCACGCCGCTGCTCGCCGGGCAGGTGGTCGACACGATCGTCGGCGGTCGGGACGTGTCGGTGGTGGTGTGGCTCGCGGTCGCGATCGCCGGCGTGGCGGTCCTCGACGCCGGTCTGGGGCTGGCCGAGCGGTGGCAGTCGTCGCGGATCGGCGAGGGGCTGATCTACGACCTGCGTCGCGCGGTGTTCGAGCACGTGCAGCGGATGCCGGTGGCGTTCTTCACCCGCACTCGCACCGGCGCGTTGGTCTCTCGGCTGAACAACGACGTGATGGGCGCGCAGCGGGCCTTCACCTCCACGCTCGCCGGGCTGGTCACCAACGTGATCCAGCTCGTGCTGACGGTCGCGGTGATGATGACGCTGTCCTGGCAGGTGACCGCGCTCGCGCTGGTGCTGCTGCCGATCTTCGTGCTGCCGGCCCGGCGGATGGGCCGGCGGATGGCCGAACTGCAGCGCGAGGCGTCGACCCTGAACGCGTCGATGACCACCCAGATGGCCGAGCGGTTCTCCGCGCCGGGGGCGACCCTGGTGAAGCTGTTCGGCCACCCGCGCGCGGAGGCCACCGAGTTCGGCGGGCGGGCCGAGCGGGTGCGCGACATCGGTGTGCGCACCGCGATGCTGACGCGGTGGTTCATGACGAGCCTGACCCTGGTGTCGGCGCTCGCGCAGGCGCTGGTGTACGGGCTCGGCGGGTATCTGGCGATCACCGGCTCGCTGGAGCCGGGCACGGTCGTGGCGCTGGCACTGCTGCTCACCCGGCTCTACACGCCGCTGACCGCGCTCGCGAACGTGCGGGTGGACGTGATGACCGCGCTCGTGTCGTTCGAGCGGGTCTTCGAGGTGCTCGACCTCAAGCCGATGATCACCGAGTCGGCGTCGCCGCGGCGGCTGCCGGACGGGGATGTGTCGGTGGAGTTCGACGACGTGCGGTTCGCCTACCCGTCGGCGGACAAGGTGTCGCTGGCCTCGCTGGAGGAGGTCGCGGTGCTGGACCAGCGGGGTGGTGAGGAGGTGTTGCACGGGGTGTCCTTCCGGGCCGAGGCTGGGCAGATGGTGGCGTTGGTGGGGTCGTCGGGCGCGGGCAAGTCGACGATCGCCTCGCTGGTGCCGAGGCTCTACGACGTCGACTCCGGCGTCGTCCGTCTGTCCGATGTGGACGTCCGGGAGCTGTCGTTCGACGGCGTGCGGGACGCGGTCGGCGTGGTGACCCAGGACGGCCACCTGTTCCACGACACGATCCGCGCGAACCTGGCCTACCCGCGGCCGGAGGCGACCGACGAGGAGATCTGGGACGCGCTGGAGCGGTCGCGGCTGTCGGCGCTCGTGCGGTCGCTGCCCGACGGCCTGGACACGGTCGTCGGCGAGCGCGGCTACCGCCTGTCCGGCGGCGAGCGGCAGCGCCTGACGATCGCGCGGCTGCTGCTCGCGCAGCCGCGGGTGGTGATCCTCGACGAGGCGACCGCGCACCTGGACTCGGAGTCGGAGGTCGCCGTGCAGGAGGCGCTGGCGGACGCGCTGGCGGGGCGGACCGCGATCGTGATCGCGCACCGGCTGTCGACTGTGCGGGCGGCGGACCAGATCCTGGTCGTGGAGGACGGCCGGATCGTGGAACGCGGCGACCACGAGTCCCTGTTGGCGGCGGAGGGTCGGTACGCGGACCTGTACCGGACGCAGTTCGCCAACCAGCCGACGGCGCTGACGTCGAGCGGCTAGTCGAGCATGTCGGTCTGCTTGGCGACCGCGTCGCGGACCAGGGCGTGCACCTCGTCCGGGTGCTCGAGGGCTTGGGCGTGCGGGATCTGGCGTAGATAACGCCCCTCGCCGCGCAGCAGGCGGGCCGGGTCGTCGAGCAGGGCGCCCTTGTGGAACATCAGGTTGACGCCGCGGGCGGTGACGGCGATCGCGCAGAGCCAGTGGTGCCAGTCTCCGCCGGCGGTGAACGTGAGGCGGCGCCACTTGACGGCCTCGTCCAGATGCTCGCCGGCGGCGCGTACGAGGTCGGCCAGGGCGTCGGCCTCGGCCGGGCCGGTGTTCATGTGCGGAACCTCCTGTCGGGCTTCGGGTGCCTCATCACCGTGGCACAGGGGTCCGACAGTTTCGGTTCAGCCTGGTAGGTCCTCGGGGCGGTCCACGTCGTGACCTGCGGCGACGTCCGCGCAAGGTACCTCGCGCGGCGGGTGCGCGGCCAGGTAGCGACGCGCCCCGGCGTCCCCGGTGGCCTGCTCGGTGACGGCCGCCCACCGCGCGCGGCCGATCAGCACCGGGTGGCCCGGCTTGCCGTCGTAGGTCGCCCGCGCGAGCGCGTCCGGGTCGGCGAGCGCGGCCACCCGGGCGACCGCCGCCGCGGTGACCCCGGGGGTGTCCACGGGCAGCACGAGCGCCGCGGTCGCGTCGGTGTCGGCCAGGGCCGCGAGGCCGGTGCGCAGCGAGGAGCCCATCCCGGTCATCCACTCCCGGTTGTCCACAATGGACGTCTCCGGCAGCAGCGCCGCCGCCCGAACCTCCGCTGCCGCGGCCCCGAGCACGACGACGACCGGCGCACACCCACCGGCGCGCAGCACGGCGGCCGCCCGTTCCACGAACAGCGAGCCCCCGTGCCGCACCAACGCCTTCGGCATCCCGAACCGCCGCCCGGCTCCGGCGGCGAGCAGCACTCCCGCCACACCCACGGGCGTGAGCGTAGCCGCCGAGTTGGATGATCGCGCCCGGCCGGTGTGTTGATCCCGGTATGTCTCTTGATATCGGTGTCATCCTGCCGACCTCCACGCCCGACCCGACCCGGCCGATCCTGGGCGATGTCGGGGAGAGCGCGCGTCTCGCCGAGGAGGTCGGCCTCGACTCGGTCTGGTCGACCGACCATCTGGTGGCCAGCGGTCCGATGCTCGACAGCACGGTGGTCCTGGCGGCCGCCGCGGCGGTGACCGAGCGCGTCACGGTGGGCTTCAACGTGATGCTGCTGTCGCTGCGGCCGGCCGCTTGGGCGGCCAAGCAGGTGAGCACCCTGCAGCACGTGTCCGGCGGCCGCCTCGTCCTGGGCGTCGGCACCGGCAACCCCGCGCACGGCGACGTCGCGTGGCGTGCGGCGGGCCTGTCCTACGCCGACCGCGGCCGCCGGACCGACGCGGCACTGAGGGTGCTGCCCGACCTGGTCACCGGGCGGCCGACCGTGCTCGACGACGGCGTGGAGGTCGCACTCGCCCCCGCCGCGGCGATGCCGCCCGTGGTCGTGGCCGGCAACGGACCCGCGGCACTCCGCCGAGCGGCCACCTACGGCGACGGTTGGGCCTCCATCGGCCTGACGCCCGACGAGATCGGCGCCGGCCTCGCCCAGATCGCGAAACTCTCCGTCGACCACGCCCGCCCACCCGTCAAGGCGACAGTGGTCGGCCCCGAAGTGGACCCCGACCCGCGGCGCACCGCCGCCCGTCTGGCGGCCTACGAGGCGGCCGGCGCCGAACGCGTGATCCTCGCCCCGACCGGCCCGGACTGGCGCCGCGACTACGAGTTCGCGGCAAAGGTACGCGCCGCGTACGACTAGGCCGATACTGCAACAGCACAGGAGTGCCGAACTCGCGCACCGGCAACGTCGAACTCGCGCGACGGGAGCGTCTGACCGACGCGACCGGCTCCGCGAGTCGCACACTCCCGTGGTACGAGCCTTACGTTCGCGGGTGGTGGGCTCAGGTGGGGGCGAAGGCGGCGGCGTGGTCGGTGGCCCAGCGGGTCAGGGTGCGGGCCGCGCGGCCGGTGACCTCCTCGTACGCCCGCGACACCGGCGCCGGGCCGCGCGGGTGTGCCAGGAACATGTGGTCCACCACGTCCGCCGGCAGGCCGAGTGTCAGCAGCTCCGCGCGCGACTCCGCCGGCGTGACCTCCTCGAACCCGACCGGCCGGCCGATCCCGGCGGCGATCGCGGCGACCTGTTCCCGCAGCGTCAGCGACTCCGGGCCGGTCAGCTCGTAGCGCCGCCCGGTGTGCCCGTCGCCGAGCAGGGCCGCCACCGCGACCTCCGCGATGTCCGCCTCGTGCACCGGCGCGCCGCACGCCTCCGGGTTCGCCGCGCGCACCACCCCGTCCGCGCGGATCATCGGCGCCCAGTGGTCCAGCTTGTTCACCGCGAACTCGCCCGGTCGCAGGATCGTCCACTCGCACCCGCTCGACTCGACCTCGTGCTCCATCCCGAACAGCGAGTCCGACGACCCCAGCATCACCATCCGCCGCACGCCGGCCGCCGCGGCGACCTTCACCAGCGCCGTCGCCTCCACCACGTCCGCCAGGTCGCGCACCACGGGCCGCAGATACGCCAGCGGGAACACGAACATCCGCCGCACGCCGGCGAACGCGTCGGCGAACGAATCCGGGTGCGCGAGGTCGCCGCACACCACCTCCACGCCCTCGGGCAGACCCGCCCGCGCCGGCGACCGGGTCACCGCCCGCACCCGCTCACCGGCCCGCAGCAACCCGGACACCACGTGCCGGCCGACGTTCCCGGTCGCCCCGGTCACCAGGATCATCGGAAGTCCGCCACGTGTTCGCGGGCCCACTGGGCGTACGTGCGTGCCGGCCGCCCGGTGACCGCCTCGACCGTCGGCAGCGGCCGGATCAGCTCGTCCCATTCCTCGGGCGTGTGGTCCGGCAGCTCGCTGGGGGAATAGGACTCGAACCCGGTCAGGAAGTCCGCGTTCTCCGCCGCCCACCCGCCGAGCCGGCGCAGGATCTCCCGCGCCCGCTCGGCGCTGACCTCCTCCAGCCGGATCTCCTCGCCGAGCGCGTCCGACAGCGCCCGCACCTGGTCGCGGGGGCTCAGCCGCGCCGGCCCGGTCAGGTCGTAGGCCCGGCCGTGGTGCCCGTCGACGATCAGTGCCGCGACCCCCACCGCGGCGATGTCGGCCTCGTGGGTGGGCAGGCCGCGCCAGTCCGGCTGGTGGTGCCGCACCACCCGCTCGGCCCGGATCGACGGCCCCCACAGCCGCAGCGTGTTCGACGCGAACTCGCCCGGCCGCAGGTGCGTCCACTCGCACCCGGACGCCTCCACCGCCTGCTCCACCGGGTACTGGTAGTCGGTGTCCAGGCCGGCGGAGACCGCTCCGGACGACAGCGTCACGATCCGCCCGACGCCGGCCGCCCGGGCCGCGGCGACCACCTCGACGGCCGTGCGCGGCTCCGGGAACAGGTACATCCGGTCCGCCCCGGCCAGCGCCGCCGCCATCGACGACGGCTCGAGCAGATCCCCGCGCACCACCTCGACGCCGTCCGGCACCGACAGCCGCGCCGGGTGCCGGCTCATCGCCCGCACCCGCTCGCCGGCCGCCGCGAGCTGGGCGACGACCTCCCGCCCGACGAACCCGGACGCGCCGGTCACCAAGATCATGCCTGCTCCCTCAGATAAATGAGTACGATGTACGCGAAATGCTAGCCAATGGGTGCACCGTACGCAAACAGCGGTTCCCTACGATGGCGCACGATGACGACCAGCGACAACGACACCTCCGACGAGACCTCCGTGAGCTTCGGCGGCGCCGCCACGGCCGCGCGCAGCATGGAACTGCTGTGGGGGACCAAGCCGGCGCCCACGCGGGGCCGAAAGCCGGGCATGACCGTCGAGACGATCGTCGCGGCGGCCGTCGAGGTGGCCGACGCGGAGGGCCTGGACGGCCTGTCGATGCGCCGCGTCGCCGACGCGCTCGGCGTCGGCACCATGTCGCTGTACCGCTACGTGCCGTCCAAGGCCGAGCTGCACGACCTGATGCTCGACGCGGTCATGGGTGAGGACCCGCCGCTCGACCTGGTGACCGGCGGCTGGCGGGCCGGGCTGGAACGCCTCGCCCGCGCCAGCCTCGACGGCTACGTCAGACACCCCTGGCTGCTGCGCGCGTCGCTCACCCGGGGCGCGATGGGCCCCAACCAGACCGCGACGCTGGACGCCGTGCTCGGCGCGCTCGACGGGATCGGGCTCACCGGCGGGGAGCGGATGGCGGTGGTCGAGCTGGTCGTCGGCTACGTGCGCGGCGTCGCCCAGCAGCGGGTGGACGCGAACGTGGCCCGACAGCGCAGCGGGCTGTCCGACGAGCAGTTCTGGACCGAGTTCGGCCCGCTGCTCGACGCCCACCTCACCCAGACACGGTTCCCGGCACTGAACAGGCTCTGGCGCGACGAGGAGTTCGACTGGGTGGACACGTTCGAGTTCGGCCTCGCCAGGGTGCTCGACGGGATCGAGCGGCTGGTCGAGGAGCGGTGAGCGAGCTTGCGAGCGAACGAATGGCACAGGGCGACCGCGAGCGGCGACACCGAGCCCGCGAGGGGTCGTCGTGAGTGCTCCCAGCCTGCGGGTGCTCGGCGCCCGGGACGCGCGCGCGGTCGTGCTCGTGCTGCACGGCGGCCAGGAGACCAGCACCGCCCCGGCGCACCGGTTCCGCCCCGCCTACCTGCGCATGCTGCCGTTCGCGCGGGACCTCGCGTGGACCGGCCGGCGCGACCGGGTGGCGGCGTGGGCGCTGCGGTACCGCTACCGGGGCTGGAACGGCCCCACGATGGACCCGGTGGCCGACGCGCGCTGGGCACTGGCGGAGATCGCGCGCCGGCACCCCGACGCCCCGGTCATGCTGGTCGGGCACTCGATGGGCGGGCGGGTCGCGCTGCGGGTGGCCGACGACCCGAACGTGGCCGGGGTGTGCGCGCTGGCGCCGTGGACGCCGCCGGAGGAGCCGGTGGCGCAGCTGGCCGGGCGGACCGTGCTCGTCGCGCACGGCGACCAGGACCGGGTGACCGACCCGCGGCTGTCGCTGGCCTACGCGGCGCGCGCGAAGCGGGTCACCGAGGCGGTGTGCCGCTTCGAGGTGCGCGGCGACGCACACGCCATGCTGCGCCGGGCGCGGGAGTGGCGACAGCTCGTGCGCCGGTTCTCACTCGGTGTGCTCGGTGTCACCGAGATGGATGACGCCATCGCGTCCGCGCTGGCCACACCGCCACCCGACGGGCTGACCGTCCCGCTCTGAGCCGTTTCTCGTACGGTGAAGCGCAACCTCCCTGGCGGTCCCCACGTCTTCGGGGAGACGACGGAAGGTTGGGGAAATGAGCTACGGCCACCAGCAGGGCGCACCACGACGACCCGAGCACGGCCGGGCGCCGGGCTACGGCCGGCCGCCGGGCCAGCGACGCCCGGCCTACCACGAGACCCGCGCGCTGCCGATCCCGCCGACGGACCAGCCGCGCCGGCCCGGCCCCCCGCGCGACCGCTACGACCAGGGCTACGGCC
>DATABL010000260.1:0-8245 GCA_036259595.1 Actinophytocola sp.
CCGGACACCATCCACCACGTTGCGATGTACCTCGGGGACGGCAAGATCGGGGAGGCACAGCAGACCGGTGTGCCCGTGCACATCCGCCCGGTCCGCTGGGGCGAGCCGGAGCTGATGGGCCAGGCCGTGCGGCCTGGCGTATGACCACAAGGGGGCGCGATGACCATGTACACGCCAGATCCGATCCCGCCCCACATGGGCAGGCCGGCGTCGAGCACTCCGCTGCGCGACTACCTCGCCGTGCCGCACCCCGGCACGCCGGACAACTACGTGGTGCTGCCGAAGTCGCTGGTGGAGGCGATGCCGCTGCCGTGGCAGCAGGCGATGACGCAGATCCTGGCGGAGTTCCACCGGGCCTACGCGCACCTGAACTGGCCGGAGTACCGGGTGGTGCCCTCGCGCCGGGAGCGCCTGGTGAACCTGGACGAGGACCAGCTGGCCGAGGTCGGCTACCTGGTGGAGATCGACGCGGACGGGGAGCTGGTGTACCGGGAGCGGTCCGGCCGGCGGATCGAGGACCCGGAGCACACCGAGGTGCTGGTGTCCTGCCTGGACCCGATCCCGTCGCAGTACCGCAACGCCAACCAGGACACCCCGCCGCGCGGCTTCCCCACGCAGCAACGCTGGCCCTGACCTAGGCTCGGTACATGGCGGACAGCAACCCGGACCCTGGTTGGTACTACTGCACCAAGCACGGCACGGTCGAGCACGGCGAGGTCTGCCGGGCCGCCGACCGCCTCGGCCCGTACCCCGACCGGGAGACCGCGTCGCGAGCGCTGGAGATCGCCCGCGAACGCACCGCGGCCTGGGACAAGGCCGAGCGGGAGTGGAACGAGGACTGACGCCCGACGCGCCGGGATAGGGTGCGGGCGTGGACTTCGGTGGGATCCGTGTCGAGTTCGGCCTGCCCGCGCACTTCCCGGAGGCGGTGCTGGGCGAGGCCGCGCGCGCGATCCCGACGGGGGAGCGCCTCGACGCGACCGACCTGCCGCTGGTGACCGTCGACCCGCCGGGCGCGAAGGACCTCGACCAGGCCATGCTCGTCACCCGTTCCGGTGACGGTTTCGTGGTGCACTACGCGATCGCCGACCTGGGCGCGTTCGTGGTGCCGGGCGGCGCGCTGGACCGGGAGGTCCGCAAGCGGGGGCAGACGCTGTACCTGCCGGACGGAAACGTGCCGCTGCACCCGACCGTGCTGTCCGAGGGCGCGGCGAGCCTGCTGCCCGACCAGGTGCGCCCGGCCGCGCTGTGGACACTGCGGTGTTCGGCCGACGGGGAGCTGACGTCCTCGCACGTCCAGCGGGCCGTGGTGCGCTCCCGGGCCCGGCTCGACTACGCGACGGTGCAGGCGTCGGTCGAGGCCGGCACCGTGCACCCGTCGCTGGCGGCGCTGCCCGCGCTCGGCCGGCTGCGCCGGGAGCACGCGGTGGCGCGGGGCGCGGTGGAGCTGGCGCTGCCCGAACAGGAGGTCGAGCCGGACGGCCGGGGCGGGTGGCGACTGGCGCTGCGGCCGCGGACCGAGGTGGACGCCTGGAACGCCGAGGTCTCCCTGCTCACGGGGATGGCGGCCGCGTCGATGATGCTCTCGGCGGGTGTCGGCGTGCTGCGGACCCTGCCGGCGGCCCGGAACGGCGCGCAGCGGTGGCTGCGGCGGTCGGCGCACTCGCTGGGGATCGCGTGGCCGCGGGCGGTGGACGTGGCGGAGCTGCTCAGCGGGCTGGACCCGGCCCAGCCGGAGGCGATGGCGCTGTTCATGGACGCGACCCGGTTGCTGCGGGGCGCCGCGTACACCGCGTTCGACGGTGACGTGCCGGCGTTGTCGACGCACGCGGGCCTGGCGGCGGAGTACGCGCACGTGACCGCGCCGCTGCGGCGGCTGGTGGACCGGTTCGGCACGGAGGTGTGCCTGGCGCTGTGCGCGGACGAGCCGGTGCCGTCGTGGGTGCGGGAGGCGTTGCCGGAGCTGCCGGGCCTGATGGAGAGCTCGGACGCGTTGGCCGGGCGGGTCGAGCGGGCGTGCCTGGACCAGGTGGAGGCCTGGGTGTTGGCGGATCGCGTCGGCCAGGAGTTCGACGCCGTGGTGCTGCGGGCCGAGGGCGCGTCGGCGGAGGTGTTCGTGGCGGATCCGCCGGTGATCGCGAAGTGCGCGAACGACGGCGACCTCCCGGAAGGCGAGACGGTCCGGGTGCGTGTGGTACGAGCGGACGCGGAGGCACGCAAGGTGACCTTCGAACGGGTGAAGGAGGCTTCGTTTTCGTGAGTGACGTCGTAGGTGTGCTCGGAGGGACGGGCCCCCAGGGCCGAGGCCTGGCGCTGCGCTGGGCGAAGGCCGGACTGGAGGTGATCATCGGCTCCCGCAGCGCCGAGCGCGCCGAGTCGGCCGCCGCCGACCTGCGCACCGAGGCGGCCGTGACCTCGATCCGTGGCCTCGCGAACGCCGACTGCGCCGCCAAGGCCGACGTGGTCCTGGTCGCCGTCCCCTGGGAAGGCCACGGCGACCTGCTGAGGTCCCTGCGCGAGCCGTTGTCGGGCAAGATCGTCATCGACTGCGTGAACCCCCTCGGCTTCGACAAGCAGGGCCCCTACGCGCTTTCGGTCGAGGAGGGCAGCGCCGCCCAGCAGGCGGAAAAGCTCCTCCCCGACTCCCGCGTCACGGCCGCGTTCCACCACGTCTCCGCCGTCCACCTGGCCGACCAGTCCATCGCCGAGATGGCCACCGACGTCCTGGTCCTGGGCGACGACCGCGAGGCGACCGACCGCGTCCGAGCCCTGGCCGACGCGATCCCCGGCATGCGCGGCGTGTACGGCGGCCGGCTGCGCAACGCGCACCAGGTGGAGGCCCTGACCGCGAACCTCATCGCGATCAACCGCCGCTACAAGGCCCACGCCGGCATCCGCGTCACCGACATCTGACCCCGCCCACCCCGGCGAACACACGACGAACGGCTTTCTGTCGGTGCCTCCCGGTACGCTGGATTCCGGGGGCCGGAGGCCGAGCCTGCCGTCCCGATCACGTCCCTGGCCTGCGCGAAGAGGCTGCTCAGTGACCGAACCCACCGCCCTGCCACCCGGTGCGCACCGCTGGACCGAACCCGAGCGCGTCCTCGCCACCGACGTTCTCGCCGGCCGCACGGTCGTGGTCAACGTGCGCAAGGGCGGTCCGCATCGCCGGCTCGTGCCCTGGCTCGTCGACGCCGGCCTGCTCACCTACGTCGGCCACGCCGGCCCGCGGCACGCCTGGCCCGAGTCCGACTTCGCCAACCCGTTCGTCGGCCTGCGCGCCGACCGTCCCGAGATGGTCCGCCGCTACCGCGACTGGCTCACGACCCGCCCCGCCCTGCTCAACCGCGTCGACGAGCTCACCGGCCGCGCCCTCGGCTGCTGGTGCGCCCCGGAACCCTGCCACGCGGACGTCCTCGCGGAGCTGGCCCGAGCGCGTTCTCGCCGGGCTGGCCCTAGCCTGGACACATGATCGCCGACGACCTGGGGGAGCCCGTTCCCGTCGCCGCGCCGCCGGAGCGGGTGGTGAGCCTCGTTCCGTCCCTCACCGAGGCGATCGAGACCAGCCGACCCGGCCTGCTCGTCGGCGCGACCGACTACTGCACGCACCCACCCGGCCTCGACGTCACCCGAGTCGGTGGCTCGAAGTACCCCCGTGTGGACGACATCCTGACGCTGCGCCCCGACCTCGTCGTCGCCAACGCCGAGGAGAACCGACCCGGCGACGTCGAACGCCTCCGCGCCGACGGCATCCCCGTATGGGTGACCACCGCCGCGGCGACCGTCCCCGAAGGGCTCGGCTCGGTCCGCCGCCTGCTCACCCAGGGCCTGTCCGTCCCGGAACCAGAGTGGCTCGTCGAGGCCGAGGCCACCTGGCGCGACGTCCCACCCGTCCGCGCCACCGCGATCGTTCCCGTCTGGCGCCGCCCGTGGATCGTCGTCGGCCGCGACACCTTCGCCGGCGACGTGCTCCGCCGCCTCGGCATCGCCAACGCCTACGCCGACCACCGCGACCGCTACCCGCGCCCGACACTCGACGCCCTGCGCGCCGAGCTGGACGCCGGCGACGCGGACCTCGTCGTCCTGCCCGACGAGCCGTACGAGTTCACCGCGACCGACGGCCCCGAGTCCTTCCCCGGCACCCGCTGCGCACTCGTCGCCGGCCGCTACCTGACCTGGTGCGGCCCGTCCCTGGTCGAGGCACACGGCGCGCTCGCTGAAGCCCTGGTGGATTAGACCAATACTTTCGGAGGTCTAGACCAGTCCCCATTCCTGTCGCAGAATGACCTGCTGTGACCACCTGAGCGACAGGAGTAACCATGTCGGGGAAACGACTCACACGACTGCTCACCATCGCGGCACTCGCCGTGATCCCGTTGGCCACGGTGACGACCGGTAGCGCGTCCGCGCACGGCTACACCAACAGCCCGGTCAGCCGGGCCTACCACTGCAACCAGGGCACCGTGCAGGACTGCGGCGCGATCCAGTGGGAGCCGCACAGCGTGGAGGGCCCGAAGGGCTTCCCGCAGGCCGGACCCGCCGACGGCACGATCTGCGCCGGCGGCCTGAGCCGGTTCGCCGAGCTGGACGACCCACGCGGCGGCGCCTGGCCGGCGACCGACGTCACCGCCGGGCAGAACTTCACCTTCCGCTGGCACCTGACCGCCCGGCACGTCACGACGTCGTTCCGCTACTTCGTCACCCGGGACGGCTGGGATCCCAGCCAGCCGCTGACCAGGGCAGCGCTCGAACCGGAGCCGTTCCTGTACGTCGACGGCCAGAACCAGCAGCCGCCGGCCGACGTCTCGCACTCCGGCACACTGCCGAACAAGTCGGGCCGGCACATGATCCTCTCGGTCTGGGACATCGCCGACACCGGCAACGCGTTCTACCAGTGCGCCGACGTCGACTTCTGACGCGGTGAAGGACGCCTCCGCCGCTTGCCGCGGCGGAGGCGTCACCGGAACTCGTCCGTCGCCTCGATCAGTGCCTCCAGCACGCCCCGGTCCGCGACCGAATGTCCCGCCCGCGGCAGCAGCCGCAGCTTCGACCCCGGCCACGCCCGGTGCAGCTCCCACGCCGTCACCGGCGGGCACACCGCGTCGTACCGTCCCTGCACGATCCGCCCCGGGATCCCGGCCAGCTTCCCCGCGTCCCGCAGCAGCTGGCCCTCCGCCAGCCACCCGCCGTGCGTGAAGTAGTGCAACGCGATCCGCGCGAACGCCACCGCGAACGCCGGATCCGCGTACGTCGCCGACGCCGCCGCGTTCGGTACGAGCGACACCGCCGCCCCCTCCCACAGGCTCCACGCCGCCGCGGCCCGCGCCGACACGACCGGCGACGGATCGCCCAGCTGCCGGTGGTACGCGGCGAGCGGGTCCTCCCCGTCCGGCACCAGCGCCGCGAACTCCGCCCACGCCTCCGGGAACAGGTGCCCCGCTCCGCCCCGGTACATCCAGTCCAGCTCCGATCGCCGCAGCAGGAACACCCCGCGCAGCACGATCTCGCTCACCCGCTCCGGATGCCGTTGCGCGTACGCCATCGCCAGCGTCGCGCCCCAGGAACCCCCGAACAGCTGCCACCGCTCGATCCCCAGCAGCTCCCGCAGCAGCTCCAGGTCCGACACCAGGTGCCAGGTCGTGTTCGCCGTCAGCGCCTCGTCCCCGGCGGCCACCACCGACGGAGTGCTGCGCCCGCACCCGCGCTGGTCGAACAGCACGATCCGGTACGCCGCGGGGTCGAACACCCGCCGGTGCAACGACGTCGTGCCCCCGCCCGGCCCACCGTGCAGGAACACCACCGGCTTCCCGGCCGGGTCGCCGGACACCTCCCAGTAGACCCGGTGCCCGTCGCCGACGTCCAACATGCCCTGGTCGTGCGGCTCGACCGGCGGATACAGGGTGCTCATGGCCACGGCGAGCATTATTCAGACGTCCGGGCGACCTCGGCTGTCCGCGCCCCTCACCGTCCGTCGGCCTCGTCCGAACAGTGCTCGGTCTCTACGCTGGAGCCATGGCGACCACGCAGTTCGGCAAGGAGACCTCGAACCGGGGCGAGTTCGTCCGGCAGGCCAACCGCTTCACCGACCGGATCACCGCGGACGGCTCGTCGGGCTGGCGTGCGGAGCCCGGCCGGTACCGGCTCGTGGTGAGCCTCGCCTGCCCGTGGGCGCACCGCTCGCTGATCGTCCGCCGCCTGCTCGGGCTCACCGACGCGATCTCGCTGGCGGTGGTCGACCCGATCCGCGACGAGAAGGGCTGGCGCTTCACCCTCGACGAGGGCGGCCGCGACCCGGTGCTGGGCATCGAGTACCTCTCCGAGGCCTACCTGCGCACCGACCCGGACTTCGCCGGCCGGTACACCGTTCCGTCCATTGTGGACGTCGAGTCCGGCAGGGTCGTGACCAACGACTACCCGCGCATCACCCTCGACCTGTCCACCGAGTGGCGCGAGTTCCACGCCCCCGGCGCGCCCGACCTGTACCCCGAGCACCTGCGGGACGAGATCGACGCGGTCAGCGAGCCGATCTTCCGCAACGTGAACAACGGTGTCTACCGCTGCGGGTTCGCCGGCTCCCAGGAGGCGTACGAGGAGGCGTACGCGGCGCTGTTCGCCGAGCTCGACCGGCTCTCCGAGCGCCTGTCGCACCAGCGGTACCTGGTCGGCGACTCGATCACCGAGGCCGACATCCGGCTGTTCACCACGCTGGTCCGCTTCGACGCCGTCTACCACGGCCACTTCAAGTGCAACCGGAACAAGCTGACCGAGCTGCCGGTGCTGTGGGCCTACGCGCGCGACCTGTTCCAGACTCCCGGCTTCGGCGAGACGGTGGACTTCGACCACATCAAGCGCCATTACTACGCCACCCACGACGCCATCAACCCGACCAGGATCGTCCCGGCGGGTCCGGACCTGTCCGGTTGGCACGAGCCCCACGATCGCGCGTAGCTGACCCCTGGATGCACCGGGCTTGACCCGGTCCGGTGTCGCTGGTGTGGTCGAGGGGGACCACTGGGAGGTGCACGGTGACGCTCATCAAGCTGCCGGACAAGCAGGCCTACCGTCAGGCGTACGCACGACCCTTCGCCGCCGGCGAGGTGACCGTCGACGCCTCGCCGGCGGAGGTGTACAGGGTGGTCAGCGATCCGATCGCGATGGCCGGGTTCGCCGAGGAGTTCTACCGGGCGCGCTGGATCCGCGGCGCGACCGGGGCCGCCGTCGGCAACTGGTTCGCCGGCAGCAACCGCAACGGGTGGCATCGGTGGGTCACGCACGCTCAGGTCACCGAGGCCGAGCCCGGGCGCCGGTTCGCCTACCGGGTGCGGTTCGTCGTGCCGATCTCGCGCTGGGAGTACGAGATCACGCCGGAGGGCGCGGGCTGCCGGCTGACCGTGCGGAACTGGCTGCGGGCGCCACGCTGGTTCGTCCCGATCGCGATCCTCATCACCGGCCAGCCGGACCGCGCCGGGACGAACACCGTCAACATCGCCACCACCCTCGGCCGGCTGAAGGCGCACCTCGAGTCCCGCCGTGCGTCCGCCTAGAGCGAGCCGTAGGTGACCTCACCGGCGCGCCGGTACACCGACGCGACCGCCCCGGCCGGCGTGGTGCGCGAGTCGACGAGGGTGAGGCCGCCGGGCACGGTGCCGTCGCCGAACAGGCGCGTGCCGGAGCCGAGCACCACCGGGAACACCATCAGCCGGTACTCGTCGACCAGGTCGTGCCGGATCAGGGTCTGGGCGAGGTCGCCGCTGCCGACGACGTGCAGCTCGCCGCCCGGCTGTTCGCGTAGGGCCGCCACCGCCGCCGGCACGTCGTCGCCGAGCAGTTGGGAGTTCTGCCAGTCGAGTGTCGACAGGGTGCGGGAGGCCACGTGCTTCGGCATGGCGTTGAGGCGCTTCGCCATCGAGGCCTCCGGGCTGTCGTCCGGCACGTGCGGCCAGAACCCGGCGAAGATCTCGTAGGTGCGGCGCCCCAGCAGCATCCCGTCCGCGGTCGCGTACCACGAGTCGACGATCTCGCCGGCCGCGTGGTCGAAGTGCGGAGCCTGCCAGCCGCCGTGAGCGAAGCCGCCCGCGCGGTCCTCGTCGGGCCCGCCGGGCGCCTGCATGACGCCGTCGACGGTGAGGAAGGTGCTGATGACGATCGTGCTCATGGTGTCCTCCGCGATTGTCGGTCTCACCGACGCGTCGAACACACCTCGCACCGATCGACACTCGAGGAGAAAAGTTTCGGGGGGCGCCCC
>DATABL010000261.1:0-10193 GCA_036259595.1 Actinophytocola sp.
ACGGCGGCCGCGAACATCACCGGCCGCCGTGCTGGTCGGCCTGACCCAGCCGCACGTCGGACTGCTTGTGCGTGTGCACTGGTCCGCCGCGCTGGGCCGGTCTCCGTTGCTGCGCACCGGTTTCGCCTACGAGGGCGCGGCCGACGAGCTGAGCTTCGTGCTCGGCCCGGCGGCGGTCGGACTGCTCGCGGTGGGGGCGTCCGGACCGCTGCTCGGCATGGCGGTGCTGCTGCTCGGCGCCGCGCTCCCACTGTCCACGATGTACTCCCACGATGCGCTTGCCGGTGCCCCGCGCGGCCGGATTCCGGTGCGGCCCATGGCCGTCCTCACGCTCGGGATGGCCGCGGTGGGCGCGGTGTTCGGCTCGGTGCAGGTGGTGGTGACCGCCCAGGCCGGCGAGGCCGCGGGAGGGTTGTACGCGCTGCTGGGCCTGGGCAGCGCGGCGGCCGGGGTGGCGTACGCGTGGCTGCCGACCGCGTTCGGCGTGCGGGCCAGGTACGTGACCTTCAGCGTGACCCTGGCTGCCGGGATGCTCGTGCTCGCGCTCGGCGCATCGGCCCCGGCCATCCTGGCGGCCGGCGTCGTCATCGCCCCGTACATGATCACCCTCTACACCCTGACCGACGCGGTCACCCCGCCCGCGGGCCTACCGCTGGCGATGGGCGTCCTGGGTGCCGGCGGCCCCGTCGGCACCGCCCTCGGCCAGGCGGTCACCGGGCACCTGGTCGACACCGCCGGCCTCGCCACCGCGTGGTTCGCCCCCCTCGGCTGCGCGGCGGTGGGCCTGCTCGTCGCCCTGCTGGGCCGGTCCGCCCTGCCGGTCAGACGGGATGCGGCCGGTGCATGAGCCGCGCGATCGAGTTCCCGAACGCACGCGCGTGCGCGTCGGGGAAGTCCGCGACGATGGCGTGCGCCTCCCGCAGCGGTGCGGCGGCGTCGCCCTCCGCCGCGCCCGCCGCGCGCAGTGCGGTCCCGAGGTTGGCCAGTGCCACCGCCAGCCGCCACCGGTCACCGAGCTCCCGGAAGGCCGCGGCGGCCAGCCGGTGGAAGTCGGCCGCCTCGTCGTGCCGGCCCAGCTCGCGGTAGGCCTCACCGGTCGCGTCGAACGCGCTGGCCTCCCGCGCGCGGTCACCGATCTGCCGGTGCATCGCCGCGGCTCGCTGGTGCGCCTCGAGCGCCGCCGCCGGCCTGCCGAGCGCCGCCTCGACGCGGCCGAGCTCGATCGACCACAGTGCCTCTCCCGGCCGGTAGCGGTTCTCCCGGGCGATCGCGAGGGCCTGGCGGATGGCCCCGAGCGCGTCGGCGGGCCGACCCAGTCCGCGCCGGGCTCGGCTGAGCCCGTACAGGGCCTCGCCCTCGCAGACCGTGTCCTCGATCCCCCGGAAGGTCTCGACCGCACCGGACAGGAGCTGCTCCGCCTCACCGAACTCGTCCAGTTCGAGATGGACGTTGGCGACGTTGTTCGCCAGCACCCCCGTCCAGTACACGTCACCCAGCTCCGCCGCCAGCTCCTGGGCGGTCGCGAAGTAGGCCATCGCGTCCGGGAGCCGGCGGCCGCGCAACGACGCCAGCCCGATCGCGTTGGCGGAGTCCAGCATGCCGGCTACGTCGTCGAGCTCGTGCCGAATCCGGAAGGCCTCCTGGTGGAACTCGATGCCGTCGGCCAGCTTCGCTGACTGGACGTGGGCCTTGCCCAGGCTCGCGAGCATCTCCGCCTCGGCGGCCCGATCGCCGAGCGCCCGTGCCGCGTCGAGCCCGATCGTGCTGGTCTCCACCCAGTCGTCGAACTGGCTGCGCCTGGCGTAGGTGTGGCGCAGGACGGCGGGCAGCATCCAGGCGATGTCGTACATCTCCATCGCGGCGGCGGCGCGCACCGCGGCGACGAGGTTGGCGCCTTCCCGGTCGTACCACTCGTTCGCCGTCCGGTACGACGTGAACGTCAGCGGTTGGACGTCGGCGGGCTCGCGCACGTCGACGCGACCGCCCTGCGGGATGGTCATGGTCAGGGCCGCATCGGCGGTGTGCAGGTACCAGCGGAGCCCGCGACGCATCGCGGCGGTGCGGTGCTCCGCGGGCTCCTCGGCGCGCACCTGGTCGCCCGCGTAGGCGCGCAGGAGGTCGTGGAACTGGTAGCGCTCCGTGTCGACCTGTTCGAGGAGGTAGGCACCGACGAGGTCGTCGAGCAGGCGCCGCACGCGCCCGAGCCCGGTTCCGGCGAGTGCCGCGGCCGCCGCCGCGCTGAACTGGGGGCGGGGATGCAGCCCCAGCAGCCGGAAGAGCCGGCTCGCCTCCGCCGACAACGCGCGGTACGACCAGGCGAAGACCGTGCGGATGGCGTCGGAGTCGTCGTCGTAGTCGGCCGTCAACGCGTCCCACAGCGCCGACTCGTCCCGCAACTCGTCGATCAGGTCGCGCAGGGGGATCCGGGGCCGGCTGCCCGCCCGTTCGGCGGCGATGCGCAGTGCCAGCGGGAGTCGGGCGCACAGGCGCGCGAGCTCGCCGAGGTCGCCGGCGGAGTCCGGCTCGCGGAACCGGTCGGTGACGCGACGCAGCAGCTCCACGGCCTCCGGTTCGGTGAGCACGTCCAGGTCGATGCGGTAGGCGCCGTTGCGCACCATGAGTCCGGAGAGCCTGCTCCTGCTGGTCACCAGCACCAGGCAGCCCGCCGTGCCGGGCAGCAGCGGCCGTACCTGCGCCGTACCCGCCGCGTTGTCGAGCACGATCAACACGCGGCGGCCGGCGAGCAGTGACCGGTACACCGCCGACCGGGCTTCCGGATCCGCCGGAATCGAGTCGGGCGGGACGTCCAGGACGCGCAGGAACCGGTCCAGCGCCTGCTGGGCCGTCACCGGTGGGCCGGGGTCGTAGCCGTGCAGGTCGACATACAGCTGCCCGTCCGGGAACTGGTCCGCCACGCGATGGGCCCAGTGCACGGCGAGCGAGGTCTTCCCGACTCCCGCGGTGCCGCCGATCAGGCAGACCGCGGAGGAGCTCGCACCGTCGTCGTGCTCGGCGAGGATCAGGTCGAGGTGCTTCAGGTCGCCGGCCCGGTTGACGAAGTCGCGGACATCGGCCGGCAGCTGCCGCGGCGGCCGGCGCGGTCGGGACGGCCCGCCACGATCACCGTAGAAGTTGACGTCGCCGCGGATGTAGCGGGCCTGCACGACGTCCTCGGCCGATCCGGACACTTCGTGGTGTTGGGACCGGCCGCGGTCGGATTCCTCGGGCTGTGAGCTCATCGTGTGGGCTTCTGGTCGGTTACTACGGCGTCCGCACCGGTCGCAGGCCGGCCACCCGGCGATCGAAGAAGTCCGCCATGTCGACTCCGGCGGCAAACAGTCTCGTGAAGACCGATCTCCAGTGTTCGGCCGTGCTCCGATCGGTCGTCCTGACCGCTCGCGCCGCCGCGCCGTGCGCGTTGTAGATGACGCGGTAGGCGACGTTCGCGTCTACGCCGACTATCTCGGGAAGCTCGCCGTCCCGTTCGAGTTCGGCGATACTGTCCGATTCGACCACTCGGATGTTCTCGCCGAGCTCTCGGCGCTGCCGGAGTGAGTTGAGCTCCCAGATCAGGTAAGGACTGAGCGGCTCCTCGACAATGCGCACGCGACAGATCTCCATGCCCCAGGACGCGATCTTGGTGTGCTGTTCCACAATGTCCTGCCGGCGTTTCTCGATCAGTTTCAGTGCGCCTTCCCAGTCGCCCTTGTCGAATGCGTCGTAGCTGGCGCTTCCCTGTTCCACAAAGGTCTGCCGGCGTTCGATCTTCCAGCAGCGGCGGTTGCCGGTGCTCCAGAACCGATGCTCGAAGTCGGCGAGGTACTCGTCCAGTTCGAGGCTTTCTCCGGGGAACTCCCGGGCGACGTCACTCATCGGGTATGTCAACCTTCGCTGCGCGCATCATGTTTCCGGGGATCACGACGAGCCTTTCGTCGTGGCCGACGCTCACCCCGTGCGGGAGCCGGTCGGCGTAGGTGGCGGTGAGGTCGCGTCCGATCACCGCGACGTCGCCGTTGTTCAGTTCCCAGATGTCAGGGCAGGTGGGGGTGTTGTCCGTTCCGCCGAGTTCGAGCGCCGATTTTCCTAGTCTTCGGCTGAACGCCGCCGCCGGATCCGCTTCCCATCGCCGCATATCGTCACCCCATAAGTTATTATGTTAAGTGAGACTTTACCGCGCGCGCCGACGACAGGTCGACCCTACGTGCACACGATTGGGCGAAATTCGTTCATACGGCCTAGCGTGAAATAAGTTGCTCGGTCAAGCCAGGCCGTCGCGGTGGCCGAAGGCGATCGCGACCGCGCAGGCCGCGCCTTGGTCGTCTCGTGGTCGAGGCGGCTCTTCACGTGGCCTCGCCGACGTGCGGGACGGCGACCGCTCCGCGTCCGTGGCTCCGTGGCCGATCCGGCGGAGGACGGAGCGCGACGCGGCGGTAGGCGGCCAACACCCGGCCACGTGCGGACCCGACCACGCACCGCCGCGAGGTTCGGTTCACTCAGTGGGGTGACCGTGTCGACACGTAAGGACGGGTGGCCGGAGGTTCTGACCTAGCGGGCTGGGATCGGCATGGTCGACGGTCGCCACTCTCGCCTGATCAATCCGAACACCCAGGTGTCGGATACCTCGCCGTTCACGACGCATTCTTCCCGCAGCGTCCCTTCCCGCACGAATCCGATCTTCTCCAGGACCCGGGCAGACGCCACGTTGCGCGTATCGGTCTCGGCCTGGACTCGATTCAGGTCCAGTGTGTCGAATGCCCACCGCAACAAGGCGTGCGCGGCTTCTGTCGCGTAGCCGTGGCCCCACATCCCATCGTCGAGGCAGTAGCCCAACGACGCGCTGCGGTAGTCCGGATTCCATTCGGTCAGACCGCACCAGCCGACGAAGACCCCGTCAGAAGCACGGTCGATGGCCACTCGTGCCCCGGTACCGTCGTCCGCCATCGTCCGGCACCTGGCGATGAAGCGCTCGGCGCGGGCCTGTTCGTTCCACGGCGGGGAGTCCCAGTAGCGCATCACGAGGGTGCTGCTGTGCAGCGTGAAGAGGAGGTCCGCGTCGGCGTCGGCGAAGGGTCGCAGTCGCAGGCGAGCGGTGTGTAGTTGGGGAGTGGCCAAGTACATGCGCGCCATCGTGCCTCACCACGGGGCAGGCAGAACATCGAATACCGGTCTGGACTCAGGTCGCGAAGGCCTGAGCCCGCCCCGTTCCGACGATGCGGCAGGGTCCTAGGCGGCCTTGGCGGCGGTGGCCATGGCGGCGCGGAACAGGACCTGCTGGTTGCCGTCCACCCAGCTGATCCGGTACGTGATCGCGTTGATGCGCCAGCCGGCCGCCGTGCGGGTGAGGCCGAAGTCGTACGTGCCGCCGACCGTCCACAGGGGAGAGCCGTGCGGGTTGGTCAGCCGGTGCACGCCCAGCACGTTCGCCGTCGCGCGGGCCTCGTCGGCGGTGACGTCGACCAGGACGTTCGTGATCAGGTGCTGGGTGGCCTCCAGGCCGTCCATGGTGCGGCGCCACGACCCCTGCGCGGTGGTACTCAGCAGTTGCTCCACCGTGCCCTCGCGCGGCTCGCCGCCCCACAGGTCGGTGTAGTCGGTGTACACCCGGTCGGTGAACAGGTCGCGCAGCCCGGTCCAGTCCCGGCGGTCCAGGAACCAGCCCATGCGGACCACGGTGTCGGTGATGGCTTCGCGGTCGCCCAGAGTCATGCCGCCAGTGTGCGGGAACGCGCTCGAAGCACGGTCAATCCCGCGGGTTCCAGTCCAGCAGCCGCACCTTGCTGACCGTCTGCACGTGCCGGCGCATGGCCGACGCCGCCGCGCGCGGGTCGCCGGCGCGGATGGCCTCGGCGATGCGCCGGTGCTGGCCCAGCGACCGCGGCGGGCGGCCGGGCTGGCGCAGTGATTCGTGCCGGCTCTCGGTGATCTGCTCGGCGATCGAGCGCATGAACTCGGCCAGGATGCTGCTGTACGCCGCCGCCGTCACCGCCGCGTGGAACCGCCGGTCGCCCTCCTCGCCGGAGCCGCCCGCGTCGACCTCCGACGCCATGTACGCCAGGGCGTCGTCGATCGCCGCCAGGTCGGCGTCGGTGCGGCGCCGCGCCGCCAGCTCGGCCAGCTTGGTCTCCAGCGCCTCCCGCGCCTCCAGCACGTCGGGCAGCCGCCGGCGGCGGGCCATCAGCTCCTCCACCGGCTCGACGTCCAGCGAGTCCCGCCGCAGGTACGTGCCGCCGCCGTGCCGCACGTCGAGCAGGCCCTGCACCTCCAGCACGACGATCGCCTGCTTCACCGACGTCCGGCTGACGCCGAGCCGCTCGGCGAGGTCGCGTTCGGACGGCAGCCGGTCGCCGGCGCGCAGGCCGGACTCGGCGACGTGCGCCCGGATCCGGTCGACCACCTGCGCGTAGAGCTTCGACCGGCTCACCGGCCCCAGTGCTTCCGTCACCCGTCCCACCCTACTGGCTGAGCCACTTGACCACTTCGGGCTTGACACTCGAACGGCCAGGGCAGCAAAGTGGCTCAGCCACTAGTCCAGTGGCACCGGCGTCAAGGAGGACGGTCGTGTCCGCTGAGCTGATCTCGATCCTCGCGCTCGTGGCGATCTTCGTGCTGGCCACGACGCTGTCGGTGAACATGGGCGCGCTCGCGTTCGCGGGTGCGTTCCTGGTCGGCACCCTCGCCGGCGGCCTGGACGCCGACGGGATCTTCGCCGGCTTCCCCGGCGACATCTTCGTCGTGCTCGTCGGCGTGACCTACCTGTTCGCCATCGCGCGGGCCAACGGCACCACCGACTGGCTCGTCGCCGCCGCGGTCCGGCTGGTCGGCGGGCGGATCGCGCTGATCCCGTGGGTGATGTTCGTGGTCACCGGCGCGCTCACCGCGATCGGCGCGGTGTCGCCGGCCGCGTGCGCGATCGTCGCCCCGATCGCGCTCGGGTTCGCCGCCCAGTACGGCATCAGCCCGCTGCTCATGGGCGCGATGGTCGTGCACGGCGCACAGGGCGGCGGGTTCTCACCGATCAGCGTGTACGGCTCGATCGTCAACGGCATCGTCGACAACAACGGCATCGCGGGCAGCCCGGTCGTGCTGTTCCTCGCGAGCCTGGGCATGAACACCGCGATCGCGGCGGTGCTGTACGTCGTGCTCGGCGGCGCGAAGCTCGGCCGCGCCGAGCCGGCGGAGGACGCCGAGAAGCTCCCGCACGAGCAGCGCATCCCGCTCGACGCGCCGAAGATCGCCACCCTGGTCGGGCTGGCCGGGCTGGTGGTCAGCACGCTGGTGTTCGACCTGGACGCCGGGCTCACCGCGATCACCGTCGCCGTCATCCTGAGCGTCTTCTGGCCGTCGAGCAGCCGCAAGGCGGTCGACGAGATCACCTGGGCGACCGTGCTGCTGATCTGCGGCATGCTCACCTACGTCGGCGTGCTGCAGGAGATCGGCACCATCGACTACGCGGGTGACGCGGTCAGCCAGGTCGGCGTGCCGCTGGTCGCCGCGCTGCTGCTGTGCTACATCGGCGGGGTGGTGTCGGCGTTCGCGTCGTCGGTCGGGCTGATGGGCGCGTTGATCCCGCTCGCGGTGCCGTTCCTGGCCCAGGGCACGATCGGGCCGATCGGCATGGTCGCCGCGCTCGCGGTGGCGTCCACGATGGTGGACGTGAGCCCGTTCTCCACCAACGGTGCGCTCGTGCTCGCGAACGCCAAGAATGTGGACCGGGACCGGTTCTTCCGGCAGCTCATGGTCTACGGCGGGATCGTGGTGGCCGCGGCGCCGCTGGTGAGCTGGCTCGTGTTCGTCGTCCCGAACTGGGGTTAGGAGATCCATGCTGTTCCCGGAGCTCGTCACCGGCGGTGACCGGACCGCGTTGCGCTTCCCCGAGGCGGAGCTGACCTACGGCGACCTCGCCCGGCTCACCGGCGGGCTGGCCGGCGCGCTCACCGGCCGGCGCCGGGTCGCGGTGTGGGCGACGCCGACGATCGAGACGTGTGTCGCCGTGGTCGGGGCGCTGGTCGCGGGGGTACCGGTGGTGCCGGTGAACCCGAAGGTCGGCGAGCGGGAGCTGGCCCACATCGTCGCCGACAGTGCGCCCGACCTGGTGCTGGCCGCGCCGGACGTGTCGCTGCCGCCACCGCTGGCGGAGCTTCCCCGGTTGCCGGCCGCCGGCGACGCGCCGCCGGCGGTGGACGAGCACGACGACGAGCTGCCCGCGTTCGTCGTGTACACGTCGGGCACGACCGGGCCGCCGAAGGGAGTGGTGCTGCCGAGGCGGGCGGTCGCCAGCAACCTGGACGCGCTGGCCGAGGCGTGGGCGTGGACCGGGGACGACGTGCTCGTGCACGGGCTGCCGCTGTTCCACGTGCACGGGCTGATCCTCGGCGTCGTGGGGCCGCTGCGCCGGGGCGGGACGCTGCACCACGTCGGCCGGTTCTCCTCGGCCGCGGTCGGGGCCGCGCTGGCGGGGGAGGGCACGATGCTGTTCGGCGTGCCGACGATGTACGGCCGCCTGGCCGCCGACTGCGCGGCGGACGCCACGCTGGCGGCCGCGGTCGGCGGGGCGAGGCTGCTGGTCTCCGGCTCGGCCGCCCTACCCGCGACCGTGCACGCCCGGATCGCGGCGACGACCGGACAGCGGGTGGTGGAGCGCTACGGGATGACCGAGACGCTGATGAACACCGCCGTCCGCGCCGAGGGCGACCGGCGTCCCGGCGCGGTGGGCCCGCCGGTGGCCGGCGTGTCCCTACGCCTGGTCGACGACCACGGCACGGAGCTCCCGACCTGGGACGGCGAGACGGTGGGCGAGATCGAGGTCCGCGGCCCGAACCTGTTCCTGGAGTACCTCAACCGCCCCGACGCGACCGCCGAGGTGATCCGCGACGGCTGGTTCCGCACCGGCGACATGGCCGTCCGCGACCCCGACGGCTACGTCCGCATAGTCGGCCGCCGCGCCACGGATTTGATCAAGAGCGGCGGCTACAAGATCGGCGCGGGGGAGATCGAGAACGCCCTCCTCGAACACCCCGCCGTCGCCGAAGCCGCGGTGACCGCCGAACCCGACGACGACCTGGGCGAACGCATAGTCGCCTGGATCGTCCCGGCCGGCGACCCGCCACCCCCCGAGGCCCTGATCGACCACGTCGCCCGTCTCCTGGCACCTCACAAACGCCCCCGCGTGGTCCGTTTCCGCGACTCCCTTCCCCGCAACGAAATGGGCAAGATCATGAAGCGCTCCCTCCCATGACACCACCCCACCCGCGAGTCCGACATCCCCGTCGCCCGAGTCCGCCGGTGCCGTCGTGCGGGTTCGCCCTCCAGTTCGCCGAGCAGGAGCTCCGGAATGGTCGAGGCATGTCGTGTCTCGCGAGTCCTGTCCGGCAAAGCCGGGAGTGTCCAACTCGCCCATCCCAAGCGTGGGACTCGCGCGTCGGAGTCCTCGGACTCGTGGTGGGAGTGAGGTAGGTGGCCTTGGCTGACGGGGCGCGGGAGGTCGTCGGGCGGCTCGTGGACGACTTCGTCGAGTTCGATCCGCGGTGCGAGGGGTTCGGGCCGGACGGGCCGCTGGACTGGGACGGCTACGGCCTGTCCCGCAAGCGCGCGGCCGAGCGGGCCGGCACCAGCGAGTCGGTCGTCTGCGGGCGCGGAACCCTCGGCGGCAGCCCGACCGTCCTGGTGGCGTTCGAGTTCCGCTTCCTCGGCGGGTCGGTCGGCACCGGCACCGGCGCCCGGATCGTGCACGCCTTCGACCACGCCCGCACCCACGGCCTCCCCGTCGTCTCCCTGGTCGCCACGGGCGGCACCCGGATGCAGGAAGGCGTCCTCTCCCTGCGCCAACTCCAGCTCATCGCCCGCGCCGCCGTACTCCTGCGCGAGTCCGGCCTCCCGCACGTCGCCGTGCTCCGCGATCCCACCACCGGCGGCGTCTGGGCCTCGCTCGGCGCCGGCGCCGACGTGGTGCTCGCGCTCGACGGCGTCCAGGTCGGCTTCGCCGGGCGCCGCGTCCGCCGGCCCGAGCACGCCGACGACCCCGCCTACACCGCCCGGAGCCAGCTCGCCACCGGGCACGTCGACGAGGTGCTCGACGCCACCGAGCTCCCCGGCCGGCTCACCGAATGGCTCACCCACCTGCGCGGAACGCCGGCCGCCCCGGTCGAGGTCCCACGCGCTCTCGGCGACGTGACCCCGGCCGCGGGGGGGGGGGG
>DATABL010000262.1:0-10535 GCA_036259595.1 Actinophytocola sp.
AGCGGGTGGCCCATCGCGATCGCGCCGCCGTTGACGTTCAGCTTCTCGCTCGGGATGTTCAGCTTCTTCTGGTAGTTCAGCACCACCGAGGCGAACGCCTCGTTCAGCTCGAACAGGTCGATGTCCTCGACGGTCAGCCCGCTCGTCGCGAGCAGCTTCTCGGTGGCCGGGATGGGGCCGGTGAGCATGATCGTCGAGTCGGCGCCGGAGGTCGCGGTGGCCACGATCCGGGCACGCGGGGTCAGGCCCATCTCGGTGCCGGCGGCCTCGCTGCCGACCAGCACCAGCCCGGCGCCGTCGACGATGCCGGAGGAGTTGCCCGGCGAGTGCACGTGGTTGATCTTCTCCACGTGGTGGTACTTCTGTAGCGCCACCGCGTCGAACCCGCCCATGTCGCCGATGGCGGCGAACGACGCGGGCAGCTTGCCCAGCGTCTCCACGGTCGACTCGGGGCGCATGTGCTCGTCGCGGTCGAGGACGGTGAGCCCGTTCTGGTCGACCACCGGGATCACGGACTTGTCGAAGTAGCCGCCCGCCCAGGCCTTCGCGGCGCGCTGCTGGGAGGAGACCGCGTAGGCGTCGACGTCCTCGCGGGAGAAGCCCTCGATCGTGGCGATCAGGTCGGCGCCGATGCCCTGCGGGACGAAGTAGGTGTCGTAGGCGGTGGCCGGGTCCATGGCCCACGCGCCGCCGTCGGTGCCCATCTTGACCCGCGACATCGACTCGACGCCGCCGCCGATGACGACCTCGTCCCACCCGGAGCGGACCTTCTGCGCGGCCATGTTGACCGCCTCCAGGCCCGAGGCGCAGAAGCGGTTGAGCTGCACGCCGCCGACGGTGTCGGGCAGCCCGGCGGCGATGGCGGCGGTCTTGGCGATGTCGCTGCCCTGGTCGCCGATCGGCGTCACCACCCCGAGCAGCAGGTCGGAGACCCGGTCCAGGTCCAGGGTGGGGTTGCGCTTGCGCAGCTCGTCGAGCAGACCCACGACGAGCGAGATCGGCTTGGTCCCGTGCAGGGAGCCGGTGTTCTTGCCCCGGCCGCGCGGGGTGCGGATGGCGTCGTAGACGAAGGCTTCGGTCGGGCGGTCGGTAGGCACGCTCAGGGTCCTCTCCTGGTGCTAATCCTCATTAACATGTTGGCACCGCATCCGTGGATGTCAACGACCGGCGGGCGAAATGGTGGCGCGGCCCACACCCTTGGGCAACCAGCCTAATCGCCGTTCACTTCCGGCTCCCGTTGGCTGATTGCCAACACCCTTCGGGCTCGTCTACCGTCGCCAATGACGCTTCACCTCGGGAGGATGTGGTGACGGTCCGTCGACCACGCAACCGGAAGGCGCAGCTCGCCGACGCGGCGGCGGAGCTGTTCCGCAAACACGGCTACCACCAGGTGAGCGTGCACGACATCGCGGCCGCGGCCGGGGTCACCGGGCCCGCGGTGTACCGGCACTTCCGCGGCAAGCAGGACATCCTGGCCCACGTGCTGCTCTCCGGCATGGACACCTTCGGCCTGGTCACCGAGGAGGCGCTGGCCGAGCCGGGGTCGCCGGGTGAGCAGCTCGACGCCCTGCTGCGTGCGGTCGCCGCGCTGGCCGTCGACCGGCGTGAGGTGACCGCGCTGTGGCGCTGGGAGGGCCGCCACCTCGACCGCGCCGACCAGGCCAAGATCCGGCACCGCGGCGGGGACCTGATGGCGCAGTGGGGCATCGCGCTGCGTGACGTGCGGCCGGAGCTGTCCTTCGCCGACGCCGAGCTGCTGTGCTGGGCGGCGCTGAGCGTCTTCGGCTCGGTGTCGGTGCACCACGTGAGCCCGCCGCGCCGCCGGTTCGAGGCACTGCTCGCGACCCTGGCCCGAGCCGTGCTCGACTGGCCGGTCCCGCCCGGCGCCGAGCCGCCCGCGCCGGCCCCGCTCGCGTCCTGGCAGCGGGTGGCGACACGCTCCTCGCGCCGGGAGGAGCTGCTGGCCGCGGCGACCGCGCTGTTCCGCGACCGCGGATACCACGCGGTGTCGATGGAGGACATCGGCGCGGCGGCCGGGATCGCCGGCCCGAGCATCTACCGGTACTTCCCCGGCAAGGCGGCGATCCTGGTGGCCGCCGGCTACCGAATGGGCGACCGGCTGGCCCGCACCGCCGAGGTCGCGATCGCCGACGCCACCGACCCGGCCGACGCGCTCACCCGGCTCGCGCAATCCTATGTGGACACCGTGCTGCGCTCGGACAACCTGATGGCCACGTTCGCCAGCGAGCTCGGCAACCTGCCCGACCGGGACCGCACGGAGCTGGTCCGGGTGCAGCGGGACTACGTGGCGCGGTGGGTGCACCTGGTCCGCACCGTCACGCCCGACCTGGCCGAACCGGACGCGCGGGTGACCGTGCACGCCGCCCTGACCGTCGTCAACGACCTCGCCCGCACTCCACGCATCCTCGCCCGCCCCCGGATCGCCGCCGAGCTCGCCGCGCTCGCGGAGACCGTGCTGTCGGCCTGGAGCGAGAGCGAAGGAGCGGGTGCCGTCTGGACCGAGGAGCGCGCGCAGGCGCGCCAGCGCCGAGCACGCGACGAGGGAAGACGGCACCTTGAGCGACTGAGCGAAGCGACCATCAGACACAGGAAGTAGGTGCGTCATGTCCACTGTGGTCCGTGCTCCCTACGCCCTCGACCGGAACCCGCTGGACGAGTGGCTGTTCCGCAAGGAATGGCCGACCCGCGACCTCGCCGCGCCGCCCGCGGGCAGCGAGCTCAAGCCGGTGCGGGGCGACACCGGGCTGCCGGTGGTCGGGCACAGCCTGGAGATGCTGCGGCTGGGCATGGACTACGCGATGCGCCGGTACCGCACGCACGGCCCGGTGTCGTGGCTGCGCGCGTTCGGCGTGCCGGTGGTGTCGGCGTCGGGTCCGGAGGCGGCGCAGGTGGTGCTGGCCAACCGGGACAAGGCCTACTCGCAGCAGGGGTGGGAGTACTTCATCGGCCCGTTCTTCAAGCGTGGCCTGATGCTGCTGGACTTCGACGAGCACCTGCACCACCGCCGGCTCATGCAGCTGGCGTTCACCGCCGACCGCCTGTCGGCGTACATGGGCCGGGTCGGCGAGGTCGTGCGGTCCGGGGTGGACACCTGGCGGCCGGGCGAGGCGTTCCCGGTCTACCGCGCGCTCAAGCAGCTGACCCTGGACGTCGCGACCACGATCTTCATGGCGTCCTCGATCGGCGCCGACAGCGACAGGCTGACCACGGCGTTCGTCGACACCGTGCGGGCCGGCACAGCGCTGGTCCGGCTGCCGGTCGGCCGGTGGGGCGCGGGCCTGCGCGGCCGGCGGATGCTGGAGGACTACTTCCGCGGCGCCCTGCCGGCCAAGCGCGCGTCGGACTCCGACGACCTGTTCGCCGCGCTGTGCCACGCGCGGACCGACGACGGCGAGACGTTCACCGACGACGACGTCGTCAACCACATGATCTTCCTGATGATGGCCGCGCACGACACGTCCACGATCGCGACCTCGGCGCTGGTCTACTACCTGGGCCGGCACCCGGACTGGCAGGCGCGGGCGCGCGAGGAGTCCCTGGCGCTGGGCGACGAGCCGCTGACGGTCGAGTCGCTTGCCGCGCTGCCCACCCTGGACCTGGTGCTCAAGGAGTCGATGCGGCTGGTGGCGCCGGTCCCGTGGATGGTGCGCAAGACGGTGAAGGACACCGACCTGCTCGGCCACCACGTGCCGGCCGGGGTAATCGTGACGACGCTGGCGTGGCTCAACCACATGCTGCCGGAATACTGGACGAACCCGTTCGAGTTCGACCCCGACCGCTTCGGCGAGGACCGCCGCGAGGACAAGTCGCACCGGTTCGCGTACATGCCGTTCGGCGGGGGCGTGCACAAGTGCATCGGCATGCACTTCGGCACCTACGAGGTGAAGACCCTGGCACACGAGCTGCTCCGCCGCTTCGAGTGGACCGTCCCGGCGGGCTACGAGGTCCGCTGGGACCCGACCGCGCTCCCGCTGCCGAAGGACGGCCTGCCGATCTCCCTGCGCCGTCGCTGAATCCTCGGGGGCAACCTCCGACCGCGGTGGCTCGTGTAGGGATGGATCGGCCGGACACCCCGGCCGGTCCCGTTCCTGAAGGGGGAATGCCATGCGAATCCGCGTCACCACGGCGCTCGTCGCCGGGGCTCGTCGCGCTCACGCTGCCCGTGGCCGGTCAGGCCGCGGCCGAACGGGGGACGGCGGCGTCGGCCGGGTCGTCGTTCGTCGTCGCCGAGCTGGCGGACGTGGTGGGCTACTACTCACCCGACGAGGGGAACGCGTTCCACCCGATGCGCGGGACCCGCGCCTACGACTCCCGTGGCACGGAGTGGTTGCTGCCCGGTACGCGGCGCCGCGTGCCGCTGGCGGAAGCGGTGCCGGCGGCGGCCGAGTCCGTCCTGTTCAACCTCACCGGGCTGGCCAACTACTACGGCACCCACCTGACGGTGTACCAGGCCGGCCAGCCGCGCCCCGGCACGTCGACGCTGAACCTGGACGCGCGGCAGGCCGTGTCGAACCACGCGATCGTGCCACTCGGCGACCTGCGTGGCGTGGACGTGTACAACCACGCGGGCTACACCAACGTCATCGTGGACCTGGCGGGGTACTTCGCGCCGCGGGCGGCGTAGCGGCGCGCAGGCCGCTCAGCTCGGCCGGCAGCGGCTCGGTGTGCACGACGCCGAGCCGCTGCGTGGCGCGGGTGAGCGCGACGTACAGGTCTGCCGGACCGGACGGCTCGGCCGCGAGGATCCGGTGCGGCTCGACGATGATCACCACGTCGTACTCCAGGCCCTTGGCCTCGCGCGGGGCCAACACCTGGTGCCCGACGTCCAGGGTCATGCCCTCCGGGGCGATGACCGCGAGCGTGCCCTCGTCGAGGGCCTCGGCGGCGGCCAGCTCGGCGACGGTGGCCGCGAGCGCGGACGGGTCGCAGCGGTGTGCCCAGGGCTGCGCGCCGCTGCTGCGCACCGACTTCGGCGCCTGCAACGACGGATCCATCGTGGCCAGCACCTGCCCGGCGACGTCCATGATCTCCGAGGGCATCCGGTAGTTGATGGTCAGCTGGCGGTAGGACCAGCGGCCGGGGACGTAGGACTCCAGCATCCGCGCCCAGGTGCGCGCGCCGGCCGGCGACTCGCGCTGCGCCAGGTCGCCGACGATCGTCATCGACCTGCTGGGGCAACGGCGCATCACGACCCGCCAGTCCATCTCGGACAGCTCCTGCGCCTCGTCCACCACGACGTGGCCGTAGGTCCACTCGCGGTCGGCGGAGGCGCGCTCGGCGAGCGTGCGGTGGTCGCGTTCCTCCTGCCGCTCGGCCAGGCGGTCCACGTCGATCAGGTCGACCGCGCGCAGCACCTCCTCGTCGGGGTCCTCCTCGGTGTCGAGGATCTCCAGCACCCCGCGGGCGTAGCGGCGCTCGGCCCGGCGGAGGCGCTCGGCGGCGCCGTCCTCCCTGGTCAGCGGGCCTATCAGCTCGAGGGACTCGTCGAGCAGCGGCACGTCGGAGACCGTCCAGTCCGAGCCGGCCTCGCGGTAGAGGGCGTCGCGGTCCTCGGGCGGCAGGATCCCGTCGCAGGCGGTTTCCAGGCGCTCGGGCGAGCCGTACAGCTCCACCAGCAGGCCGTAGGGGGTCAGGCGCGGCCAGAGCCGGTTCACCGCGACCGACAGCGCGCGGCTGCGGGACAGCTCCGAGCGGACGTCGGCACGCAGGTCACCGGCCAGTTCGGGCACCTCGCGGGTGTCGAGCCAGTCGCCGCCGATGCGGTCGACCGCCTGCTCGGCCAGGTCGAGGATCAGCGAGTCGCGGAAGGTGGGGCGGGCCTGGTTGTGCCGCGCCCCGCTCTCCCGGGCCCGGGCCCGGGCGCGGGCGGCGACCTCGGCGTCGATCTCGACGGTCACGTCGTCCAGCTCGATCTCGATCGGCGTCTCGGGGAGCTCCTGGCGGTCGGCCACCGCCGCCCTGAGCACGTCGACCATCGCCAGGCCGCCCTTGACCCGGCGGGCGTTCGGGCGGTCGGCGACCGCGGTCTCCAGGCCGACGTGCAGCTCGCCCGGGGTGGCGAACACCGCGTCGGTCTCGCCGAGGGAGGGCAGCACGTCGCCGATGTAGCGCAGGAAGCCGGTGTTCGGGCCGATGATCAACACGCCGCGCCGGGACATCCGCTCGCGGTGCGCGTAGAGCAGGTAGGCCACCCGGTGCAGCGCGACGACGGTCTTGCCGGTGCCGGGGCCGCCGTCGATCACCACGACGCCGGTGTGCCCGAGCCGGATGATCTCGTCCTGCTCGGCCTGGATGGTGGCCACGATGTCGCCCATGGTGTCCGCGCGCGGGGCGTTCAGCGCGGCCAGCAGCACCTCGTCGCCGTCGGCCACGCCGTGGTCGAGGACGTCGTCGTGGAAATCGAGGACGCGCCGTTCGCGGGTGCGGAAATGCCGCCGGCGGGTGACCCCTTCGGGATTCGCGGCGGTCGCGGTGTAAAATGGGCGGGCTACCGGCGCCCGCCAATCCGTGAGCATCGGCCGGTAATCGTCCTCCTCGTCGAACAATCCGATTCGACCGATGTAGAGGGTGTCGTCGGAGTCACCGTCGGAGTTGTCGCCCGCACGGTCCAGCCGGCCGAAGCACAGTCCGCTGTCGGCGACCTTCAGCCGGCTGATCCGGCCGGACGCGGTGCTGGCGGCCACCTCACGCTGCCACAGGTCCTCGGTGGTCTCGGTCGAGCCGTGAGCGAGAACACCCTTCAGCTGCCCCGTGGCCGCGGCACGCTCGGCGTCCAGCCGCTCGTACAGAAAGGCGATGTGCTCCCGCTCCGCCGCCAGTTCCGTCTCGTGCCGCGCCTTGTCCAGTGCTTTTGACAAAAGAGCCCCTCATCCGGTATAATCACCTCACCGCGCCAATTCAGTGTATTCCTGAAATTGCCGCGTCCTCGATTATGACCCGGATGTCAAGCTCGTGTCGAGCATTCTCGCCCACTGTCGCAGGACCCGTGCGCGCCGCCGGCTGTCGTCGCTGAGCAGGTTCGCCAGGCCCAGCCCGCGGGCCATGTCCAGGGTCGCCTGCACCGCCTCCCGCACGCCGGGCGCCGACTCGTCCACGCCGAGCAACTCCAGCGCGACCCGGTGGGTCTCCCGGCCGACCCGCCCCTCGAGCACGAGCACCCGCTCGCGCAGCCGCTCGTCCGACGACGCGGCGACCCACAGGTGGATCGCGGCGCGGAACACCGGGCCGGTGTACATGTGCTCGACCATGTCGACCACGGCCTGGGTGCGGCCGGGCCCGGTCGGCAGGTCGACGGCGTGCTCGCGCAGCTGGGCCAGCCGCTCCTGGGCGACGTACTCGACCGCGGAGGTGACCAGGTCCTCCCGGGTCGGGAAGTGGTGCTGCGCGGCGCCGCGCGACACCCCGGCCCGTTCGGCGACGACCGCGACCGTGCTGCCCGACCAGCCGACCTCGGCCAGGCACTCGATGGCCGCCTCCAGCAACCGTTTGCGCGTCGCGCGGCTGCGGTCCTGCCGAGGCTCGCGGGTCAACTCCGGCATCAGTACGACTTCGGTAGGCCCAGGGTGTTCTGGGCGACGAAGTTGAGGATCATCTCCCGGCTCACCGGCGCGATCCGGTTGACTCGCGACGCGGCGACCAGCGCGCCCATGCCGTACTCGGCGGTGAGCCCGTTGCCGCCGTGCGCCTGCACCGCGGCGTCCACGGCCTTGATCGACGCCTCGGCGGCGGCGTACTTCGCCATGTTCGCCGACTCCCCCGCACCGGCGTCGTCGCCGGAGTCGTAGAGCGCGGCGGCCTTCTGCGTCATCAGCTTCGCCAGCTCCAGCTCGATCTTCGCCACCGCGAGCGGGTGTGCGATGCCCTGGTGGGCGCCGATCGGGGTGCTCCACACCGAGCGGTCGTTGGCGTAGGCGACGGCCCGGTCCAGCGCGAACCGGCCCATGCCGACGGCGAACGACGCGGCCATGATCCGCTCCGGATTGAGCCCGGCGAACAGCTGCATCAGCGCGGCGTCCTGGGAGCCGACGAGCGCGTCGGCCGGCAGCCGCACGTCGTCGAGGAACAGCATGAACTGCTTGTCCGGGGAGACGATGTCCATCTCGATCGGCTGGTACTCGAAGCCGGGCGCGTCGGTCGGCACGATGAACAGCGCCGGCTTGAGCCGGCCGGTCCGCGCGTCCTCGGTGCGGCCGACGACCATCACCGCGGCGGCCTCGTCGACCCCGGAGATGAACACCTTCCGGCCGGTGAGGACCCAGTCGTCCCCGTCGCGGCGGGCGGTGGTGGTGAGCTTGTGGGCGTTGGAGCCGGCGTCGGGTTCGGTGATGGCGAACGCCATCCGCAGCGACCCGTCGGCGAAGCGCGGCAGCCAGGTCTGCTTCTGCTCGTCGGTGCCGAAGCGGGTGACGATCGTGGCGCAGATCGCCGGGGACACCACCATCAGCAGCAGGCCGCAGCCGGCGGCGGCGAGTTCCTCGCACACCGCGGCGAGGTCGCCGATCGTGCCGCCTCCGCCGCCGTACTCCTCCGGCACGTTCACGCCGAGGTAGCCGAGCTTGCCGGCGTCGTTCCACAGCTCGGTGGTCTTCTCACCGCCGCGGGCCTTGCGCTGGAACCACTCGCCGCCGTAGCGCCGGCCGAGATCGGCGACCGCCGCCCGCAGCGCCTGCCGCTCCTCGGACTCGGTGAATGGATTCATGGGGCCTCCTCGCCGACCACGGCCAGCACGCGGCCGACCTCGACCTGGTCCCCCGCCGCCACCCCGAGCTCGGTGAGCACGCCGTCGACGGGGGCGTTGACCTGGTGTTGCATCTTCATGGCCTCCAGCCACAGCAGCGGCTGCCCGCTCCGGACCTCGTCGCCGACGGCGGCGGCGACCCGGACCACGGTGCCGGGCATCGGCGCGAGCAGCGATCCGGCGGCGACCTGGGCCGCCGGATCAGCGAACCGCCCGACCGGGACCAGCGCCACCGACCCGAGCGGCGAGTCCACACAGGACAGGCCGGGGTAGGTGGCGACGTCGAACCGGCGGCGCAGCCCGGCCACGTCGAGGACCACGGTCTCCGGGGTCGCGCTCACCAGTGCCACGCCGTCGGGCTCGGTCAGGCCGTCGCGGGTGAGGCGGTAGGACACCTCGTGCTCGGTCCCGCCGTGGGTGAAGCGTTTGCGCTGTGGCGCGGCGACGACGTTGCGCCAGCCGCTGGGGAGCCTGCCCTGGACGCGGGCGGCGGCGCGGTTGGCGGCGGCGTCGGCCAGCGCGGCGGCGAGCGCGGAGAGGCGCACGGTGTCGGCGTCCGCGAGCGGCGTGGCGAGGGTGGCGAGGTCGTGGGTGTCGAAGAACGCGGTGTCGGTGTCGCCGGCCAGGAACGCGGGGTGGGTGAGGATCCGCACGAGCAGGTCGCGGTTGGTGGTGAGGCCGTGGATCCGGGCGCGGGTGAGCGCGGACGCGAGCGCGCGGGCGGCCACGTCGCGGGTCGGTGCCACGGAGATGACCTTGGCGAGCATGGGGTCGTAGTGCGGGCTGACCACGGCGCCGGAGTCGACGCCGGCGTCGAGCCGGAGGCCGGTGCCGAGCGGGATCGTGAACTCCGCCGTCACGTCGGGGACCTCGAAGCGGTGCAGGGTGCCGCTCGCCGGGCGCCAGTCCGCGGCCGGGTCCTCGGCGTAGAGCCGCACCTCGATCGCGTGGCCGAGCGAGGGCGGCGGGCCGGCGGGCAGCGGCCGGCCCTCGGCGATCCCGAGCTGCAGGCCGACCAGGTCGAGGCCGGTGACGCACTCGGTGACCGGGTGCTCGACCTGCAGGCGGGTGTTCATCTCCAGGAAGTAGAACCGACCGCTGTCGTCGGCGAGGAACTCGACGGTGCCGGCGCCGACGTAGCCGATGGCCCGGGCGGCGTCGCGGGCGGCGTCGAACAGCTCCTCGCGCATCTCCGGCAGACGCTCGACCAGCGGCGACGGTGACTCCTCGACGATCTTCTGGTGCCGGCGCTGGATCGAGCACTCCCGCTCGCCGACCGCCCACACCGCGCCGTGCGCGTCGCACATGACCTGCACCTCGATGTGCCGGCCGGTCGCCAGGTACGGCTCGACGAACACCGTGCCGTCGCCGAACGCCGACTCGGCCTCCGCCCGCGCGCCATCCACCTGGGGCTCCAGCTCGTCGAGCGAGCGCACCACCCGCATGCCGCGACCACCACCGCCGGCGGAGGCCTTGACCAGCACCGGCAGGTCGGCCTCGGTGATCGTCCCGGGATCCAGCTCGGACAGCACCGGCACGCCGGCGTCGGCCATCAGCCGCTTGGCCTCGACCTTCGAGCCCATCCGCTCGATCGCCGCGGCCGGCGGGCCGACCCAGGTGAGCCCGGCGTCGGTGACCGCGCGGGCGAAGTCGGCGTTCTCCGACAGGAACCCGTAGCCGGGGTGGACGGCGTCGGCACCGGCCGCGCGGGCGGCGGCGACGAGCAGGTCGGCACGCAGGTAGGTGTCGGCGGGCGCGGTGCCGGGCAGGCGCACGG
>DATABL010000263.1:0-2442 GCA_036259595.1 Actinophytocola sp.
AGGAGCAGCTGGTCGATGTCCGCGCCGCCGAAGTTCGGGTCGCCGCGGGTCGCGAGCACCTGGAACGCCGGCGCCCGGGTGGGGCCAGGTGGGCGCGGGACGGCCCGCACCACGGAGACGTCGACGGTGCCGCCGCCGAGGTCGAGCACCGCGAGCGCGGCCGGGGGCGCGGCGAAGGTCGGACTCGCGGGGTCGGGGGTGGTGTGGAAGACGGCGGCCGCGACGGGTTCGGGGAGCAGGGTGGTGCGGCGGGCCAGGGCGTGCGCGGCCTGGCGGAGCACCTGGGTGCGGACGCCGCCCCAGTCGGCCGGGTGGGTGAGCACGAGCTGGTCGACCGCGGCGCCGCCGGCGACCCGGCGCGCCTCGGCGACCGCGCGGGCCAGCACCGCCCGGACGGCGTCGCGCACCGGGACCACGCTGGCGCCGAGCAGCAGCTCCCGCTCGTCGATCCGCCGCTTCGGGTGCGGCTCGTAGCGGGACGGGTCGACCGCGGCGTGCCGGTCGGCCTCCTGCCCGACGAACAGCGTGCCGTCGGGGTCCGCGTACACCGCCGAGGACATCAGCGGGTGGCCGTCGACCGCCACCACCTGCGGCTCCCGCCCACGCACCGAGACCGCGACGCAGGTGCTCGACGTGCCGAAGTCGACCGCCACCCGCAACGTCATGTCACTCGGGCTGGATCCAGGCCACCTGCATCAGCTGCTGGCCGGCCTTGCGGCTGACCAGCGTGCCACGGCCGGGCGGCAGCACCTTCGGCCGGACGGTGCCGATCAGCTGCCCCTCGTCCTTGCTGCCGGAACCCTGCAGACCGGGGCTCGCGATCTCCTTCAGCTTGCCGAGCACCGGGTCGTACATCGCGCGACCGGCACCACCGGTGCGGCGGGTGGCGATGATGTGCAGGCCGACGTCCTTGGCCTGCGGGATGAACTCGGCGAGCGGCTGGAGCGGGTTGGTGCCCTGCGGGCAGACCAGGTCGTAGTCGTCGACGATGACGAACAACTCCGGGCCCTTCCACCAGGACCGGTTGCGCAGCTCGTCCTGGGTCACGTCGGGGCCGGGCAGGCGCTTGCGCATCGACCCGGTGATCTCCTTGATCATCCCGCCGAGCTGGTTGCTGGACACCGCGTAGCCGAGCAGGTGGTCGGTCTTGACGAAGCCCAGCATCGTGCGCCGGTAGTCGATCAGCAGGATCAGGGCTTCCTTCTTCGTGTACCGGTCGCAGATGCCCTGCACGATCGTGCGCAGCAGGTTGGTCTTGCCGGACTCGCCGTCCATCAGCGCGAAGAAGTGCGGGTCGGCGTCGAAGTCGAGGTACACCGGCGCGAGCGCGTCCTCGTTGACCCCGATCGGGACGCGCCGGGTGCCGCGCTGCGCGTCCTGGGCGAGCAGGTCCTCGTAGGACAGCACGTCGGGCAGCAGCCGCACCTGGGGCGCGCGGCGGCCCCGCCACGCGCCGCTGAGCTTCGCGATCGCGTCCTGCACACCGGCGGCCACGTCCTGGTCGTTGCTGGAGCCGTCGATGCGCGGCAGGCCGACGAGGAAGTGCAGCTTGTCCCGGGACAGGCCGCGGCCGGGCCGGCCGGTCGGCACGTTGACCGCGACGCGGCGGTCCACCTCGGACTCGCTCGGGTCACCGAGGCGCAGCTCGAACCGGGTGCCGAGGAGGTCCTTGAGCGCGGGCCGGATCTCCGCCCACCGGTTGGCCGACACCACGAGGTGCACGCCGTAGGACAGGCCCTGCGCGGCGAGGTTGAGCACCTGCGGCTCGACGGCCTCGAACTCCTGGCGGAAGTTCAGCCAGCCGTCGACGATCAGGAAGACGTCGCCCCACTTGTCGTCGGGCAGCTCGCCGCGCCGCTTGCGGTTGCGGAAGTCGGTCATCGAGTCGATGCCCTTGTCCCGGAACAGGTGCTCGCGCTCGGTCATCAGCGCGGCGACCTCGGCGACCATGCGGCGCACCTTGTCCGGGTCGAGCCGGCCGGCGACGCCACCGACGTGCGGCAGGCCCTGCAGCGACGCCATGGTGCCACCACCGAGGTCGATGCAGTAGAACTGCACCTCCTCCGCGGTGTGCGTGAGCGACATCGACATGATCAGCGTGCGCAGCAGCATCGACTTGCCGGACTGCGGGCCGCCGGCGACCGCGGCGTGCCCGGCGGCACCGGAGAAGTCGGCCCACAGCAGGTCGCGGCGCTGCTCGAACGGCTTGTCGATCAGGCCGAGCGGCGGCTGCAGGCGACCGTTGCCGAAGAACCCGACCGGCGAGAGGCCGCGGTCCTCGGTGGGCTGCAGCGGGGGCAGCAGCGTGTCCAGCGAGTTCGGCGTGTCCAGCGGCGGCAGCCACACCTCGTGCGCGGGCGGGCCCTGGCCGATCAGCCGGCTGACGATGACGTCCAGCTCGCTGGGCTCGGTGGGGTTGGTGCTCTCCGGCTTCGGCGCCTC
>DATABL010000264.1:0-17617 GCA_036259595.1 Actinophytocola sp.
GGTGCCGGATCCCCGGCCGGCACCCCGCGACCGCTCAGGAACCGCGGAGCAGTTCGTCGAGCGCGCGGTAGCCGGCGACGACGCCCTCTTCCATGCCGCTCGCGAGGATCGCGTCCCGGCCCTCGATGCTGTCGGTCAGCGTCAGGTCGGTGAGGCGGGTGCGGCCGTCACCCAGGTCCTCGAAGGTCAGCGTGTTGAGCACGGCGCCGTCGCCCATGCCCTCCAGCGACTGGGTCTGCACCAGCCGGTCGGGCGAGCGGACCTCGTGGAACGAGCCCCAGAACGTCGCCGTCGCCTCGGCGCCGGCGAGCATCGAGTACCGGTAGCCGCCGCCGGTGCGGGCGTCCCATTCCTCGATCCGCACCGACATGGCCGTCGGGCCGAGCCAGCGCACGAACACGTCCGGGTCGGTGAACGCGCGGAACACCCGCGCCGGCGGAGCGTCGAACTCGCGCACGATCCGGATCACCGGCAGCGTCGGGTCGGCCTCGATGGTGGTCTCGTTGGTCCTGGTCGTCATGACGCCTCGTCTCCTGTGCGGGGCCGCCACCTGCCCCTTCGTTGTCAACCAAGTGGTTGTTGAAGACGGTAGCACCTTTGTCAACCGAATGGTTGTGAACGGCGCGCCGGGGCGGTGATCTTGGCGCGGCACGCCGGCCTACTACGCTTCCCCCGTGGGCATACCGGCATGGGTGTGGTTCGTCGTGGCGGTGGCGGCCGGGCTCGCCGGCGCCGCGATGTTGCTGCGCGACCGCGCCCGGCTGACCTCCCGGAACCGGGAGCGCCGCAGGTGGGCCGCGCTGCGCGGGTGGCAGTTCGCCGAGTCCGACCACGTGCTGCCGTCCCAGTGGGAGGGCGGCGCGATCGCCTTCCACAGCGGGGGTGTCGCCCGGGACGTGGTCGCCGGGTCGACCTTCACCGCCGACGGCCGGCGGCGCGTCTACGTCTTCGACCTGGAGAGCGGCGGCCGCGTGTCGGCGGTCATCGTCGCCGTGCAGTGCCGGCGGACCCTGCCCGCGGTCGTCGAGCTGTGGCTGCCCAGCGCCCCCTTCCAGCGCGAGCACATGCCCGAGCTGCTCGGCCCGGTCGGCCAGCGGTACGCGTTCGTCTCCGACCTCACCGCCGCCCGCGGCCTGGTCACCCCCGACCTGATCGACGCCACCGAGGAGATCGGCGCGGACATCGCCGTGGCCTGGATCGAGGACGGCTGGGTGCTGGCCGGCGCCGCCCCGAACGCCAGCCCGTCCCGGCTGGAGCGACTGCTGCGCGGAATCGGCGAGATCGCCGACGTCATCGACCCGTTCGACGCCGAGATCGACCCGGTCGGCGAGCACGAGCACCCGACCGGCCGGCACGGCGAACGCGCGGAGTAACAGGCGAGCACTGTTCGAAACAGGCCGACGGACCGGCCTTGGTCCAGGGGAGATGGCCTGCCAACGGAGGTCGGCCGACTTTTGAACAGTGCTCGAACGGTTCCTCCAGCCACCCGGTCGGGGAGCTACTACCGTGTCCCCATGCCCACTGCGCTCGTCACCGGCGCCACCGCGGGGATCGGCCACGCCTTCGCCAGGCATCTCGCCGCCGAGGGGTACGACCTCGTCATCGTCGCCCGCACGAGGGAGCGGCTGAAGGAGGTCGCCACCGAGCTGTCGGAGCTGCACGGCGTCGACGTCCAGCCGATGACCGCCGACCTGTCCACCAACCGGGCGCGCAAGCGGGTCGAGGAACGGCTGGCCGACGAGGACAAGCCGATCGACCTGCTGGTCAACAACGCCGGCTTCGGCACCCGGGGCGCCTTCGCCGAGACCGACATCGACTACCTCCAGTCGCAGCTGGACGTGAACGTGACCTCGGTGCTGCGGCTGACCAGGGCCGCGCTGCCGGGCATGATCGCCCGCCGGCACGGCGGCGTGGTCAACGTGGCCAGCGTCGCGGGGTACTTCCCCGCCACCGGCCCGACCTACGCGGCCTCCAAGGCCTGGGTGACGACGTTCTCCGAGGGCATGGCCGCCACCCTCGCCGGCACCGGCGTGCGAGTGCTCGCGCTGGTCCCCGGCTTCCCACGCACCGAGTTCCACGACCGCGCCGGCGACGACAAGGACTCGCTGCCCGACCAGCTGTGGCTCGACGCCGACCGCGTGGTCGCCGACGCCATGCGGGACCTGCGCCGCGGCCGCACCCGCTCGGTGCCGGGCGTGATCTACAAGGCGCTGCTCGCCGTGCCGCGGCTGCTGCCCCGCGGTCTGCTGCGGTACCTGGAGACGAAGTCCACCGCGGGAAGGGACAGGACCTAAGGACCATGGGCGATCTGGGGAACGTGCTGCTGATCGTCGGCGCCCTCGCGGTGATCGGCGCGCTGACGTGGTATCGCTGGCAGGCGCACAAGAAGAAGACCGGCGAGTTCACCGCGGCCGCGGCCGAACGCGGCTGGGAGTACCAGGCCGTCGACGAGTCGCGGACCAACCGGTTCCTCGGCACGCCGTTCGGCGAGGGCCACAGCCGGCGGGCCGAGCACGTGCTGCGCGGCACCTACCGCGGCCGCACCATGCAGGCGTTCGAGTACTCCTACAAGGAGACCCGCGGCCGCGGCGACCACATCTACTCCGAGGGCTACGAGCGGGCCAACCGGCGCGCCGGCAACACCGAGCACATCTCGCCCCACCAGCGCACGAAGACCTCCACGTTCACCGTCGTCGCCCTGCTGAGTCCGGCCCCGCGCCCGACGCTGGAGCTCACCCGCGAGGGCTGGGGGCGCAAGCTGCTCGGCATGGTCGGCGTGCGGGATCTGCAGCTGGAGAGCGAGCAGTTCAACAAGACCTTCCACATCCGCACCAACGACGACAAGTTCGCCTACGCCATCCTGAACCCGCCGATGATGGAGTGGATGCTCGCCGACCAGCGTGCGCTGTCGATCCCGTTCCGCTTCGAGCGCGGGGACATCGTGGTCTGGGTCGAGGAGAAGATCGACCTGGCGCGGGTGGACCACCTGCTCGACTACGCCAGCGAGATCCTGGACCGCACCCCGGACTTCGTCTGGAAGGACTGACCCCGTGCCCTGGTGGGGGTGGGTGCTCACGGTCGTCGGCGGGCTCGCACTGCTCGGGTTCGTCGCCGTGCGCACGCTCGGCGCCGAGGACCGCAACACGGTCAGCTGGTGGGCCGGACGCAACGGCTACCGGTACACCGGCGGCACGCCCGAACTGCTCGACCTGCTCGGCGGCGAGCCGTTCGACCGGGGTGCCGACCAGCAGCCGCACGACGTGCTGTCCGGGGAGATCGCCGGGCGGCCGGGTCTACTGGTCCAGTTCAGCTGGTACCGGCTGAGCGGGAGCGGGGCCAGCGGGCTGCGCAGCGGCATGTGCGCGGCCGCGGTGCTGGAGCTGCCGGCGGCGGTGCCGGAGCTGACCGTGCGGCCGGAGACCGGCGCCGACCGGGTGCGCGGGCGCGACCTGCAGCTCGAGAGCGTCGAGTTCAACGAGGCCTTCCGGATCGAGGGCACCGTCGACCGGTTCAGCTACGACGTGCTCAACCCCAGGGCGATGAGCTGGCTGCTCGCCCACCGCGGCTACTCGTTCCGGTTCGCCGGGCGGATGCTCGTCGCCTGGCGCGAGGGCATGCTCGACGCGCCCGAGCAGCTCGGCGACCTCGCGGCCTTCGCCGCCACGCTGTACGGGATGGTGCCCGGCTTCGCCTACACCGCCGGCCACCCCGCCGCTCCGGGGCCGGCGGTCAGCGAGCTGCCGCCCGCCGCGCTCGGGTCGACCCCGTCCGGCACTGTCGCGTTCCTGCAGCGCCTCACCCACCGCGGTCACCCGGTCGAGCGCTACGAGCACCCCAGGAAGCTGTGGGGGGTGGAGGACACCGCGGTCAGCGTGACGATCCCGGTGCCGACGGTCTGGCCGGTGCTGATGATCGCGGCCAAGCGGCTGGCGGCCGACCGCGGCCGGCAACCGCGCTTCGACGACGGCGTGGTCGCCGGCCAGGAGCGGTTCGACCGCCTCTTCGCGTGCGGCACGCCGCGCCCGGACTTCGCGCTCGCCGTGCTGCGCCCGGAGTTCACCGACCTGCTGCTCGACCGGCCGGAGACCCGGTCGGCGAGCGTGGTGCTGCAGTCCGCGGACGACGGCACCGGTGCGAACCGGGGCGGCATCTGGGTGTCGGCCACCGGCCGGCTCGCCGACACCGCGCTCGCCGACCGGCTGACCGAGCTGGCCTGCGACCTGGTCGAGGCGCTGCCGGCCGCCGCGCTGCGCTACCACCTCGACGACCCGGTGCCGGATCCGCCGGAGGGCGGCTGGCCGAACACCCGACAGGGGTACTTCGTACAACCCGGCCACCGGGTGTGAGAGGCTTCTGACCTGTGCGAACCGCTCCGAGTGTGGACCTGACGGCCAAGGGCGAACTGGCCCGGCTGGTGAGCGAGCTGGCCGTGGTGCGCGGCCGGGTCGTGCTCTCCTCCGGCAAGGAGGCCGACTACTACGTCGACCTGCGCCGGGCGACCCTGCACCACGCGGCGGCGCCGCTGATCGGCCGGCTGCTGCGCCAGCTCACCGCCGACTGGGACTACGTCGCCGCCGGCGGCCTGACCCTCGGCGCCGACCCGGTCGCCGGCGCGATGATGCACGCCGCCGCCGCGGTGGGCGACGTGCTCGACGTGTTCGTGGTGCGCAAGGCCGCCAAGGAACACGGGATGCGCCGGCGCATCGAGGGCATCGAGGTGACCGGGCAGCGGGTGCTGGTCGTCGAGGACACCACGACCACCGGCAACAGCCCGCTGGCCGCCGTCGACGCGGTCACCGAGGCGGGCGCGACGGTGGTCGGCGTGGCCACGGTCGTCGACCGCGACACCGGCGCCCGCGAGGTCATCGAGGCACGCGGGCTGCCGTACCGGGCGCTGCTGGGACTCGCCGACCTCGGCCTGTGAGCCCACACGCGATAGGTTCGGGGGTGTGAACGCCGCACTGGTCATCGTCCTGGTCGTCGTCGCGCTCATCGTGATCGTGGTCGGGGTCTTCATCGCCATGTACAACAAGTTCGCCCGGCAGCGGAACACGATCGAGGAGTCCTGGCGCCAGATCGACGTCGAGCTGCAGCGCCGGCACGACCTGATCGGCAACCTGGTCGAGGTGGTCACGGCGTCCGCCCGGTTCGAGCAGCGCACGCTGACCGGCGTCATCGAGGCCCGCACCCAGGCGGTGGCCGCGCGCGGCGCCGGCCCGGCGCGGCAGGGGCAGGCCGAGCAGCAGCTCAACGGCGCGCTGTCGAACTTCTTCGCGGTGGCCGAGCAGTACCCGGACCTGAAGGCGAGCCGGGACTTCCACCACCTGCAGGAGCAGATGGTGGAGACCGAGGACCGGGTCGCCGCGGGCCGGCGCTTCTACAACGGCAACGTGCGCGCGTTCAACACCCGGTTCGACACGTTCCCGTCGAGCGTGGTCGCCAACATGGGCAATTTTCAGAAGAAGGAGTACTACGAGGTCGACGACCCGGGCGTGCGGGCGGCCCCGTCGCTGCGCGGCGCCTTCGAAGGCCTCAACGAGCCGGTCACCCCCACCCCGCCGATGGGCCAGCAGGCGATCCAGCAGGCACCGCCGACGCAGCCCATCAGGGCACAACCCTCGGGAGGAACCATGCCCGCCGACGACTCCAGGTCCATGCCGGAGCAGCCCCCGCAGACGCCCCCGGCGCCGCCGATCCCGCCGTCCGACCCGCCCGGCAGCGCGATGCCGGAGCAGCCGCCGCAGGCGCCGCCCGCCCCGCCGGTCCGGGACCCGGAGGACGAGCCGGGTGGCGGCGCGATGCCGGAGCAGCCGCCGCAGGCGCCACCGGCCCCGCCGGTCCGGGACCCGGAGGACGAGCCGGGCGGCGGCGCGATGCCCGACGACCCGCCGCAGACCCCACCCGCGCCGCTGGTCCAACCACCGGACAAATAGGCCCCACCCGCCGGTAGCCTGGGGACATGGCCGCGTTCCTCGCCGACGTCACCGTCGTGGTGCACTTCGCGGCGCTGCTCTACATCGGGCTCGGCGGCTTCCTCGCCTGGCGGTGGCCCAAGTCGATCTTCGTGCACGTGTTCTTCGCGGCCTGGGGGATCGCGGTCAACGTGCTGCCCATCCCGTGCCCGCTGACCGCCCTCGAGGACTGGTTCCGGGCGCAGCAGGGGCTCGGCCCGCTGCCCGGCGGGTTCAACGAGTACTACATCTACGGCGACCTGTTCCCGCGCTCGCTGCTGCCCGTCGTCGCGGTGGGCGCGGTCGTGCTGCTGGTCGTGTCCTACGTCGGCGTCTACCTGCGCCATCGCCGCGCCCTGGTGGCGCGGTGAGCGAGCCGGGCCCGACCGAGTGGGAGTTCGGCGAGCCGGTCGGCGTCGGCCCCTGGCCCGGCGAGTGGCCCGCCGACGACCGCTACGACCCCGAGCTGCTGGCCGGCGGCGACCGGCGCAACGTCGTCGACGCCTACCGGTACTGGCGCCGGGACGCCGTCGTCGCCGACCTGGACCGCCGCCGGCACGACTTCCACGTCGCCATCGAGAACTTCGGCCACGACCACAACATCGGCACCGTCGTCCGCACCGCCAACGCCTTCGCCGCCCAGGCCGTGCACATCGTCGGCCGCCGCCGCTGGAACCGCCGCGGCGCGATGGTCACCGACCGCTACCAGCACGTCGACCACCACGCCGACGTCGAGTCCCTGCTGAAGTACGCCGCCGGCGAGGGGCTCTCGGTGGTCGGCGTCGACAACTCGCCCGGCTCGACCCCGGTGGAGACGACCGCGCTGCCGCGCCGCTGCGTGCTGCTGTTCGGCCAGGAGGGCCCCGGCCTGACCCCCGCCGCCCGCGACGGTGCGGACCGGGTGGTCTCGATCGCCCAGTTCGGCTCGACCCGCTCGATCAACGCCGGCGTCGCGGCCGGCATCGTCATGCACAGCTGGATCCGCCAGCACGCCGACCTCGCCACCGCCTGGTAACGGCCTGGTAGGACACGGCCAGGTGACATCACCCGTTCGGCGGGGACATTGGAACGATCCAGCCCTGACCATGGAAGGGTGAGCCAACGAGCCGAGTACACGGGGAGCCCGACCGAGGAGTCCCCGTCGCTGTGGGCCGCGCGGGCCGCGGTCGCCGAGCGGGCCGTGCTCATCCGGCACCTGCGCCGGGTCTGGGCGCTGCCCGGCACCCGCCTCGGCGCCGCCGCCTGGCCGCCGTCCCCCCGTCACCGGCTGCACACGCACTGGAACTACTGGTGGCAGGCACACCTGCTGGACTGCCTGGTCGACGCCCAGCAGCGCCACCCGCACCCCGGTCGGGCCGCGACCATCCACCGCCTCGTGCGCGGCATCCGGCTGCGCAACGGCTCCTGGACCAACGCCTACTACGACGACGTCGCCTGGCTGGGCCTCGCGCTGCTGCGCGCGCACGAGTGCGAGCAGGTCCCGGTCGAAGTCCCGCTGACCGCGATCGCCGCCCAGCTGCGGGAGGGCTGGACCGACCACGCGGGCGGCGGCATCTGGTGGCGGCGGGGCGACGACTTCAAGAACGTGCCGGCCAACGGGCCCGCCGCGATCCTGTTCGCCCGCTGGGCGGCGCTGGGCGGCGAGCGGACCGACCGCCAGCGGGCCAGGTCGATGACCGAGTGGATGGAGCAGCTGCTGGTCGACCCGGAGACCGGGCTGCTCTGGGACGGGCTCTACGTCGACCCGGACGGCTCGGTGCGCGACGTCGTGCGGACCGTCTACACCTACTGCCAGGGCGTGTTCCTCGGCGCCTGCGTGGAGCTCGCCGCCGGCGACACGTCCGGGGTGTGGGTGCACCGCGCGGAGCGGACGATCCGGGCGGTCGCCGTGCACCTGGTCGACCACGACGTGCTGCGCGGGCGCGGCGGCGGGGACGGCGGTCTGTTCGCCGGGATCCTGGCCCGCTACCTGGCGCTGGCCGCGACCCGGCTGCCGGCGCTGGGTTCCGACGCGGGCCCGGTGGCGGCCCGGATCGTGGTGGCCTCGGCGCAGGCGGCGTGGCGCAACCGGGGGCTCGCCCGCGGCGGGCCGCTGTTCGGGCCGGAGTGGGCGCGGCCGGCGGACGTGCCCCACTCGGCTCGTACCCGGCGGGTGGAGCGGGACCTGTCGGTGCAACTGTCGGGTTGGATGGTGCTGGAGGCGGCGGCGATGCTGGAGCGGCTAGGTTCCAGCACGTGACAGTGATGATCGTGACCGGCGGGAGCCGGGGGATCGGGGCGTCGGTGTGCCGGCTGGCGGCGGCCCGGGGTTGGTCGGTGGTGGTCGGCTACGCCTCCGACGGGACCGCCGCGCGGGCGGTGGCCGACGAGGTCGAGGCGGCCGGCGGGCGCGCGATCGCGGTCGGCGGGGACGTCGCCGACGAGGCCGACGTCGCCCGACTGTTCGACGCGGCCGCCGAGCTCGGACCGCTCGGCGGGGTGGTCGCCAACGCCGGGATCGTGGGCGCCGCGGGCCGGCTCGACGAGCAGGACGCCGCCACGGTGCGGCGGGTGCTCGAGGTCAATGTGCTCGGCGTGTTCCTGTGCGCCCGCGAGGCCGTGCGGCGGATGTCGACCCGGCACGGCGGTCGGGGCGGCGCGGTGGTGACCGTGTCGTCGACGGCGGCCGAGCGCGGGTCGCCGGGCGAGTGGGTGCACTACGCCGCCAGCAAGGCCGCCGTCGAGTCGATGACGCACGGCCTCGCGCTGGAGGTCGGCGACGAGGGCGTGCGGGTCAACGCCGTCGCGCCCGGCCTGGTGGAGACCGGCCTGCACGCCGCCGTCGGCCTGCCCGACCGGGTCGCCCGCCGCGCCCCGATGATCCCGATGCGCCGCGCCGGCCGCCCGGAGGAGATCGCCGAGGGCATCCTGTGGCTGCTCTCCCCGGCGGCGTCCTTCGTCACCGGCGCAGTGCTCCCGATCAGCGGCGGGTACTAAACCTGGCGGGCCCAGAGCACCAGTTGGATGCCGTCCGGGTCGCGTAGGGCGATGACCTTGGTGCCGGGGGCGGACTGCTCCTCGGTGATCGGGGAGAAGGTCACCCCGTGCTCGGTGAGGCGGTCGGTCCACTCCCGCAGGCACGCGTTGTTCGGCACGCTGAACGACAGGTGGTCCAGGCCCGGCCGGCGCTCGTCGAAGAGGCTGCGGTCCGCGTCGGGGTGCTGCACCAGGGTCAGCGTGATACCGAAGCCGGGCCCGCGTAAGTACACCCTGCGCAGGCCGGTGGTCTCGTCGTCGTCGCGGCCGATGGTCTCGAAGTCGAGCACCCGCTCGTACCACGGCTCGCTGCGGTCGACGTCGGTCACGGTGAGCGCGACATGGTGAACGCCGGTCAACGTGGGCATCACAGTCCTTCCGGGGCCCGGTGGGGGCGGGCCGCCTCCGACATAGTGCCCCAGCGGGGTGACGATAAGACGGCCGTTACTGGATCTTTTGCAGGCCGAGACCCAGATCCTCAGTCCCCGGTGCTGGCGCTCACCGGCTCCGCGTCGACCGGGCGGTGCATCTCCTGGCGGTAGCGCAGCACGCCCCACACGGTGCCGACCACGAAGAACGCGATGCTGCCCCAGAGCGCGACCGCCTTCAGCCACGGCAGGCCGTCGATGATGCCGGCCGCGTAGTAGCCGACCAGGACCAGCGTCGGCACCCACGCGACGCCGCCGACGGAGGTGGCCAGCACGAACCGCCGCCGGTCCATGTTGGCCGCGCCGGCGATGAGCGGCGCGAGCGTGCGAACCCACGGGATCCACCGGGCGAGCACGATCGCCCAGAACCCGCGGCGGTCCAGGAAGTCCCTGGCCCGGGCCAGGTTCTCGCGGTTGAGCACCCTGCCGCCGCGCCGCGCGATCAGCGCGTTGCCGGTCTTGTGCCCGACGTAGTAGCCGACCATGTTGCCGACCACGGCGGTGACCGTCGCGGCGATCGACAGCAGCCAGGCGTGTGCCTCGTGGTCGTGCTGGGCGAGCACCACACCGGCGGCGAACAGCAGCGAGTCGCCGGGCAGGAACAGCCCGACGATGAAGGCGCACTCGGTGAACACGAACCCGAGCACGATGATCCACACCATGACCGGACCCGCCGATTCGAGCACGCCGGTCGCCAGCGCGCTCGTCTCGGCAAGGTCCATGGACACGATGCGTAGCCTACGTGTCCGATTTGGCCCGCACCGGGGGAACCGGACCTATCGCCCGCCATTCGCCGGCCCGGTGTGGTAGGTATCACTCACGCCGCCGCGCGTGTCGCCTCGCTCGCGCGCACGTACTCGCCCACGTAGCGGATCGCCGAGCGGCCCTCGGGGAGCAGCGGGTAGAACGCCGGGAACACGTGTACCTGCCCCGGCCACACCTGCAGCTCGCACGCCCCGCCCGCGGCCCGCAGGCTCTCCGCCATCCGCTCCGAGTCGCCGAGCAGGCACTCGGTGTCCCCGACCTGGATCAGCACCGGTGGCCAGCGCCGCTTGGGCGCGCGCAGCACGTCGAGCCGGCGGTGGTCGGGCCCGTGCCGGCCCGCGTAGACGCGCCCGCACTCCCGCGCCCGCTCCGGCGGCACGAACGGGTCGCGCCGCACGGTGTCCCGGTCGTCGAGCTCGGCGCCGGTCAGGTCGAGGAACGGGGAGAACAGCACCCCGGCCGCGGGCATCGGGAGCCGCCGGCGGGACAGGTCGGCGAGCAGGCCCGAGGCCAGGTGCCCGCCGGCCGAGTCGCCCATCACGACGATCTCCTCCGGCCCGTACCCGGCGGAGAGCAGCCAGCGGTAGGCGGCGAGCGCGTCGTCGGCGGCGGCCGGGAACGGGTGCTCGGGCGCGCGCCGGTAGTCGAGCAGGAACGTGGGCCGTCCGGTCGCGGCGGACAGCGCGGCGGCGAGGTGGCGGTGGGTGCGCGGGGAGCCGAACGCGAAGCCGCCGCCGTGCAGGTACAGCACGATCCCGGCGGCCCGGCCGGCGCCGCGGCCGGTGACCCACGAGCCGCGCACGTCTCCGTCGGCGACCGCGGTGACCCGGGTGCCGCGCGGGAGCGGGGTCAGGCCGACCGTGTCGAACGCCTCGCGGACCACCTGGAGGGCGGGGTTGCGGGTGATGGGCAGCCGGTCGCCGAGCGGGCGCAGGCCGCCCGCGAGCAGTTGGGCCAGCGCCCTGCTCTGCACGCTCGGTGTGGTCGGCACGGGGTACGGCGGTGCCAACAGGCCCACCTCCCGTCACCGGTGACGTTTCAACATCAACGGTAGATGATGGGAGGTCCTACTAAAGTCTCAAGTGTCGTACGGTTGAGAACGTGCGCACCGACACCGGTTTGCTGGCGACCCTGACCGACGCGCTGGGCAAGGACGCGGTGCTCGTCGACCCGGACGTCACCGACAGCTACCGCCGCGACATGATGCCGCTGGCCCCCTACGGCACCCCGCTGGCCGTCGTGCTGCCGGGCAGTGCCGCCGAGGTGCAGGCCGTGGTGCGGGCGTGCGCGGCCGCGGAGGTGCCGATCGTGCCGCGCGGCGCGGGCAGCGGGCTGTCCGGCGCGGCGAACGCCATCGACGGGTGCGTCGTGCTGGTCACCACCCGGATGAACGAGATCGTCGAGGTCGACCCGGACAACCGGCTCGCCGTGGTGCAGCCGGGCGTGGTGAACCTGGAGCTGCGCGGCGCGGTGGAGAAGCACGGGCTGTTCTACCCGCCCGACCCGTCGAGCTACGACTGGTGCACGATCGGCGGCAACCTGTCCACGAACGCGGGCGGGCTGTGCTGCGTGAAGTACGGCGTCACCACGGACTCGGTGCTGGGCCTGGAGGTCGTGCTGGCCGACGGCGAGCTGCTGCGCACCGGCCGGCGGACGGTCAAGGGCGTCGCCGGCTACGACCTGACGAAGCTGTTCATCGGCAGCGAGGGAACGCTCGGCGTGATCACCCAGGCGACGCTCGCGCTGCGGCCGCTGCCCCAGGCCCCCGGCACGCTGGTGGCCGCGTTCTCGTCGGTGGCGGCCGCGGGCGCCGCGGTGAGCCGGGTGGTGCGCGAGGGCGTCGTGCCGTCGCTGATGGAGATCATGGACTCGACGTCGATCGAGGCGGTCGAGGCGCACCTGAAGACCGAGCTGGGCGCGGGGTCGGGCTGCGCGGCGCTGCTGCTGTGCCAGTCGGACTCGGGCGGGGAGCAGGCGCGGCGCGAGCTGACCGCGATCGAGCAGGTCTGCCAGGACGCCGGGGCTGACCTGGTGCACTCGACGTTCGACCCGGCCGAGGGCTCGATGCTGCTGGCCGCCCGGCGCGCGGTGCTGATGGCGCTGGAGGAGTACGGCACCTGGATGACCGACGACGTGTGCGTGCCGCGGACGAGGATCGCCGACCTGATCGCGGGCTGCGAGCGGGTCAGCGCGGAGGTCGGGCTGAAGGTCGCGGTCGTCGGGCACGCCGGCGACGGCAACATGCACCCGACGATCATCTACGACGCGTCGTCGGAGGACGAGTTCGCCCGCGCCACCCAGGCGTTCCACGACATCCTCGCGCTCGGCCTGTCGCTGGGCGGCACGGTCACCGGCGAGCACGGCATCGGCAAGATCAAGCGCGAGTGGCTGGCGCGCGAGATCGGCCCGGTCGGGGTGCGTACGCACCGTGCGATCAAGGCGGCGCTCGACCCGGGGAACCTGTTCAACCCCGGGTCGATGTTCTAGAGCTTGGTGATCTCGGTCGTCGTCTCGGCGGCCGTCTCGATCGCGGCCTCGGCGAGCTTCTTCTTCTCCCGGCGTGCCTTGATGACCTCGTAGACGATCGGGAGGATCGAGATCACCACGATCAGGATCAGCATCGCCTCGATGTTCTCGTGCACGAACGGGATCTGGCCGAGCGCCGCGCCGAGCAGGGTCACGCCGGTCGCCCAGAGCACGCCGCCGATGGCCGAGTAGGTGAAGTACTTCTTCGGGTCCATCCGGCCGACCCCGGCGATGGCGGTGATGAACGTGCGCACGATCGGCACGAAGCGGGCCAGGATGATCGCGCGGGCGCCGTACTTCTCGAAGAACTCGTGCGTCTTGTCGACGTACTCCTGCTTGAACAGCTTGGAGTCCTGTTTGCTGAACAGCGCCGGTCCGGCCTTCAGTCCGATCCAGTAGCCGCACACGTTGCCGATGAACGCGCACACCGTGAGCAGCACGCACACCAGCCACAGGTCGGCATCGATGATGCCGCTGGCCGCGAACATCCCCGCCGTGAACAGCAGCGAGTCGCCGGGCAGGAAGAAGCCGATCAGCAGCCCGCACTCGGCGAAGATGATCAGGCACAGGCCCGGCAGCAGGAACGGTCCGAGCCCCCGCAGGATCGTCTCGGGATCAAGCCAGGACGGCATGATCGACATCACGTTGGCGGAGGCGGCGGCAATCGTCACACCGCACAAGGTACCCAAAGCGCTATATATCGTTATAGAAGGGTGAGCAGTCCGACGACCGCGCCGGCCGCGAGGCCGAGTAGCAGGGCGAGCAGGACGATCCACCCGACCGCGATGCTCCCCTCCGGCTCGACCCGGCTGGTCTGCTCGGCGGCCGCGGGGGCGCGCAGCGTCGGCTCGGGTTCGCGCGGGAGCGTGACCCCCGAACCGGAGAGCAGCCCGTAGCTGCCGAGCACCGGGCTGGTGCCCTCCTCGGGCTCGGCGGCGGGCGCCGGCAGCGGCGTGCGTGCCGCGTGCGCCCGCAGCGCCTCGGCGACCAGTCGTTCCGGGTCGTCGGTCACGCCTTCGACGGTACCCACTCGCCGCGGTGGAGGACGGCGTGCGCGTGGAGCGTGTCGTCGAGCAGCACGAGGTCACCGGCGAGTCCGGGGGCGATCCGCCCGGTGGTGTCGCCGAGCCCGAGGAGCTCCGCCGGCCGGGTGCACGCGGCGTTGACGGCCTCCAGGACGCCGAGCCCGCAGCCCTGCACCAGGTTGCGGAAGGCGGCGTCCATGGTGAGCGTGCTGCCCGCGAGCGACCCGCCCCCGGCGAGCGTCGGGATCCCGTTGTCGACCCGGACCTCGAGCCCGCCGATGTCGTACACGCCGTCGCCCGCGCCGGTGGCCGAGATGGCGTCCGTGATCAGCACGGTCCGGCCCGTGCCGGCGTGTCGCGCCGCGAGCCGGACGACGGTCGGGTGCAGGTGCACGAGGTCGCAGATGAGCTCGACCGTGACCCGCTCGTCGTCGAGCAGCGTGCCGATGGGGCCGGGTTCGCGGTGGTGCAGCGGCCGCATCCCGTTGAACAGGTGCGTGGCCACGCTCGCCCCGGCGTCGACGGCCGGCACGACGTCCTCGGCGAGCGCGTCGGTGTGCCCGACGGCGGCGATCACCCCGGCGTCGACCAGCCGTTTCACCGCCGGCACGGCCCCGTCGAGCTCGGGCGCGACGGTGACCATCCGGAGCGCGCCCTTCCCGGCGGCGAGCAGCGCGTCCACCGACGGCGCGTCCGGCGCGCGCAGGACGGCCGGGTCGTGCGCCCCGCAGCGGGCGGCGGACAGGAACGGGCCTTCGAGGTGGATCCCGGCGAGCAGCCCGTCCTCGGTCAGCTCCCGCAACGCCGCGACCTGCTCGACCAGCTCCGGAACGGGCCGTGAGACGAGACTGGCGAGCATGGTCGTCGTCCCGTGCCGCCGGTGCGCGAGGACGGCATGCCGCACGTCGGCCGGATCGGTGCTGGTGAACGCCGCACCGCCGCCGCCGTGACAGTGGATGTCGACGAACCCCGGCACCACCCACTGCCCGCCGGCGTCGGTGACCACCGCGTCCACGACCGGCGGCGCCCCGCTGCCGACGGCGCTGATCACGCCGCCCTCCACGAGCACCCAACCGGGATCGAGCACGCCGTCCGACGTCGCGACCCGCCCCCCGGTGATGAGCTGGGAAGTCATTGCCACACCCCTTGAACCGCCGCCAACACTATTGGTCTATACCATAGCGGCTCTCGTCTGGTCGGGGACGATTCACAAAGTACCAGTCAAGCTTGTCTACCGGTAACATGTATCGGCGATACGAGTTGAACGTTATCGCTGGCACGGCGCGGCGCTGGCCGAGATCGTCGCCGGTCGGCCGGACCGGTTCAGGCGTTCGCGACCATCCCGACTCCAGCCCCCGAGGCCGCGGCGGAGTTGGAGCACGCGGTCACCCGGCTCGGCTTACCCTTCCTCGAGCAGGCGCCGTTCACCGAAAAGGAACAGCTGACCGGGCACGTGCCGGCACTCAGCTCGGGGCGGCCATGATCTTCTGCAGGGCGTCCAGCGCCCGGCTCGCGGTCGACTTGACCGTGCCCTTCGAGATCCCGGCCGCTTCGGCGATGTCCGCCTCCGACAGGTCGCCGTAGTACCGCAGCACCAGCACCTCGCGCTGCCGCGGCGGTAGCTTCGACAGCGCCCGCACCACCGACTGGTGCTCCGCGGTCAGCATCGCCAGGCTCTCCGCGGACCGGGCGTTCACCTGGTGCGGCGGGGTGTACTCACGCGCGGTCTTCCGCCGCCGCAGGACGCTGCGGGAGCCGTTCACCACCGCCGTGCGCAGGTAGCCGACCGCCGCCGCGGCGTCGCGCAGGTTGCCCCAGTTGCGGTGCAGGCCGGTGAACGCCTCCTGCACCACGTCCTCGGCCGTCGCGGGCTCGTCGACCAGCAGCACGGCCAGGCGCACCAGCCGCATCCGGTGCGTCCGGTACAGGTCCTCCAGCGTCAGCGGCGCCGGCTCCCGGCCGGGCACCGCGAAGCTTCCGGTGTCGATCGCCCGCAGGTGGCCGAGCGTGCGCTCGACACTCCGCTCGGCGCTGCGCTCGCCGCCCTGGTCCCCTGCCACGAAGGCAAACCTACCGGTGCCGGGAACCCCCGAACACCGCCAGTACCGTGCACGCCATGGCCTGCTTCACCGTCGAGACCACCTACACCGACGACCGCGACGCGCTCGCCGCCGCCCGTCCTCGGCACCGGGAGTACCTGGCCCGGCTCGTCGAGCAGGGCACGGTCGCCGCCGCGGGGCCGTGGGCCGACGACTCCGCCGGGTTCGCCATCTACCGGGTCGCCGACCGGGCCGAGCTCGACCGGCTGCTCGACGAGGACCCGTACACGACCGAGGGCGTCGCCGCGGCGCGGCGGATCCACGAGTGGAAGGTCGTGCTCGGCTCAGTAGGTTCCGCCTAGCTTGCGGTGGTCCCAGCTGACCACCCCGGTCGGCCGGAACACCAGCCCGATCCGCTTGCGTGCCTGCACCCGTACGAACTGGGTCGCCGCTGTGGCGACCTGCTCGTTCGCGTTGTACCGGCGCATCAGCTCGGCCCCGATCCGGGCCACCCGCTCGGTGTCCTCGACCAGCTCGACATCGCACTCCATCGACACGCCGCGCAGCTGGTCGTAGCTCTCGCCGGCCTCGACCAGCACCGTGGCCTGCGGCAGCCGGCGCAGGTTCTTGGCCTTCTGCGAGGTGCCGTAGGTCCAGGTCTCGACGAGGTCGCCGCGCGGCACGTACCAGAGCGGCACCAGATGCGGCCGGCCGTTCGGGCCGATCGTCGCGACGTTGGCGACCGTGCCCTCCGCGAGGAAGGCCACGACCTCCTCCGGTGTCATCGTGATCTGTGCCCGCCGCGACATCCGCGCCTCCCGTGATCGGCTGCGCGCGAGGCTACCGCTCGGCCGCGCTCCTGGCCGCCGCGCGCGCACCGGGCCCGACCATGCTGGCCTCCTCCGACCCACGCTCCTCGATGTCGGCCAGCGCGGCCCGGTCGGCGTCCGGGACGATCCGGCGCGACACCAGCTCCACGGCCCGGGGCAGCAGCGCGCGGACCAGCTTCAGCGCGCCGACCCAGCCGGGCACGTGCACCGCCCGCGCCCGCGAGCGGACACCCGCGCTGATCAGGTCGACGGCCACCGACAGCGGGTACTTCTTGCCCAGCGGGCCCCGCTGGGTCCGGCGGATCGCGCCGAACACGGGGTGCTGGTCGGCGCTGTCGACCATGTCGGTCGCGATCCAGGTCGGGTGCACCACGCCGACGTCGACACCCAGGTGCCGGACCTCCGCGCGCAGCGCGTTCGCGAGCGCCTCCACGCCGGCCTTGGCCGCCGAGTACGCCGCGTTGCCCGGGATGTGCACGATCGCCGCCGCCGAGGACACCAGCAACAGGTAGCCGCGGCTCTCGACCAGGTGCGGCAGCGTCACCCGCACGGTGCGCCACACACCGAGCAGGTCGACCTCGATCACCCGCTCGAACGCCTTCGGGTCGATCGAGCGGGTGAACCCGGTGGCGGCGATGCCCGCGTTCGCGAGTACCGCGTCGATCCGGCCGTACCGCTGCGCGATCGCGGCGACCGCGCGCTCCAGGTCGTCCCAGCTGGTCACGTCGGCCTCCCAGGAGCCGGCGTCCCGGCCGCACTCGGCGGCGACCGTCGCCAGCTCCTCGGCCTCGAGGCCGACGAGTGCGACCGTCGCGCCCCTGCGCGCGAGGTCGCGGGCGACGCCGGCGCCGATGCCCCGCGCCGCGCCCGTGATCAGTACGACTTTGCCCCGCACGTCCCGTTCCCGGCCGAACATCCCGCCTCCTCGAAGAGCGTCAGCGGCCCGAACTTACCACGAGTAACCTACCTTGAGTAGATGACAACGCGTAGCCGGGCGACTCCGTCCTGCTCCGCGTGCGCGCCGGGCGGCGGCCGAGG
>DATABL010000265.1:0-13434 GCA_036259595.1 Actinophytocola sp.
GTCCGCGTTCGACCGGTCGATCACCCGCAAGACGATCCTGGACGGCGCGGCGAAGGCGGCGACGGAGAACCCCGACGTGCCCTACCAGGTCGTCGCACTGCGCTCGGCGGACTACGAGCTGGTGAAGCCGCGGATCTACGACCTGCCCGGCGTGCGGTTCACCTCGGCCCCCCGGCTGCTCGCCACGGACAAGAAGCTCGCGCCCACCGTGCTGCCCGGCGTCCGCGAGACCGTCGAGGACGAGCTGACCGGCCAGGCCGGCTGGCGGGTCTACACCACCGACGCGTCCGGCGCCGAGGTGGCCGAGCTGCACGCGGAGGCGGCCGACCCGGCGGAGGCGGCGCGCGTGACGCTGAGCCTGGACGTGCAGAACGCGGCCCAGCGGGCCATCGCGGGGGAGCGGACCGCGGCCATGATCGTCGCGATGAAGGCCTCCACCGGCGAGCTGCTCGCGGTGGCGCAGAACCCGGTGGCCGACAAGCAGGGCCCGGTCGCGCTGACCGGCCGCTACCCACCCGGCTCGACGTTCAAGATCGTCACCACCATCGCCGCGATCGAGGCCGGCAAGGTACGCGCCGACCAGCGGGTGGGCTGCCCGGCCACGGTCACCGTCGAGGGCCGGGAGATCCCGAACGCCGGCCGGTTCGACAAGGGCACGATCCCCCTGCACAGCGCGTTCGCGTTCTCCTGCAACACCACGTTCGCGCGCCTGGCCACGGAGCTGGACCCCTCGGCGCTGACCGACGTCGCCCGCCGCCTCGGTCTCGGCGCCGACTTCGTCCTGCGCGGCGCGACCACCATCACCGGCTCGGTGCCGCCCGCCACCGACACCGTGGCGCGGGCCGCGGCCGCGATCGGCCAGGGTGAGGTGCTGGCCAGCCCGTTCGGCATGGCGCTGGTCGCCTCGACCGTGGCGTCCGGGACCATGCCGACGCCGACCCTGCTGGCCGGCTCCACCACCGAGAGCGACACCCCCGACCCGGAGCCCGTCGACCCGGCCGTCCTGAAGTCGGTGCGCGCGATGATGCACGAGGTCACCCAGCGCACCCCCGCGCTGGCCGCCTACCCGGACGTGCGGGGCAAGACCGGCACCGCCCAGTTCGGCGACGGCACCCACGCGCACGGCTGGTACGCGGGCTACCGCGGTGACCTGGCGTTCGCCGTGCTGCTCACCGACGCGGGCACCTCGGCCAAGGCGGTGGCGGCCGCCGCGCGCTTCCTCGGCGGGCTGCGGTAATCGGCTCCCACGGTGGCGTCGTAGGGTGGAGTCATGCCCGTACGTGCACCCCTGCGGCCCGGCGTCCAGACCCCACGCCGCCAGGTCCCGTCGTCCATCGAGCGCCCCGAGTACGTCGGCAAGCCGGCACCGAAGCGGAACACCGAGCCGTGGGTGCAGACCGACGAGACGATCGAGGCCATGCGGGTGGCCGGGCGGATCGCGGCGCAGGCGCTGCAGGAGGGCGGCAAGGCCGTCAAGCCGGGCGCGCTGACCGACGACGTCGACGCCGTCGTGCACGAGTTCCTGCTCGACCACGGCGCCTACCCGTCCACCCTCGGCTACCGGGGCTTCCCCAAGTCGTGCTGCACCTCGCTCAACGAGGTGATCTGCCACGGCATCCCGGACTCGACCCGGATCGAGGACGGCGACATCGTCAACATCGACGTGACCGCCTACATCGGCGGCGTCCACGGCGACACGAACGCGACGTTCCTCGCCGGTGACGTGGCCGAGGACGTGCGGCTGCTGGTGGAGCGCACCCACGAGGCGACCATGCGCGCGATCAAGGCGGTGCGCCCCGGCCGCGCGCTGAACGTGATCGGCCGGGTCATCGAGGCCTACGCCAAGCGGTTCGGCTACGGCGTGGTGCGGGACTTCACCGGGCACGGCATCGCCCGGGCGTTCCACAGCGGCCTGGTGATCCTGCACTACGAGGAGCCCAGCGTCGACACGGTGATCGAGAAGGGCATGACCTTCACGATCGAGCCGATGATCACCCTGGGTGGCATCGACTACGACATCTGGGACGACAACTGGACGGTCACCACCAAGGACAAGAGCTGGACCGCCCAGTTCGAGCACACCATGGTGGTCACCGACCAGGGCGCCGAGATCCTCACCCTGCCCTGAGCAACTCCGCCAGCACCGCCAGCACCGCGCCGGCGACCGGTTCCGGGTCGCTGGCCGGCGCCAGGTGGTGCGTGCCCAGCCGTCGCACCGGCCAGCCCAGTCCGGCCGCCGCGTCGGCGTCGTCCGCGTAGGGCTCGGACAGCGCGACGTAGCCCGCCGGGCCCGACCACGTCACGTCCGGGCGCGGCTCCTTGAGGAACGCGACCGGCACCTCCGGGGCCTCGTCGGCGATCTCGGCCCGCAGCTCGGCGTCGGCCACCAGCTCGACCAGCGGGTCGGGCTCGAACCAGCGGTGCCAGCGGGGGAGCTGGCCCTCCCGCGCCATCCCCTTCAGCCGCGTGTACAGCTCGGCCGGCACGGTGTCCCGCCAGCTCCGGCCCGGTGTCGGCAGCCCGGCGTCGACGAACACCAGCCCGGTCACCGTGTCCTCCAGCGCGTCGGCGAACGCCGGCAGCAGCGGACCCGCGCCGCTGTGCCCGATCAGCACCACCTCGCCGGCCAGCTCCTCCTCGCTCATCGCGTCGGCGAACGCCCCGAGCAGCACCTGGTGCACCGGCGGCGCGACCACGCTCGGTCGCAGGTCCAGCAGCAGCGCCGGATGCCCGTGCGCGGCCAACGCGTCCGCCAGCGGGCGCAGGCTCGCCGGGCCGAGGAACGGGCTGTGCACCAGGACGGCCGTGATCGGGGACGCGCGCATGCCCGCGATGATGGCAGACATGCGAGGAGCGTTGTTGATCGCCGGCACGTCGTCGGACGCGGGCAAGAGCGTCCTGGTCGCGGGCCTGTGCCGGTGGCTCGCGCGGCGTGGTGTGCGGGTGGCGCCGTTCAAGGCGCAGAACATGTCGAACAACTCCGCGGTGACCCCCGACGGCGGCGAGATCGGCCGCGCGCAGGCGATGCAGGCCGCCGCCTGCGGCCTGGAGCCCAGCGTCCGGTTCAACCCGGTGTTGCTCAAGCCGGGCGCCGACCACAGCTCCCAGGTCGTCGTGCTGGGTGAAGCCGTCGGCCACGCGACCGCGCTGTCGTACCGGGACCGCCGGGCCGCTCTGCACGACATCGTGCTGTCCACCCTGGACGGTCTGCGCGCCGAGTTCGACGTCGTGGTCTGCGAGGGCGCCGGTTCCCCGGCGGAGGTCAACCTGCGCGCCGGCGACATCGCGAACCTGGGCCTGGCCCGCGCGGCGAACCTGCCGGTGCTGGTGGTCGGCGACATCGACCGCGGCGGTGTCCTCGCGCACCTGTTCGGCACGCTCGCCATCCTCGACCCCGCCGACCAGGCTCTGATCTCCGCGTTCGCGGTCAACAAGTTCCGCGGCGATCCGACCCTGCTCGAACCCGGCCTGCGGCGGCTGACCGAGCTGACCGGCCGGCCCGTCCTCGGCGTGCTGCCGTGGCACCCGGACCTGTGGCTGGAGGCGGAGGACTCCCTGTCCTATGCCGCCGACGGCGTGGTCGGCCGGCCCACACCGCCCGCGGGCGACCAGTGGCTGCGCGTCGCCGTGGTCCGCCTGCCCCGGATCTCCAACGCGACCGACGTGGAGGCCCTGGCCTGCGAGCCGGGGGTGTCGGTCCGCTTCGTCACCGATCCGTCACGCCTGCCCGACGCCGACCTGGTCGTACTGCCCGGCACCAAGTCCACGGTCGACGACCTGCGCTGGCTCCGCGACCGGGGGCTGGACCGCGCGCTCGTCTCCCACGTCCGCGCCGGCCGCCCGCTGCTCGCGATCTGCGGCGGCTACCAGATGCTGGCGGGCACCATCACCGACGAGGTCGAGTCGGCCGCGGGCACCGTCCCCGGCCTGGGCCTGCTCGACCTCGACGTGACCTTCGCCCGCACCAAGACCCTCGCCCGCCCGGCCGGCACCGCGCTGGGCGAGCCCGTCACGGGCTACGAGATCCACCACGGCCAGGTCACCCGCCGCGGTGACGTGCCCCCGCTGGTCGACGTGTCCGGCACCCCGGAAGGCGCCCTGACCGGCCCGGTCGCCGCCACCCACTGGCACGGCCTGCTCGACAACGACGCGTTCCGCCGCCGGCTCCTGGCCTGGGCGGCCGACCACGCGGGCCGCCCAGGGTTCACCCCGGCGCCCGACACCGAGGTCGACCGGCTCCGCGACGCCCAGCTGGACCTGCTGGCCGACCTGGTCGCCGAGCACCTCGACACCGACGCCGTGACCCGCCTCGTCGAGCAGGGCGCGCCGAGGCTGCCGACCCTCTCAGTCCAGCGGCAGGTTCAGTAGCGCGTTCTCGATCAGCTCCGGCATGGCCGGGTGGATCCAGTACTGGCCGTGGGCCATGCTCCGCGCGTCCAGCCCGAAGCTCATCGCCTGGATCAGCGGTTGGATCAGCGTCGACGCCTGCGGGCCGATGATGTGCGCGCCGAGCAGCTGCCCGGTGGACGGGTCGGCCAGCAGCTTCGCGAACCCCGTGGTGTCCTCCATCGCCCAGCCGTAGGCGATGCCGGCGTACTCCTGGGTCGCCGTCACGTACTTGACGTTCTGCGCCCGCGCCTCCCGCTCGGTCAGCCCCACCGCGGCGACCTGCGGCGAGCTGAACACCGCGTGCGGCACGAACCGGTGGTCGGCCTCGATCGGCGCGTCCGGGTGGAGCAGGTTGTGCTGCACGACCCGTGCCTCGTGGTTCGCCACGTGCTTGAGCTCGAACGGCGACGCGAGGTCGCCCAGCGCCCACACGTGCGCCGCGGTCGTGCGCTGGGTCTTGTCGACCACCACGTGCCCGCTGGTCGTCACCGACACGCCCGCCGCCGGCAGGTCCAGCAGGTCGGAGTTCGGCGTGCGGCCGATCGCCACCAGCACCAGGTCGGTCTCCACCGAGGAGCCGTCGGTCAGGTCGACCCGGATGCCGCCCGGCCCCCGCGCCGCGCTCGCCACGGTGCTGTCCAGGCGCAGGTCCCAGCGCCGGCGCGCCAGCTCGGTGAACCGGGCGCTGATGTCGGCGTCCTCGTGCCGCAGCATCGCCCCGGACCGGCCGAGCACGGTCACGTCCACGCCGAACGACGAGAACACGTGCGCGAACTCCGCCGCCACGAACCCGGTGCCGACGATCACCATCCGCCGCGGCAGCTCGTCGAGGCGCATGACCGTGTCGCTGGTGTGGAACGGCACGTCCTCGAGACCGTCCGGCACGACCGGGCGACCCCCGGCCGCCAGGACGACCCGGTCCGCCGTGATCGACGTCCGGTTCCCGTCGGACAGCGCGACGTCCAGCTCGTGCGGGCCGGTGAACCGCGCCGTCCCCTCGAACACGGTGACGTTGTCGTTGTCGGCGTGCGCGGTCCGGTACTCGCGCCCGCCCGCGGCGATCGGGTCGATTCGGCCGAAGATCCGGTCCCGCACGTCGGCCCACCGCACGCCCCGCAGCTCCGCGTCCACGCCGAGCTTCGCGCCGGCCGCCGGAGCGGCCGCCAGCTCGGCGGTGTGCACGAACATTTTCGTCGGGATGCAGCCCACGTTCAGGCACGTGCCGCCGAAGGTGCCGCGCTCGACGATCGCCACCCGCCAGTCGGCGAAGCGCCCGTCGAGGATCGAGTTGCCGGACCCGGTGCCGACGATGACCAGGTCGAAGTCCGCCATCCGCGGGCTCAGTGCCGGTACGTCGGCGTGATGATCGCCCGGGCCAGCGTGTGGAACGCCAGGTTGAAGCTCACCACGGCGGCCGAGGCGTCACCGTCGACCTCGAGGGCGTCCACGTCGACCGCGTGCACGACGAAGTAGTACCGGTGCACCTGGTCGCCCTGCGGGGGAGCGGCACCGGCGTAGGCGCGGGCGGACATGTCGTTGCGCACGTGGAACGCGTCGCCGGGCAGGCTCGCGTCGTCTGCCCCGGCGTCCGCGGGCAGCCCGGTGGTCGAGGCCGGCAGGTTCACCGCGATCCAGTGCCAGAAGCCGCCGGGGATGGGCGCGTCCGGGTCGAAGCAGGTGACGACGAAGCTCCTGGTGCCCTCCGGGGCCCCGGACCACGACAGCTGCGGCGAGGTGTTCCGCCCGCCCGCGCTGTCGTGCACGGCGCTCATCGGCAGCGGCTGGCCGTCCTGCACGTCGGTCGAGGTCACCGTGAACGTGCCGGTGGCCGGCAGGAGCTGGTAGGGGTCAGGCGCGACGGGACGCTCGAGGCTCATCGGTTCGTCTCCCGGGGATGATCGTTCTGGGCCCCGTCCACCCTAGTCTTCCCGGGATCGCCCCGCCCGGAGCGGATCGCGCCTACCCTGGGCGGGGACCGAGGGAGTGGTGCAGGTGTCCGAGAACGTGAGTGGCGGCGACGAGCTGGAGCCGACGACCCGGGTGCGGTTCCCGGGGATCAGCCCGAGGGCCTACGAGCACCCGGCCGACCGGGGCGCGATGGCGACGCTGCGCGCGGTGCCCGGCGTGTCGTCCGTGCTGAAGGCGGTCGCCGGGATGTGGAACGAGCGCGCCGAGCGCCTGTTCGCGGTGGCGTCGGCGATCCGGGTGAGCGAGAAGCAGTACCCGCGGATCAACCGGATGCGCGTGGACTGCGCCGAGACCCTCGACCTGGACACCGTGCCCGACCTGTACGTGACCCGCGACCCGAGGGCCAACGCGTACGCCATCGGCATCGACAAGCCGTTCATCGTGCTCACCACGGGCCTGGTCGAGGCGCTCGACCGGGACAGCCTGCGCGTGGTGATCGGCCACGAGACCGGGCACATCCTCTCCGGCCACAACGTCCTGCGCACGCTGCTGATGCGGCTGCTGCGCCTGCAGGCGACGGTCAACTGGGTGCCGGTCGGCGCGCTCGGCCTGCGCGCGGTGATCGCCGCGCTGATGGAGTGGTACCGCAAGGCCGAGCTGACCGCCGACCGTGCCGGCCTGCTGTGCAGCCAGGACCCGGCGGCGGCGCTGCGCCAGCACGTGTACATGGCCGGCGGCACCAGCATGGACGACATCGACATCCCCGAGTTCATGCAGCAGGCCAGGGAGTACGAGGAGGTCGACGACATCCGCGACAGCATCCTCAAGCTCATGACCGTGGAGAGCATGAGCCACCCGTTCGCCGTGGTGCGCGCCGCGCAGCTGCAGCGCTGGGCCGCCTCCGAGGAGTACCGCGCGATCCTCGCCGGCGACTACCAGCGCCGCGCCGACGACGCGCCCGCCAGCTCCATGATGGACGACATCCGGTCGGCCGGCCGGTCCTACAAGGAATCCTGGTCCGACTCGACCGACCCGCTGACCAAGGTGCTCAGCGACGTCGGCGAGGCCGTGTCGGGTGCGGCGGGCAAGGTGTTCAGCCGCTTCGGCGCCCGGCCCACCCCGGCCGACACCCCGGACGACAACGAGTCCACGCGGGACACCAACGGCCGCTCCTAGGCCCCGATCGCGTTCTCCTCGACGAACACCTTGCGGCACACCGGGGCGCAGAACGCGTAGGTGGTTCCCTCGTGCGTCACCGTGATCGTCGCGGTCGCGAGGTCGACGGCCATGCCGCACACCGGGTCGACCACGCTGCCCTCGGGGGCCTCCCGGTGCTCGCCGGAGGCGCGGAACTCCTCGGTCATCAGCTTGGTGATCTCGGTGCTCGTGGTGACCTGACCGAGGGTGCCGACGCTGTGTTCGCGCAGGCCGACGATCTGCACGACGCAGTGCGGGTCTCGGTACAGCCGGTCCGGGTCCTCCTCGAACTCGGCGATGCTCCGGGTGATCCGGGGGATGACGTAGGCGCCGAACTCGTTGTTGTTCCACGAACCGGGCACCGTGAGCCGCACGAGGTAGCGGGGCTGCTCGTCGGCCCCGCCCGTCGCCCAGACCGGCGGCTCGTGCACGACCACGTGGGTGAGCGCGCGGGCGGCCGCCAGCACCGACTCCGGCGCGCTGTCCTCGGTGATCAGGTCGTGCAGCAGCCGGTCGGCGATGCGCTGCTTGTGTTCGGCGCGGCCGCGCAGGAACAGTTCGATGGTCATCATGGGCGGTTCTCCTTCGCGGGGACGAGGGCGAGCAGGTCGTCGACGGACCACTGGTCGTCGGCGTGCTCGCCGTACTTGCTGGCGATCGTGCGGCCGTCGGGCGCGATGAGGAAGTCGCCGGGCAGTCCGAGCCGCCCGCCGTGGACCCGGAGCGACGGCGTCCGGTCGCGGTGACGCAGGCCGGCGGCGATCGCGCGGACGATGCCGGGCCAGGCGCGCGGGTCGAGCAGCGCGCGGGGCGCGGACCCGACGCCGTACTGGCGGTAGAGGTGCTTGTCCGGGTCGGCGACGACGTCGAACGGCAGGTCGCCGGCGTGTTCGAGCAGCTCCTCGCGGGTGGAGTGGAAGACCACCACCTCGCGGATGCCGGCGGCACGGATCTCGTCGTGCCGGGCGGCGACCGAGCGCAGGTGGAGGTTGCACACCGGGCAGCCGGCGAAGCGCCGGAACTGCAGGTGCAGCAGCCGGTCCGGGTCGGGTAACGGCACGGGGGTCCCGTGGATCGAGGTGAGCATGCGACTCCGTCCGACGTAGGCGTACAACGTACATCTACGGTTTATCGCGTGCCTTGTACGCTGTCAACCCGTGCCCCGCCCACGCTCGCTGACCAGGCCCGGGATCGCGACCGCCGCGCTCGCGGTGCTCGACCGCGACGGCCTCGCCGCGCTCACCATGCGCGTCGTGGCCAAGGAGCTCGGCATGGCGACGATGTCGCTGTACCGGTACGTCGCCGACCGCGACGAGCTCGAGGTGCTGGTCGTCGACCACGTGCTGGCGGACCTGGACCTGTCGGTGCCGCCCGACCCGTGGCGCACCCGGATCACGGTCCTGCTGGAGCGCATGCACGCTGCGGTCCACGCGCACCGCGAGGTGGTGCCGCTCGTGGTGCGCCACCGGCACGCCGCGCCCGCGTCGCTGCGCTGGATCGAGGCGATGCTCGCCGTGCTGACCGAGGCCGGCTTCACCGGGCGCCGCCGCGTGGTCGCGCAGCGGACGCTGGTGGCGTTCCTGCTCGGCGCGCTGCAGAACGAGTACTACGGCCCGCTGTCCGGCGCGGGTACCGCCGCGATGGCTGAACTGTCCATTTCGGACTTCCCGGTGCTGGCCGAGACCGCGGCGCAGGCCAGGGGAGTACCGCCGGCGGAGGAGTTCCGCGCGGGGTTGGACATCGTGCTCGACGGTCTCAGTGCAGCACCTTCAGCCCGATGACACAGCCCACGATTCCCAGCAGCAGCAACACCTTCACCACCGACACGGTCTCCGCCCCGGTCCACATCGCGTACGCGACGGTGAGCACCGCGCCGATGCCGACCCACACCGCGTAGGACGTCCCGACCGGCAGCTCCCGCATGGCGACGGCGAGCCCCGCCATGCTGAGCACGAGCGCGACCCCGAACACGATCGACGGGACGAGCCGGGTGAACCCGTTGGACTTGTCGAGCGCGGTCGCCCACACGGCTTCCAGCACCCCGGAGACGACGAGCACGAGCCAGGCCATGACGAACTCCTGTGGCGCCGTCTTGTCGCACACCGGGTACGGCACCGCTCGTCCGGGGGTCCACTCGGGACCCTGCGGCCATTGTCGCACACGAAACTTTCACCTGGTCGGGGGACAATCTCGAGTTGCCGCCGTCCACCCCTCACGAAAGTCTGATCGGTGCAGTGTCGACCAGCGTGAGGAGTTGACTTATGGGGGGAACCTCCCGGGTCAGGCGGCTGCTGCTCGCCGCGACCCTGGCCGTCGCCGGAGCCGCCACCGGAGCCGTCGCCGTCGGCCAGGCCGGGGCCGACCAGCAGATCGTCGGCGGCACCCGGGCGAGCATCGCCGACCACAGCTACATGGTCTACCTGGCCACGGTCGACGGCTTCCAGTACTGCGGCGGCTCGATCGCCGCCGAGGACAAGGTGATCACCGCGGCGCACTGCGTGGTCGGCAAGAACCCCGCCGACATCACCGTCGTCGCGGGCCGTGAGGACAAGCAGAGCGAGACCGGCGTCACCTCGCCCGTGCGTGCGCTGTGGGTCCACCCGGACTTCACCGACGTGCGCGGCGGTGCCGACGTGGCGGTGCTGACGTTGCAGTCGCCCCTGCCGTACAAGCCGCTCGGCCGGGCCGGCGCGGACGACACCGCACTGTACGAGGCGGGCAAGCCCGGCCTGATCCTCGGCTGGGGCCGCACCGCCGCCGGCGGCGAACCGTCCCGCTTCCTGCTGCGGGCCGAGGTTCCGCTGGTCTCCGACGCCGACTGCACCGAGTCGTACTCGACCTACAAGGCCGAGTCGATGATCTGCGCCGGCCTGCCGGAGGGCGGGGTCGACTCGTGCCAGGGCGACTCGGGCGGCCCGCTGATCGTCGAGGGCGTGCTGGTGGGCATCACCTCGTGGGGCGAGAGCTGCGCCGCGGCGGGCAAACCCGGCGTCTACACCCGCGTCGGGGCATACGCCGCGCTCCTCGACGAGCAGGTCTGATATCCAGCAGGAGTGACGGAACCACGTTTCGCCGTCGGCGACGAGCTGACGGCCCCCGAGTTGTACGCCCTGCTCACGCTGCGGGTCGAGGTCTTCGTGGTGGAGCAGGAGGCGCCCTACCGCGAGCTGGACGGCCGTGACCTGCTGCCGGACACGGTCCACCTCTGGAGCCCGCCCACCGGCGAGCCCCAGGCCTACCTGCGCATCCTCCGCGAGCCGAACGGCGTGCGCCGGATCGGCCGGGTGTGCACCACCAAGACCGCTCGCGGCACCGGCCTGGGCCGCCTGCTGATGACCGAGGCGATGGTTCGCATCGGCGACGCGGAGGCCGTGCTGGACGCCCAGACCTACGCGCAGGACTTCTACGCCCGGTTCGGCTTCGTTCCCGAGGGCGACCCGTTCTACGAGGACGGCATCGAGCACATCACGATGCGCCGCCCGCCTCGGCTGGTGCGCACCGGGTGATGACCTCCACCGCGCGGTCGACCTCCCCCTCGGTGAGGTCCGCCCGCGCGGTCAGCCGCAGCCGCGACACCTGGTCCGGCACCGACGGCGGCCGGAAGCACCCCACCCACACGCCGGCCGCCCGGCAGTCGTCGGCCCACCGCACCGCCAGCTCGGGCGACGGCGCGAGCACCGACACCACCGCCGCCGCGGGCTCGGTCACCGTCAGCCCGGCCGCCCGCAGCCGCTCGGCGAGCGACAGCGCCGTCGCCCGCACCCGCTCGGCCAGCTCCGGCTCCTCCCGCAGCACGGCCAGCGCCGACAGCGCCGCCGCCGTGCTCGCCGGCGCGAGCCCGGTGTCGAAGATGAAGCTGCGTGCCGAGTCGACCAGGTGCTTGATCACCCGCCGCGGCCCGAGCACCGCTCCGCCCTGCGCCCCCAGCGCCTTCGACAGCGTCACCGTCGTCACCACGTCCGGCTCGCCGACCAGGCCCGCGTCCGCCACCGCGCCCCGGCCACCCGGCCCGAGCACGCCGAACCCGTGCGCGTCGTCCACCACCAGCGCCGCGCCGTGTTCCCGGCACGCCTCGACCAGCGCCGGCAGCGGCGCCAGGTCGCCGTCCACCGAGAACACCGAGTCGGTCACCACCAGCGCCCGCTCGGTCCGCCTGGTGCGCAGCGCGTGCGCCACCGCCGCCGGATCGGTGTGGCCGACGACCGCCACGTCGGCCCGCGACAGCCGGCAGCCGTCGATCAGCGACGCGTGCAGGTAGGCGTCGGTGACGATCGCGCTGCCCTTCCCGGACAGCGCGGTGACCGCGCCCAGGTTCGCGGTGAACCCGGACGAGAACACCAGCGCCGCCTGCGTGCCGCAGAACGCGGCCAGCTCGTGTTCCAACTCGGTGTGCAGCTCGGTGGTCCCGGTGACCAGCCGTGACCCCGTCGACCCGGTACCCCACCGCAGGGTCGCCGCCGCCGCGGCACCGGCGACCCGCTTGTCCCTGGCCAGGCCGAGGTAGTCGTTGCCGGCCAGGTCCAGCAGGTCGGCGTCGGGCCGACGCGGACGGAGCTGACGCGCGAGGCCGGCCCGGCGCCGCTCGTCGGCGCGGGTGTCCAGCCAGTCGAAAACCGAGGTCACGACGTCGAGTCTGACAGCCCGGCGATCGCGGCCTGCTCGAGGCCGGCCGGTTGCCCGATCTCTGACCAACAACCGCAAGAAATTCCCCCACCGCCAGGTCCATCGTGGTCGAATGGAGGGCATGACGGCAACGGTGACCGTGATCGGTGTGGACGGCCAGAACCTCCCGCCAGGCGCCGGGAATGCGCTTGCCGCCGCGGGCCTGGTGGTCGGCGGTCGCGCACTGCTGCGACGCTGGGTGACCGCCCCCCTGGGCACCGGCCCGAGTTCGCCCGTCGTGGACCGGCCACGCACCATCGAGCTGCCCACCGCGAACGAGTTATCCGGTACCACCCTGGACGCGCTGGCGGCGTCGGTCGACGCGGACGAACAGGCGGTCGTGCTCACCGCCGGCGATCCCGCCTACTTCGGCGTGCTGCGCGCGCTGCGGGAGCGCAGTCTGCCGACCGTCAGCTGGCCGTCGGTGACGTACGTGCAGCGGGCGGCGGCCATGATCCAGCGACCGTGGGACGACCTCACGGTGGTGAGCACGCACGGCCGCGCGTTCCGCCGGGCGGTGAACGTGTGCCGGGCCCGGCCCGCGGTCGGCGTGCTCAGCGCGCCCGGCGCGGGACCCGCCGAGCTCGGCGCGGCGCTGGCCGGCTGGCGCCGCACCCTGGTGGTGGTCGAGGCCCCCGGCGACGAGCGGGAGGCCCTGTCGATCGTCGACCCGGCGGAGGCGGCGGCACGCGCGTGGCGGGAGCCGTCTGTCGTGCTGTGCCTGGCCGACCTGGACCGGACGGGCGCGGCCGGCTGGGTCGCCGGCGGCGAGCCCGTGCCGCCGGCGGACGGGTGGGCGCTCGAGGAGGGGGAGTTCACCCACCGCGAGGGCATGGCCAGCGCGCCGGAGCTGCGTGCGCTCGCGCTGGCCAGGCTGGCGCCCCGGCCGGGCGCCCTGGTCTGGGACGTGGCCGCGGGCTGCGGTGCGCTCGGCGTCGAGGCGGCCCGGCTCGGCGCGGCGGTGGTGGCGGTGGAGAACGACCCGGGGCTGTGCGTGCGGATAGTGGCCAACGCCAAGCGGCACGGCGTGGACGTGCGGCTGGTCGACGGCCAGGTGCCCGAGGCGCTGGCGGGCCTGCCGCAGCCGGACGCGGTGTTCCTCGGCACCGCGTCCGGCTGCGGCAGGCCGGCCAGCGCCGCCGGCACCTGGCCGTCTACCAGCCGCACGTCCACGCCGTGCCGCTTGGCGTTGGCCACGATCCGCACACACAGCCCCGGGTCGTTCTCCACCGCGATCACCGCCGCGCCGAGCCGGGCGGCCTCGACGCCGAGCGCACC
>DATABL010000266.1:0-29104 GCA_036259595.1 Actinophytocola sp.
CGTCGCGCATGTGTCCCACGCACACGCGACCGGCCCGGTCCGGTCCTCGTAGGTGCCGGTACACGGGCCGGTCGCGCAGTCCCACGTCGATCCCCTTTCCCGGATGTCCTCGACGCGATACCCGGGAGTTCGGGTGTCAAACGTCACCCGGCGAGGCGGCGGGCGAGCAGCTCCTTGCCCTGCTCGGCGCCCTTGCGGCTCTCGCCCTGGGCGCGCTTGAAGAACTCGGCGAGCTCGCTGTCGCCGGTGCGCTCGGCGTCGTGGATGTAGGTCTCCAGCCGCAGGGCGTTGCTCAGACAGGACTCGACGAACCAGATGATGTTGTAGTCCTTGTCGACGGTGCCGGTGACCTGACCGGTCTCGCTAGCAGTCACAGTGTCTCCTTCGTCGGATTTCTTTCCCCTGGCGCTCGGCTACCCACTCAGCGGTCCGCTAACCAACCGGGCCTGTTGACAAAGAGAACGCTTGACGTACAAAATCCATTTATTAACAAAGATGTCTTGTACGGAGGAGTGTGATGGGTGACGTCTTCGGCATCCGCGCGCGGTTCGACAGCGAGCGCGCCGCGGTATGGCACGCGCTGACCGATCCCGCGTCGATGCGTGCCTGGCTCGGGGCGGACCACGTCGAGGTCGCGCTCGCCGAGGACCGGTTCGAGTTCCGGGGCCGGCGGATACCGCAGAGCGCGGCCGGCCGGCAGCGGCTGCTCTCCGTCGCGCCCGACCATCTCGGCTTCCGGTGGACACTCGACGACCGGCAGACCACGGTCAACCTCCGACTTCAGCGCGAACCGGGCGGCGGAGATCAATGTCGCGCTGACGATCGGGGCCACGGCCAGCGCGGTCTTCGCCTCGCTGACCGAGCCGGGGTTGGTCGAGCGGTGGTGGGGCTACGCACCGGAGATCGAACCCCGCGTGGGCGGTGCGGTGACGTTCGGCGCGGAGGGCCGGGTCACCGAGTTCGACGAGGGCCGGGTGTTCGCCTATGCCGAGGACGGCATGGTGACCCGCTGGGAGCTCGCCGAGTCCGGCGGGACGACCATGTTGACGTTCGTGCAGAGCGGTTTCGGCCCCGACGAACTCGACAACGCCGCCCAGCACGAGGCCGGCTGGCGGGGCGGGCTGCTGGAGCTACGACGCATGCACGAGCTGGGCGACGCCTGGGAGCGCGCGAGCACGGAGCTGCCGGAGTAGTACCTCGGCAGCTCCGCGCTCGGGGGTCAGCCGCGGACGGTCCTGCGGCGGTTGCCGGCGATGGCCTCGGCGCCGCCGACGAGCATTACGGCGGCCACCACGGACAGCACGAAGCCGAGGACGTTGAGCTCCCAGATGCTGCCGGTGCCGAGCAGCCACGCGATCGTGCCGCCGATGATCGAGCCGACCAGGCCGAGCAGGAGCGTGGCGATGATGCCGAGGTTCTGCTTCCCCGGTTTGACCAGCCGAGCGAGCGCGCCGATGATCAAACCGGCGACGATGAAGCCGATCATGCAGTCCTCCAAGATGTCGTGGTCATGCGGTAATTCCCCCGGTTGGTCCATATCAAACCACCACGTCACCCTGCGTACTGTCTTGACTACGAGCCCGTCATGGTCTAGACCAGTAGGTGTGGTCTGGACCACATCCCGGAGTACGTCCCTGCCCTCACGGGAGTTGACATGAAACTGAAACGAAAGCTGGCCGTCTTCACGGCCGCCGCGGCCATCGCGCCGCTCGGTCTGTTCGTCCTGCCGGCCGGCACCGCGAACGCGCACGGCTACATCTCCTCGCCGCCCAGCCGCCAGGCGCAGTGCGCGCAGGGCACGGTGCAGTGCGGTTCGATCAAGTGGGAGCCGCAGAGCGTCGAAGGGCCCAAGGGCCTGCGCAGCTGCAACGGCGGCGTCGGCCGGTTCGCCGAGCTCAACGACGACAGCAAGCCGTGGCGGGCCACGTCCGTCGGCCGGACCGTGACGTTCACCTGGACGTTCACGGCGCGGCACCGTACGCAGAACTACGAGTACTACCTCGGCAACACCCGCGTCGCGGTGTTCGACGGCCACATGCAGCAGCCGCCGCCCACGCTGTCGCACACGGTCAACCTGGGCAACGTCTCCGGTCGCCAGAAACTCCTGGCGGTCTGGAACATCGGGGACACGGCCAACGCGTTCTACGCCTGCGTCGACCTCAACGTCGGCGGCGGCGAGAGCCCGGCACCCACCCCGCCGCCCACGACCCCGCCGCCGAACGAGAACCCCGGCGGCACCTGGGCGGCCGGCACCGCCTACACGGCGGGCTCGGAGGTCACCTCCGGCGGGACCACGTACCGCTGCCTGCAGAACCACACCGCCCTGCCGGGCTGGGAACCGGCGAGCACACCTGCCCTGTGGCAGGCCCTGTAGATCCGTGTCGGCCGGCCCGAGCACCGCGGGCCCGCCGGCGCGCCCCGGGAGCGTCCCCATGATCCGATGCCTGCTCGCCGCCCTCGTGCTGCTGCTGGCCGGCTGCGACAGCGCCCTCACGATGCGCACCGGCGCCTCGGAGTCCGCGCCGCCGCTGGACGGCTCGTTCAACGACACCGACGTGATGTTCCTGCAGATGCTGATCCCGCACCACCGCCAGGGCGTGCGGCTCGCCGAGCTGGCGGCCGAGCTGGCCACCGACCCCGAGATCCGCGACTTCGCCGCCGCGGTCGAGGCCACCCAGAACGACGAGATCGCCGACATGGAGGCCTGGCTGACCGAGTGGAACCAGCCCATCGCCGCCGACCCCGACCCGAACGCCCACCACGGCCACGGCGACGGCCTGCACTCCACCGACCCCGCGGTGGTCACCGCGCTGGCGAAGACCCCGGCCGCGGAGTTCGACCGGACCTTCCTCAACCTGCTCACCGGCCACCAGCACGGCGCCGTCGAGCTCGCCCGGATGGAGCTCGAGGACGGCCGGCACCCCGACGCGCTGGACCTCGCCGACCGGGTCGTGGAGTCCCGCACCGCGCAGGTCAAGCAGATGGCGACGTTCCTCGCCACACCGTGAGACCGTGCTGACAGCCGCTCCGCCGTCGGGCAGAGTGGCGGCGAGCACCTCACGGAAGGAACACTCGATGGCAGACCTGGCACAGATCGGTGTCAGCGGGCTCGCGGTCATGGGCCGCAACCTGGCCCGCAACCTCGCGCGCAACGGCTTCTCGGTCGCGCTGCACAACCGCACCTCCGCGCGCACGAAGTCGCTGGTGGCCGAGCACGGCGACGAGGGCACCTTCGTGCCGACCGAGACGCTCGAGGAGTTCGTCGCCGCGCTGGAGCGGCCGCGCCGGGTCGTGATCATGGTGAAGGCCGGCGCGCCGACCGACGCGGTCATCGACGAGCTCGTCCCGCTGCTCGACGAGGGCGACATCGTCATCGACTGCGGCAACGCCCACTACGCCGACACCCGGCGCCGCGAGGCCGACCTGCGCGAACGCGGCCTGCACTTCGTCGGCGCGGGGGTGTCCGGCGGCGAGGAGGGCGCGCTGCTCGGCCCCAGCATCATGCCCGGCGGCTCGGCCGAGTCCTATGCCACGCTCGGCCCGATGTTCGAGAAGATCGCCGCGCAGGTCGACGGCACGCCCTGCTGCGTGCACGTCGGCCCGGACGGTGCCGGGCACTTCGTCAAGATGGTGCACAACGGCATCGAGTACGCCGACATGCAGCTGATCGCGGAGGCCTACGACCTGCTCCGGGACGGCCTCGGCGCGTCCCCGGCAGACCTGTCGAGGATCTTCGCCGAGTGGAACTCCGGCGACCTGGAGTCGTTCCTCATCGAGATCACCGCCGAGGTGCTCGGGCACACCGACGCGGCCACCGGCCAGGCGTTCGTGGACGTGGTGCTGGACCAGGCCGAGCAGAAGGGCACGGGCCGGTGGACCGTGCAGACCGCGCTCGACCTGGGCGTCCCGGTCACCGGCATCGCCGAGGCCACGTTCGCCCGGGCGCTGTCCGCACACCCCGAGCAGCGGGACGCGGCCCGCGAGGCCCTGCCCGGCCCGGCTCGCGGCTCGGTGCCGGTGTCCGACCGGGACGCGTTCGTCGACGACGTGCGCAAGGCGCTGTACGCGTCGAAGGTGGTGGCCTACGCGCAGGGCTACGACCAGATGGCGGCGGCGAGCGCGGAGTACGGCTGGGACATCGACCTGGGTGCGATGGCCACCATCTGGCGTGGCGGGTGCATCATCCGGGCGCGGTTCCTCGACCGGATCAAGGACGCGTACGCCGACGAGCGCCCGGCGTCGCTGCTGGTCGCGCCGTACTTCCGGGACGCGGTGGCGGAGGGCCAGGAGGCGTGGCGCCGGATCGTCGCGCACGCCGCGAAGGCGGGCATCCCGACCCCGGGCTTCTCGTCCGCGCTGGCGTACTACGACGCCCTGCGCGCCGACCGCCTGCCGGCCGCCCTGATCCAGGGCCTGCGCGACTTCTTCGGCGCGCACACGTACAAGCGCGTCGACCGCGAGGGCACCTTCCACACCCTGTGGGGCGGCGACCGCGGCGAGGTGGACGCCTGACTCATCCCCGGCCGGTGCGGGCCTGCAACTCGTCGATGAGCTCGGAGGCCCGCGCCTTGGTCAGGTCGGCCGGCACCTCGACGCCGGCCTCCTGGGCGAGGGTGTTCAGGTAGGACTCCTGGGGACCGGTCATCGGCTCGTCACCGGTGGTCCAGTCCTCGGGATCCTTGTCGGGCACAGGTGTCACGTCGGTCATCGCGTGCTCCTTCCTCGAACGCGCGTTCGAGGTACCCGACCGACGGTCGATCTACACCTCCCGTCGCACGGAGCCGGACTGTCGGTGCCACCCGGTGAGCTGGATACCGGGGGACGGAGGCCAACGCCTCGGCCGAATGCGCTGGTCAGGGCGTCAGCACGAGCCGGCCGGTCACGTGGCCCTCGGCCTGGCGCCGCCACGCCGACGTGACCTCCGCGAGTGGTGCCGTCTCGTGGGCGACCGCCAGGATCCCCGCCAGCGCGTGCTCGGCGACCACGCGGATCGCGTCGGCGCGCTGGTCGGGGGTCAGGGCGTTGTTCGTGTAGCCGAGCACGCGGAGGGACCTGCCGCGGATCGTCGACGAGTCCAACGGGCTGGTCTCCGACGCCGAGCCGCCGAGGTTGACCAACCGCCCCTGCGGCCGGAGCACGCGCATGGCGGCGACGGCCGGTACGCCGAACAGCGGGTCGAGCACCAGGTCCACCGGGCCGCCGGCGGCCTCGGTGAAGCGGGACGCGAGGGTGGCCACGTCGTCGGTGTCGAGGGCGACCACCGCGTCGGCGCCGGCTCGTCGGGCGCGGTCCTGGGCGGCCAGCGACCGGGCGCCGGCGACCACTCGGCGGGCGCCCGCCGCGCGGGCGAGCTGTACCGCCGCCTGGCCGACCACGCCGCCGGCGCCCAACACGATCACCTGTTCGCCGGCCTCCAGCCCGCCGGCCCGGGTGAGAGCCATGTGGGCGGCCACCGCCGACAGGCCGAGCGCGGCGAACGCCTCCGGGTCGGTGCCCGCCGGCAGCTCCACCAGCGACGACGCCGGCACCGACGTCACCGCGGCCATGCTGCCGTCGCCCGGTGCCATCCCGGCCGACGTGGGGAACCACACCGCGTTCCCATCGGCCAGGCCGACGCCCTGGACGCCGGGCACGTACGGGGTGCGCGGGCGCCCGAAGTACGACGCGCCGCTCGCGCACAGCAGGTCCAGCGGGGTGATCGGGGCTGCCAGCACCTCGACCAGGGTCTCGTCCGGGGCCGGGACCGGGAGGCGGCGCTCGACGACGGCCGGCGGTTCGCCGAGGGTGTGGATCTCCGCGGCGCGCATCAGGTCGCGATGTCGGGGTAGGGGAGCGCGAAGCGCGACAGGCGGTCGGCGTACTCCAGCTGGAAGCCGAGCCCGTCGTGGTCGCGTTCGAACATCGCGATGAACAGGGTCAGCGTCAGGAACGGGTGTGCGCCCAGCTCGAACAGTTTCGGGTAGTCGTGGGTGGAGAGGGCATCCCGCTCGGCGTCCTCGAAGCGGAGCCAGGTCGAGGACTCGGCGCCGTGGCAGTTGAGGATCCGGTTCGCCTCCGACTCCTCCCACCACTCGACGATCCCCTGTGGATCGTCGCGGTAGCGTTCGACCAGTTCCGGATCGCGGTCCACGGTGAACAGGAACTTGTTCAGCAGGTACTTGCTCACTGTTCCGCCTCCCCGGATTCTTCCCTGTTGGTCGCGTCGGGGAGTGCGGGTTCGGCCCGGTCACGTACTTGTGGCCGGGTTGCGTCACGGTCCCCTGGGGTGACGGTTCCGGAGGTTGACGAAAGGTGTCTCACGACGCGCCGCCTCCGTTCGGGTACCAGGTGAAGTACGCCTCCATCGTGTGGAACAGGTCGTAGGTGTCGACGTAGTCGGCCTTGCGGCCCTCGCCGGCCACGCCCATCATCAGCATGAAGTCCATGAAACCGTGGGTGGCGTTGCCCGGCAGGTGCAGGCTGTCCAGCGTCACGTCGGCGCAGCAGCCCTCGATGTCACCGGTCGAGATCCACTCCACGGCCTTGCGGTCGAACTCCGGGTCGGGGCCGTGCGGGCCGAACTGCCTGGGGCCGCCCAGCTCCAGTGACAGGTGGCCGGTGCCGATCACCGCCACCCGCTGGTTCGACGGCCAGGACTCGACCAGCTCGCGGATCGTCTGTCCCAACTGGACGAAACGCTTCGGGCGGGGGAGCGGCGGGGCGAAGATGTTGGTGTAGATCGGGACGATCGGGAGGTCGTTCTGCGGGCGCAGGGTGATGATCGGGCAGGTGATCGAGTGGTCGATCCGCAGCTCGTTGGAGAACGCGAGGTCGAAGCCGGCGTCGATGCCCTCGCGCAGGAGGTAGCCGGACAGGTCCTCGTCGCCACGCATGACCATGCGGGGGAGGCCGAACTCGCGTTCCTCGTTGTACCAGTTCGCGTCGTAGAACGGCGCCTTGCCGACCAGGAACTGCGGCATGTTGTCCAGCCACAGCTGGTGGAAGTGGTCCGAGCCGACCATCACCAGCACGTCGGGGTTCGCCCTGGTCAGGGTCTCCCGGAACGCCTCCACCTTGCGCACCCACTCGTCGGCGAACGGCGGTCGGTCCTCGCCGGTGGCCGTGCTCGCCCGGTAGTAGAAGGGGTGGTGGGTGGACGCGATCACCGCGACCAGTTCGGCCATGCGGACCTCCTCATGCGTTACGGCGAAGGCGGAACGGATCGGTTGTTCAAATCCACCGAGAGGAAAATTTTCTCGCCGACGGGATTGCGCAGCTCCTCGGCGAGCTGTCCGATCAGCCCGGCGGTGCGGGCCAACAGCGCGAACCCGCGCAGCAGTTCCAGCGGCAGCCCGAGGTCGGCGAGCGCGGCGCCGCACACCCCGGCCCCGTTGAGCGGCAACGTCTTCCCGAGCACCCGCGGATGCACCCGGCCGATCGCGGCGAACAGCGACAGGTGCGGGCCGACCAGGTTCTCCTCACGTGCGATCTGGAACAGCCGCGGGGTGCGCGGATCGCCGTCCTTGTGCACGTGATGGCCGAGTCCGGGGACGAACCGCTTCGCCGCGCGCTGGGCGGTGACGACCTCCAGCGCCATCGCGTCCCAGCCGTCGTCGTCGCCCGGCGGTTCCCGGTCGGCGAGTACGTCGTGCAGGAACCGGCCGCAGTCCTCGGTCACGCCGAGGAAGCGGGAGCCGCCGCCGAGCAGGCCCGCGGCCAGCGCACCCTGCACGGAGTCCGGCGCCGACAGGTAGGTCAGCCGCGTGACGATCGCGGTCGGGGTGAAGCCGTGGTCGGCGAGCGCGGCCAGCACCGCCTCGAACACGCGCGTCTCGCCGCGGGCCGGCCGACGCTGGGTGGCGAGCCAGAACGCCAGCTCGCCGAAGCCGACCTCCCCCATCACGTCGGCCGCCAGATCCTTGCCCAGCAACGTGATCGCCTCACGCGACGACGCCCCGAGCGCCGTCGGATACTCAGCCACGGTCGTCCTCCCGCGGGGTGCTCAGCCACTTCCGCAGCTCCTCGCCGTGCTCGTCCAGCTCCGGGGGTGGCAGGCGGTAGCTCGCCGGGGTGGCGGAGAACCGGATCGGGTGCCGGGTGGTCGGAATCGCTCGGTCGCCGTCGCCGACCTCGACGACCGGGTCCAGGTCGAAGCGTTCGGCCATGGCGAAGCCGCCGTCGATCGTGTTGATCGGACCGCAGGGGACGCCGGCGGCCACGAGCAGGTCGAACCACTCGTTCGCGCCTCGGGTGCGTAGGCGCGACACCAGCAGTGGGCGCAGGTCCTCGCGGTTGGCCGTGCGGTCGGCGTTGCGGGCGAAGCGGGGGTCGTCGGCCAGCTCCGGCACGTCGAGCACCTCGCACAGCTTGCGGAACTGGGCATCGTTCGCGGCGGTGACGATCAGGTCGTTGTCCGCGGTCGGTAGCGGCTCGTACGGGAACACGCTCGGGTGCGCGTTGCCCATCCGGTACGGCACGGTCCCGCCCGCCGCGTAGGCCGAGCTGTGGTTCACCAACCCGGTCAGTGCCGACGACAGCAGGTTGACCTCCACGAGCTGGCCCTCGCCCGTGGCGTCGCGGTGCCGCAGCGCGGCCAGGATGCCGATGACCGCGTGGTTGCCGGCCATCACGTCGAACACCGAGATGCCCGCGCGGTAGGGCGGCCCCTCCGGGTCGCCGGTCAGGCTCATCAACCCGGAGATCGCCTGCACCATGAGGTCGTAGCCGGGCACGTGCCGGCCGGCGCCGGAGCCGAAACCGGTGATCGAGGTGTAGACCAGGCCGGGGTTGCGCTCGCGCACCGACGCGAAGTCCAGGCCGAAGCGGGCCAGGCCGCCGGGCTTGAAGTTCTCGATCAGCACGTCCGCCCGGGCCGCGAGCTCGCGGGCCGCGGAGGCGTCGGCCTCGTCGCGCAGGTCCAGCGCGATCGACCGCTTCCCGCGGTTGATCCCCAGGTAGTAGGTCGACACGCCGTCCCGCACCGGCGGCGTCCAGGTGCGGGTGTCGTCGCCGGCCGGGCCCTCGACCTTGACCACCTCGGCACCCAGGTCGGCCAGCAGCATCGTGGCGTACGGGCCGGCGAGGATCCGGGAGAAGTCGGCGACCAGCACGCCGTCGAGCGGTCCGATGAGGCACCTCCGTCCGTATGGCGGACAAAAGTCCGCACCCAAAGCTAGGCGCGGCCGGGAGGGATCGTCAAGCGGTTCGGGTCACGTGCGGGACGGTCGCCAGCCGGGCGAAGTCGGCGCTGATCTCCCCGGCGGTGTGCAGCAGCAGTGGCAGGTGGTGCTCGACGAGGCGTTCGACGCCGGTCTCGGCGGCGTGGGTGTTGACGTTCAGCGCGGCGACCACCCGTCCGGTGCCGTCGCGCAGGGGTGCCGCGACCGAGCGGATGCCCAGGGCCAGCTGCTCGTCGGTGAGCGCCCAGCCGCGCGCCCGGACCTCGCGCAGCGCCGCCTCCCGCTCGGCCCGGTCCGGCTGCCAGCGCGGGGTGAGGCCGGACCGGGTCGGCTCGGCCAGCACGGCGTCGACCTCCTCCGGGCACAGCGCCGCGAGCAGCACCTTGCCCAGCGACGTCTGCAGTGCGGGAAAACGGGTGCCGATCTGCACCGCGAGCGCCACGATCTTGGGCACCGCGACCCGCGCCACGTAGACGATGTCCGAGCCGTCGAGCTGCGCGATCGAGCAGGACTCGTTCGTCCGCTCCGACAGCCGCTCCATGTGCGGGCGGGCGACGTCCCACAGGCTCATCGACCGGACGTAGGCCACGCCGAGGTCGAGCACGCGCGGGGTGAGCGCGAACCCACCGCCCTCCGCGCGCACGTAGCCCAGCTCCTGGAGGGTCAGCAGGATCCGCCGGGCGGTCGGCCGGGCGAGCCCGGTCGCGGACGCCACCTCGGCGAGCGACATCGCCGGCCGGCCGGGCGGGAACGCGGCGATCACGTCCAGCCCGCGCGCCAGCGCCTCGATGAAATCCGGTCCGGTGCGCTCTCTCGGCATGACGACTCCTTGACTTCCCTCGACCCGCGGATCAGAGTAACCCCACCAGGTCGCCGCTATGCGGACATCTGTCCGATGATGAGGGAGTCACGATGAACGAGATCGCGGCCGGACGCCCCGTCGTGTTCCGCGGCGGCACCGTGCTGCCGATGGACGACACCCGCCAGGTGCTCGCCGACACCGACGTCCTCGTGGTCGGCGACACGATCGCCGCCGTCGGGCCCGGCCTCGGCGTGCCCGAGGGCACCGTGGCGATCGACGCGACCGACGGCATCGTCATGCCCGGCATGATCGACACCCACCGGCACATGTGGCAGACCGCCATGCGCGGCTACGGCGCCGACTGGACGCTGACCCAGTACTTCGTCTGGTACTACCTGGAGCACGGCGCGAAGTTCCGCCCACAGGACATCCACGCCGGCAACGTGCTGGCCGCGCTGGAGGCCATCGAGGCGGGCGTCACCACGGTCGTCGACTGGTCGCACGGCCTGCGGACCGTGGACCACGCCGACGCCGCGGTCGACGCGCTGCGCTCGGTCCCCGGCCGGTACGTCCTCGCCTACGGCAACATCCAGGCCCCGCCCGCCGAGTGGACCACCGCACCCGAGTTCCACGCCTTCGTCGACCGGCTCCCGCGCGACGACATGCTCGGTTTCCAGCTGGCCTTCGACGTCACCGGCGACCCGTCCTTCCCGGAGAAGCCCGCGTTCGAGGTGGCCCGCGACCTCGGCGTCCCGGTCACCACGCACGCCGGCGTGTGGGGCGCGACCAGTGACGACGGCATCCGGCTGATGCACGACAACGGGTTCATGACCCCCGAGACGATCTACGTGCACGCCGCGTCGCTGTCCACGGACTCCTACCACCGCATCGCCGCCACCGGCGGCTCGATCTCGGTGTCCACGGAGAGCGAGCAGAGCGCCGGTCAGGGCTACCCACCCACCTGGGCGATCCGCGCGCACGGCATCCCGGTGTCGCTGTCCATGGACACCAGTGTGTGGTGGTCCGGCGACCTGTTCTCCGCCATGCGCGCCACCCTCGGCGCCGACCGGTCGCGCGACCACCTGGAGGCGCACGCCAACGGCGAGACGGTCACCGAGTGCCGGCTGCGCGCCGACCAGGTGGTGGCGTGGGCGACCCGCGGCGGCGCGGACGCCCTCGGCCGGTCGGACATCGGGTCGCTGGAGGTGGGCCGCAAGGCAGACCTGGTGCTGATCAAGAACGAGCACTCGCCGGTGTCGTTCCCGCTGCTCAACCCGTACGGGCACGTGGCGTTCCAGGCCCAGCGCGGCGACGTGCACACCGTGCTGGTGAACGGCCGCGTGGTCAAGCACGAGCACAAGCTGATCGACGTCGACCTGCGCGCCGCCCGCCGCGCGGTGGAGGAGACCGTGTCGTACCTGCGCGCGGAACTCGGCGACGAGGTGTGGGAGCAGGGCATGCACCCGGCGATCCCGGAGAGCAAGATCCTCGACAACCCCTACACCTACACCGAGTACCGCAGCGCGGCCACGCACACTCAGCGCACCGTGTAGGGGCCCGTCGAGGTCGCGTGGTAGCCCTTCGCGCCGACCGCGCGGGCCAGTGGGCTGCGGAAGTCCCGGTCCGCCTTCAGCTGGTCGAGCACGTGCCGGAAGTCGTACCGCGGCCGCCAGCCGAGGACCTCGCGGGCGCGGGCGTTGACGTACACCCGGTCGATCGCGTCGAACACCCGCCAGCCGCGCCGCGCGTACTCGGCCGGCTGGTCGGGGAACAGGCGCGCGACCACGGCGGGGGCGTCCCGGTGCAGCTCCGGCAGATCGGCGCGGGTGAACGGCGTGGTGGCGCTGACCACGAACCGGTCGAAGCCGAGCGAGGGCGCGCGCTCGGCCGCCAGCAGGTGCGCGTCGACCACGTCGGCCAGGTCGACCCGCCGGTACAGGTACTCGGTGGCCTTGACGTTCGCGTCGGCGTAGGCGGCGCGCACCTCGTCGCGGTCGTCGGCCTCCGGGAAGAACCGGGAGGTGCGCAGCACGACCACCGGCAGGCCCAGGTCGCGGTGCACGAGCGCGCAGAGGTCCTCCGCGGCGGTCTTGGTGACGCCGTAGACGTTGCGCGGCACCGGAACCACCTCCTCGGTGATCCAGGCCGCCGGCTCGCCGGCGCGCGGAGTGAGGGCGCGGCCGAACGTGCTCGTGGTGCTGGTGAACACGAAACGCTCCACGCCCGCCGCGGCCGACTCCTCCAGCAGCGCGAGGGTGCCGGTGACGTTCGTGTCGACGAACGCCTGCCGGCCGTGCGTGCCGACGTGCGGCTTGTGCAGCGTGGCCGTGTGCAGCACCGTCGACACCCCGGCCAGGCACGCCCGCACCACGTCCCGGTCGGCGACGTCCCCCACGACCGTCGTGGGCGGCGAGGACGATTCGCGACGAGCCGGCTCGCTCACCTCACCCCGTGCGATGTCCAGGCCGACGACGTCCCGGCCCTGCTCGGTCAGCACCCGCACCAGGGCCTCACCCAGGTGCCCGGCGCTCCCGGTCACCAGCACTCTCCCGTTCGACACGGCCGCCACTGTACGGCTCGCACGCGCGGCGATCATGCGCTTTGTTCCCTACCGGCCCCGAGCGCCGTCCCGGCAGTCTGGGACGCATGCGGCCGACGGTGCGGGGTCTGGTCTGGGACCTCGACGACACGCTGTGGCGGGGCGACGTCTCGCTGCCGTCGGCCGGTGCGGTGGGGATCCTGCACGCCCTGGACCGCCGCGGCATCCTGCACGCCGCGACCGGCCGGTCCGACCACACGGTCGCGCTGGCCCGGCACGGGCTGGTCGACCTGTTCAGCGTGCTCGACTTCGGGCGGGTCGCCAAGTCCGGGCCGGTGCGGGTCGCCGCGTCCACACTGGATATTCCACTCGAGACGGTCGCGCTGGTCTCCGGCGACCCGGCGACCCGTGCGGAGGTGGCCGCCGCGCTGCCCGCGGTGCGCTGCTACCCGGCCGCGATGGTCGACCGGCTGCCCGAGCTCGACGAGTTCACCCCGGCCGTGGTCACGACGAACTCCCGCGACCGCCGGCACATCGTCCGCGCCGAGCAGCGCCGCCGGACGGCGTCGGTGACCCACCCCGGCACGTCGGCGTCGTTCGTCGCCTCGCTCGGCCTGGAGCTGGAGGTCCGCCCGCCCCGGTCGGGGGACCTCCCGGTCGTCGCCGGGTTCACCACGACGGGCCGCCGGTTCGACCCGGCGGAGCTGGCGGCGCTGGCCGACGACCCGCGCCACGAGGTGCTCGCGGCGACCCTGCGCGACCGGTTCGGCCCGTACGGCGTGGTCGGTTTCGCCGTGCTGGCGCCGGGGGACACCGCGACGGCGGTGGAACTGCTGATGTGCGAGCGGGTGCTAGCGCGCGGGGCGGGCGCGGCGTTCCTCGATCACATCGTGACGCGCACCCTGCTGGCCGGCCGGCGCCCGGTGGCCGAGTTCGTGCCGACCACGGCCAACCGGCAGCTGCTGGTCACGCTGCGGTTCAGTGGCTTCGAGGTCACCGCCAGCACCCGCGACCGGATGACGCTGACCCTCGACCCGCTGAGCCCGCCACCCGCCCGCCGGCACCCGGTCCGCGTCGTCGTCGGCTGAGTTCCTGGGAGTTCCCTGGGAATGCGCGGGCGTTCGTCGAGGACGCGGCCCGCGCTCCCAGGAAGCCGTGACCTCCCGTCGACAGCGTCGTCGGCATGAGTGACACCATCGAGGCACGTGGCCTCACCAAACGCTACGGTGACAAGCTCGCCGTCGACGACCTGAACTTCACCGTCGAGCCCGGGCGGGTGACCGGCTTCCTCGGCCCGAACGGGGCCGGCAAGTCGACCACCATGCGGCTCGTCCTCGGGTTGGACTCGCCGTCCGCCGGCGCCGTCACCGTGCACGGCCGGCACTACCGCGACCTGCCCCACCCGCCGCACACGGTCGGCGCGCTGCTCGACGCCCGCGCGTGCCACCCGGGGCGGACCGCCGCGAACCACCTGCTCGCCCTGGCGCAGACCGCCGGCATCGGCCGCACCCGCGTCGACGAGGTGCTCGCGCTCGTCGGGCTGGAGAACGTCGGCGGCCGGCGGGCCGGGACGTTCTCCCTCGGCATGAGCCAGCGGCTCGGCATCGCCGCCGCGCTGCTCGGGGACCCGCCCGTGCTGATGTTCGACGAGCCGGTCAACGGGCTGGACCCCGAGGGCATCCGCTGGATCCGCACCCTGATGCGTGACCTGGCCGCCGAGGGCCGCACGGTCCTGGTGTCCAGCCACCTGATGAGCGAGATGGCACTCACCGCGCAGCACCTGCTGGTGATCGGCCGCGGCCGGCTCATCGCCGACACCGGGATCGAGGACTTCCTCCGCGAGCACGGCACCGAGTCCGTCCTCGTCCGCGCGGGCGAGCTGGACCTGCTCGCCCGCGTCCTGCGCCGGGCGGGTGCTCACCTGGAGCCGGACACCGAGGCCCTGCACGTGCACGGCCTCACCGCCGCCGAGATCGGCAAGCTCGCCGCCGGCGAGGGGATCGCACTGTCCGAGCTGACCCCGCGCCGCGGCTCGCTGGAGGACGTGTTCATGGCCCTGACCAACGACTCCGTCGAGTACGGGGTGGGCGCATGAGACTCTTCCGTTCCGAGTGGACCAAGTTCCGGAGCCTGCGCTCCACCTGGCTCACCGCGGCCGTGACCGTCCTGCTCGGCGTCGGCATCAGCGCGCTGGCGTCCGCCGGGCAGGCCCGCGAGTACACCGGCGAGGACTGGGATCCCACGGCGGTCAGCCTGACCAGCCTCCTCGTCTCGCAGCTCGCGATCGGGGTGCTGGGCGTGCTGGTCATCACGGCCGAGTACGCCACCGGCACCATCCAGCCCTCGATGATCGCGGCGCCCCGGCGCGGCCGGTTCCTCGCCGCGAAGGCCGCGGTGCTGGCGTTCGCCGCCGTGCTGCTGGGGCAGCTGATCGGGTTCGCGTCGTTCTTCGCCGGGCAGGCGATGATCGCCGGTGTGGGCGTGCCGCACGCGACGCTCGGCCAGCCGGACGTGCTCCGCGCCGTCGTCGGCAGCGGCCTGTACCTGGCGGTCATCGGACTGCTCGGGCTGGGCCTGGGCACCGTGCTGCGGTCCACCGCGGGCGCGATCGGCGCGCTGGTGTCGATCACGCTGCTGGTCCGGGCCGTGGCACAGGCGCTGCCCGAGGCGTGGGCGACGTGGATGGATCGCTACTGGCCGACCGCGGCCGGCGCGCGGATCACGGCCGTGCTCAGCGAGCCGGGCGCCCTCGGCCCGTGGGCGGGCTTCGCCATCCTGTGCGGCTTCGTCGCGGTGGTCTGCGCCGCCGGCTACACGGTGCTGCGCGCGAAGGACGCGTGATGTCGGCGGGTCGGGAAGTGGTGGTCGGGGTCGCGGCAGGGGTCGCCGCCTGGCTCGGCATGGCCGCGTGGGCGCTGCTCGGGGTGACGCTCCTCGGGCTCGGGGCGGCCGCCACCCCGGCCGCCGTCGCGCTCGCGGTCGGCGGCTCCGCCGGCGTCACCCAGGAACTGGGCCGGGCGGAGCTGACCGGCGCGGTGCACGTGCTGCCGCTGGGGGTCTCCCTGGTGGGCGCGGTGCTGCTGGCGACGGTGCTCACCACGTGGCGGCGGGTGGCCGGGGCGTCGGTCGTGATCGTCGCCGGCCTGGTCGTGCTGCCGTTCCTCCCCGCCGGCGACCTGGACGTGCTGGCCTGGCCGACGCAGCTGGGTGGCCTGGCGTGGCTGGCGGTGGTGGTCGGCGTGCGGGTGGCGATGTGGCGGGTGCCGTGGGTGCGCCGCGTGGTGGCCGTGCTCCTCGGCGCCGCGGCGCTCGCCACGGTGGCCGGTGTGGTAGCCGCCGTCGCGGGTGGCCCGCGCGTGCTCGGCACGATGGTGCTCGCCGCGCCGAACCTGCTGTGTGTGGCGTTGACCAGGGGGCTCGGGGTGCCGTGGGCGGTGCGTGGGCCCGATCTGCCGGTGGCCGCGATCGACACCGGCGCGTTCGGGCCGCTGGCCGTGCCGGTATGGCCGCTCACCGTCGCCGCCGCCGTGGTCGTGGTGCTGGTGGCGGTGTTCGCCGGGTGGCACGCGCCGTGGGTGGTCGTGGTGTGCTTCGCCGGCATGGTCGTGCTCGGCGGTGCGGCGGTGGAGCTGCGGGCCGGGTTCTTCGGTGTCGAGCTGGGCGTGGCCGGGAACGTGGGCGTCGCCGCCGCGGCCGGGTTCGGCGGCGGGTCGGTGGCGTGCCTGCTCGTCCAGGGCTTTCGGTACTGGCAGGGTCGGCGGGTATGACGGCCAACCTGCTCGTGGTGGAGGACGACCCGACGCTGCGGGAGCTGCTCGCGGCGAGTCTGCGTTTCGCCGGGTTCGCGGTGTCGACCACCGCGAGCGGGGCCGAGGCGCTGCGGCTCGCCGCGAGCGTGCCGCCGGATCTGGTCGTGCTCGACGTGATGTTGCCCGACGTCGACGGGTTCGAGGTGCTGCGGCGGCTGCGGAGGGGCGCGGCGCCCGGCCGGGAGGTGCCGGTGCTGTTCCTCACCGCGCGCGACGCCGGCGAGGACAAGGTGACCGGGCTGACCGCGGGCGGCGACGACTACGTGACCAAGCCGTTCCGGCTGGAGGAGCTGGTCGCCCGGATCCGGGCGATCCTGCGGCGCACGGCCGGCGCCCCGCGCGAGGTGCTGACCGCGGGCGACCTCGAGCTCGACCCGGCGGCCCGGCTCGTCACCCGCGGCGGGGAGCCGGTGTCGCTGTCGCCCACCGAGTTCACGCTGCTGCGGTTCCTGCTGGAGAACGCCGGGCGGGTGCTGGAGCGCGAGCAGATCCTGCACCACGTGTGGCGCTACGACTTCGGCGGCGACGCGAGCATCGTGGAGTCCTACGTCAGCTACCTGCGCCGCAAGGTCGACAACCGGGAGCCCCGGCTGATCCACACCGTCCGCGGCGTCGGCTACGTGCTGCGCAGGCCTCGATGAGGCGGCTGTCGCTGCGGGCGCGGGTGCTGCTGATCGCGATGACGCTGCTGGTGGCCGGCCTGGTCGCGAGCGACGCGGTGGTGCTGGTCGCGCTGCGGAAACCGCTGGTGGAGCGGGTGGACACGCAGGTGACGATGGCGGCGACCGTGCTGTCCGCCGTGCCGGAGTCGCTGCTGCGCGCGCTCGCCGGCGGGCAGCGGCCGCCCTCGCCCGACGGGCTCTACGTCGCCTACCTCACCCCGGCCGGCGACACCACCGTGGCGGTGCGCGGCCCGGCGACCCCCGACCTGCCTCCGTTGGACAGCGCGGCGGTGGCGGCGCGGGACGGCCGGCCGTTCGAGGTGCCCGGCTGGCGGGTGCTCGCGCTGCCCACCCGCGGCGGCGGTGGCAGCGTGGTCGTCGCCGGCGCGCTGGCGCAGGTGGACGCGACGATGAACCGGGTGCGGCTGGTGTGCCTGCTGGTCGGCGCCGGCCTGCTGGTCACGCTCGCGGCGGTCGGGTGGTTCTGGGTGCGCGCGGGCCTGCGCCCGTTGCGCCGCATCGAGGAGACGGCGACCGCGATCGCCGGCGGCGACCTGTCCCGGCGCGTCCCGTTGCGCACCGCGCCGGCCACGGAAGTGGGGCGGCTGACCGCGGCACTGAACGGGATGCTGGCCCAGATCGAGGCGGCGGTCGCGGCCCGGGCGCGCTCGGAGGACCGGCTGCGGCGGTTCGTCGCGGACGCGAGCCACGAGCTGCGCACCCCACTCGCCGGCATCAGCGGCTTCGCGCAGCTGTACCGCATGGGCGGCGCCGAGATCGACGCGACGATGGACCGCATCGAACGCGAGTCGCTGCGCCTGACCGGCCTGGTGGACGACCTGCTGCTGCTCGCCCAGCTCGACGAACGCGGCCTGGAGCTGCGCCGCGCCCCGATGGACCTGCGCACCCTGGCCGCCGACGCCCTGCACGACCTGCGCGCACTCGACCCCGCCCGGCCGGTGCGTCTCACCGGCCTCGGCACCTCGTCGGACCCCGCGCCCGCGCCCGTGCTGGGCGACGAGTCCCGCCTGCGGCAGGTGGTGAGCAACCTGATCGGCAACGCGATCGCCCACACCCCACCCGGCTCGGCCGTGCGGATCGGCGTCGGCACGACCGGCGGGACGTCGGTGCTGGAACTGGCCGACACCGGCCCCGGCCTGCCGCCGGAACAGGCGGCACAGGTGTTCGAGCGCTTCTACCGCGCGGATACCAGCCGGGCCCGTGACCACGGCGGCGGCGCCGGGCTGGGCCTGGCGATCGTGTGGTCGCTGGTCACCGCGCACGACGGCACCGTGTCGGTCGACACCGCGCCGGGCGAGGGCGCCACGTTCCGCGTCGAGCTGCCGCGCGTGTCACCTGATGGGGCGATTGAGCATCCACCCGTATCATCGCCTACCGTCGACAGCAGCAGATCGGTGTCCGGAAAGGGCGAGTCGAGGCGCGGATGAAACCCAAGAAGGTTCTGGTGCTCGCTGCGGCGGCCGTCCTGATCTACACGCTGATCGTCCACCCGACCCAGCTGGGCGACGGGGTGCAGACGATCTTCGGCTGGCTCGGGGACGGTCTCCAGTCCGTCATCGCCTTCTTCAAGAGCGCCGTCGAGTAGCCGAGCGCTGCTCGTCCTCAGGCGGCGCCGTCGACGAAGTCCGCGGCGAACTCGCCGAGCGCGATCCGGTTCGGCAGGCCGGTCTTGGTCATCAGGCTGCCGACGTGCCGCTCCACCGTGCGCGGCGACAGGTGCAGGCGGTCGGCGATCTCCCGGTTGCCCAGGCGGCCCACCAGCAGCCCGAGGATCTCGAACTCGCGTGCGGTCACCCCGGCCGAGCGGAGCGCGGCGGGGATGCCGTCGGTGCCGCTGCGGCGCTGGGTGACCTTCGCGCCCGCGCGGCGCAGCAGCGCCCGGCACGCGCCCGCCACCGCGGCCACCCCGGTCCGGTGGAAGTGGTCCTCGGCGGTGCGCAGCCACGTCACCGGGTCGCCCCAGCCGTCCGCCAGCGCGGCCTCGCCGACCAGGCGCAGCCCGAGGTGCCGGCTCATCGCGTACGGCTCGCCGACCTCCAGCGCCTCGGCCACCGCGGCGCCCGCCGCCTCGGCGCGGCCCTCCCGGCCGAGCAGCACCGCGTGGGCGAACAGCGTGAACTGCCGGTCCCAGCGCAGCGCGCTCGCCGGGTTCACCGTCACCGCCTCCAGCTTCGCCCAGCCCGAGCGTCCACACAGGACGGTGAGCAGCACGTGCAGGCCGTGCCGGCCGGACAGGAAGTACACGCTCGACCCGTTGTCCTCACTGGACACCGCACGCTCCAGGTCGGCCACCGCGCGCGGCCGGTCCTCCTCCAGCAGAGCACAGAACGCCGCCGCGAGGCCGTGCACCCGCGGCGCGTGCAGCGTCAGGTCGCCCTGCCAGCGCGCGAACTCCGCGAGCGCGGCGTCCATCTCCTTGCGGTTGCCGCGGTGCCCGGCCAGCACGGCCCGCACCAGCAGCACGTACTGGGTGGTCTCCAGCAGCTTCAGCCGGGTCGTGGCCACCAGCACCCGGCCGGCGAGCGACGCCGCGCGGGTGAAGTCGCCGTGCAGCACCGAGTGCAGCGCGATGCTCGCCTCCGCCTGGTACTGCGCGGTCACCGCGCCGACCCGGGTGGCGACCTCACGGGCCCGCTCCAGCCGCGCCAGGTCGCCGTGCCGCAGCGCGTCGTCGTTGCCGAGCCGGATCAGCGCGTGGATCTCCCAGATCGGGAGCCCGTGCTGGACGGCCAGCGCCCGGGCCCGCTCCAGGAACGCGGTCGCCTCGGCCGGGTCGCGGTGCCGGGTCAGCCCGCCGAGCAGCTGTAGCGCCTGGCAGGCCACCACCGGCAGCGGCACCCGCTCGGCGACCTCCGCCGCCTGCCGGGCCATCCGCTCCGCCGCCGCCAGCTGGTCGGAGCCGGCGACGTCCAGCGCCAGGTGCGCGGCGACCACGTCGACCGGCGCCAGGTCCTCGGCCGAGGCGTCCGGCCCGAGCAGGGTCCGGGCCAGCCGCACCTGCTCGTGGCCGTCGTCGATCCGGCCGGCGATCGTCGCCGCCCACGCCAGCCGGGTGTGCAGGGTCGCCCGCCGCCGCGCCGTGACGCCGCCGACCTGGGCCAGCTCGCCGACCGACGCCAGCGCCCGCTCCACCAGGCCCGCCTCGGCGAGCGCGTGCAGCAGCAGCTCCAGCGCCTCCGTGCGCGCGGCGACGTCGCCGGGTGGCAGGTACTCCAGCGCCCGGTCCAACAGTGCCACCGCCGAACTCGCCGCGCCGAGCGCCAGCGCGCGGCGGCCGACCTCGGTGTAGAGCAGGCCGGCGGCGCCGCGGTCGCCCGCGTCCAGCCGGAGCGCGGCCGCGACCTCGCACCACTCGCCGGCCAGGCCGGGGTGGACGGCCTCGACCGCGTCGGCCAGCGTCGCGGCCAGCCGCTCGTGCTCGTGCCGGTCGAGCTGGGCCAGCACGGCCTCGCGGCTGAGGCGGTGGTGGAAGGCGTACCAGTCGGCGGTCTGCTCGTCCGGGGCGACGAGCTGCCCGGCGAGGTCGTCCTGGAGCAGGCTCAGCAGGTCGCGGTCGGACAGGCCGGTCACCCGCTGCACCACCGCGAGCGGGAACCGCGGGCCGAACGCGGCCGCCACCGACAGCAGCTCCCGCGACCGCGGCCCCAGCTGCGCGACCCGCCGGGCCAACGGGCGCGCGAGTCCGGCGGTGAGCACGTCGCCGGCGTCGCGGGTGAGCCGCCACGAGGTGCCGTCGGCGACCAGGACGCCGTCGTCGACCATGGTGGTGACGAGCTCCTCGGCCATGAACGGGTTGCCGGAGCTGCCCGCCCACAGCAGGTCGACCGCGGCGTCCGGGATCCCGGCGGGGTCGACGTCCAGGTCGACGTCCAGGCAGGCGCCGGCCATCCGGCGCAGGGCGGCGCGCGGCAGCCGGTCGAGGTGGATCAGTTCGCAGCAGCCGCGACGGGCGGCGGCCTCGGCGAGGGTGCGGGCGGCGCAGTCCTCGTCGCGGATCGCGCCGAGCAGCAGCGTCGGCTGCAGCTCGACGTTGTCGACCAGGTACTCCAGCACCGCGAGGGTCTCCGGGTCGGCCTCGTTGAGGTCGTCCAGGTTGACCAGGCAGCCGCGGTCGCGGCCGACCCGGCCGGTCAGCCGCAGCACCGCCTCGGCGAGCACGACGAGCGACTCGCCGTCGCGGTCGTGGCCGGGTGGGCCCCAGTCGGGCACCAGCCGGCCGAGGATCGGACCGTACGGGCCGAGGTCGGCGGGCTCGACCGGCTCGGCGCGCAGCAGGGAGAGGATCGCCTCGGTGAGCGGGCGGAACGGCGCGCTGGGGCCGATGGAGCTGGCGCGGCCGCGCATCAGGCCCATGCCCGCGGTGTAGGCGAGCTCGGTCGCGGCCGCGGCCAGCCGGGACTTGCCGATGCCGCTCTCGCCGACCAGGAACACCGCACCGCCGCGGCCCGCTCTGGCCGCGGTCAGTGCCCGCTCCAGCGTCCGCAGCTCGCTGTCCCGGCCGACCAGGTTCGTCGAACGGTGCCGCACGAGCGGAGATGCTACCGAGCGCGGAAACGAACCGGCCAGCACCGATCGTGGGTGCTGGCCGGTTCGCTGTCAGCTCGCGGGTGGGCAGCAGGTGGTGTTGAAGGCGGTGACGTCCTCCGCGCCGCTGGCCGGGACGCCGGCGGTCAGGCTCGCGGCGAGCATGGCCACGGGCAGCGCGACGGTGGTGAGCGCGGCGGCACGGGCGGCGAAGTCGGTGGTCGGCAGCAGGCGCATGCGGCCGGCGGGCGCGTCGGTGAAGTCCTCGGGCGAGCTGGGAATCTGGTTCGACACGGAACGGCTCTCCTTCATCTCGGGTGCGGTTCGGACAGGGTTCGGGGGGATTCGTGTTCCAGGAGCAGGACGGACGGCACCCGCGTGGGTGAGGCCAGACGCAGCAACCCGTGGCCGATACCGGCGAAGCCGGTGAGCAGTCCGGGGGTGGGCACGCCGCCGGGCACACCGCAGCCGGGACCGTGCCGCCGCAGCACCTCCAGCACGAGCCCGGTGCGGCGACGCAGCTCGCGGGCGGCGGGCGTGTCCCGGTCGGCGGCGGCGGCGAGCATGACCTCGGTGACGCCGAGCTCGCCGTGGCACAGGCTCAGGTCGCGGCGGACGGGGGAGCCGGGGGTGGGCGGCCGGCCGGCGGCGAGGGCGAGGCCCGCGTCGCCGGAGCACCAGCCGGGGGTCGAGGCGGTGGAGGTGGCCGGGTCCGGAGCTGGGCGGCTGGCAGGGTCGGCGGCGGCGAGTGCGGTGACCCGGCGGCCGGCGGCGCGGTGGATGGGGTCGGGGCCGAAACGCGCCAGCGCCCAGCCGACCCCGGCGAGCCCGTCGGCGAATCCGTTGCCGAACCCCGGGCCCATTTTCGGGCCGTGGCCGGTGCCGTTCCCCGGGCCGTGTCCGGTGTCGGCGGCGAGTGGCAGGGTGTCGGTCCAGGTGGTCAGGTGGGTGGCGCAGGTGCGGGCCAGGTCGGCGGCCGCGGGGAGGTCGAGGTCGGCGTGGATCGCGGTCGTCGCGGCCAGGCAGCCGGCGAGTCCACCTGACCAGCCGGGGTCGGACTCGGGGGTGGCGGCGATCGCGGCCAGGGACACCGTTCGCGCGGCGGCGTCGGTGAGGGCGCGGTCGTCCAGGAGGGTGCCGAGGCGGGCCAGGCCGTAGGCGATGCCGCCGAGGCCGTGCAGGCCGCCGCAGCCGATCGCGGTCACCAGGTCGGGGCGTGCGGCCAGCGCGGTCACGAACGTCGGGGCGCCGGCGACCGCGGACCGGGCCTGGTCGGCGTACCGGCCGATGCCGGTGACCTCGGCCAGCTGCGCCAGGAACACCGCCACGCCGACGTACCCGCTGCCCAGGCTCGCGCCGAGCGGCAGCATCAGCCACTGTCGGCCCTCCACCGCCTCCAGCCCCAGCCAGTTGACCCGCCCCTCGGACGCCACGCCGCGCGCCACGATCCGGTCGGCCACCGCGCACGCCGCGGCCAGCAGCTCGTCCGGGTGCGCGGCGGCGCCCGCGGGGTCGCCCGGCACCGGCTCGGCGGTCGGGTGCACGGGTGCGGGCCGCCGGGTGGCCAGCGTCGCCGAGATGATCCACTCCTGGTCGCGGCGGTCAACCTCGCCCAGGCCGGCCAGGGTCTCCCGCGCGGCGGCGAGCCCGGAGACCGGCAGCGGCACCGGCAGCGGCTCGCCGGCCGCGGTGCGCAGTCGCCCGTCGCCGGCGGTGGCGGTGAACATCGGCACGTCGCCGGCCCACAGGTCGGCGACCTCGTGCCGCAGCAGCTGCGCGAGCAGCGGGTTGCCGGTGCGCCCCGGGTAGAGCACCGCCAGCGCCCGGTCCCGGTCCACCGCGTCACGCAGCACGTCGGGGTGGGTGGTCTCGTCGAGCAGCGTGGCGTACATCCAGGTCGGCCGGGTGACCACGCGCACCTGGAGGTCCGCGCACGCCGCCACGAGATCGGCGAACTCCGTGCGGTGGGCGGCGATCGCGTCGTAGGCCTGACGGAACCCGGCGAGCAGCGCGGGTTCGTGGTCGCCGGGATCGGCACCCCGCGGGCGGTTCGCCGAGCCGGACATCTCGGCCGCGCGCCGGGTCAGCCGCATCCGGTCGGTGCCGGCGTCGAGCCAGTCGACCACCGTGGACGGGGAGCGGCCGGCCTCACCGCCGAGGCCGGACATGTCGGCCACGCCGCCCTCCCCGACGAACACCAGCGGCAGCAGGGCCGTGCGGTGCACGGACGCGGCGAGCGCGTCGGCGGCCGGGTCGCCGGAGCCGCCCGGTGCGAGGCCGGGGTGGAACAGGGTCTCCAGGTCGACGAGCACCGGCTGGTCGCCGTGCGCGATCAGGTTCTCGTAGTGCACGTCGGTCGCGCGGACGGCGTGCAGCAGCGCGAGCAGCGCGCCCTGGCGGCGGTAGAACCGGTCGGCGGCGTCCCGGTCGGCCAGCGGCTCGGGCGTGATGTGCTCGACCCAGCCGTGACCGGGGCGGGCGAGGACGCGTGCGGTCCGTGGGCACAGCCCCGGCGGGAGGTGCGGTTCGAGGAAGGCGAGCAGGCCGGCGAAGGCGACGTGCGGGGCGAGGTCGCGCGGCTTGTGGACCAGCCGCCGGCCGTCGGCGAAGTCGACGAAGCTGACCGAGCGCCCGCCGGCGTGCCGGTCCCCGCGCGCGGTGACGACCGCGGTGACCGGTCCGGGGTCGGTGCCGTCGAGGAGCGTGCCGACGAGCGCGGCCCGGTCGGCGCGGAGCCGGTCGAGCAGCTCGACGGCCGCGGCGGCGGTGGTCAGGGTGTCCTGGGCGAGCAGCCGGGCCAGCACCGGGTAGCGGGCGAGCACCTCGCCGAGCCCGGCGGGCGTGGTGAGGCGGCGGACGAAGTCGGCGAACCGGGCGTGCGCGTCGGCGCCGTCGAGCCGGCCGCGCCACCGGTGCAGCTCGGTGACCAGCGTGCGGGCGGCGGTGTCGACCAGACGCCGGCCGAGGGCCTCGCCGATCCCGGCGGCCACCCGTGGAAGGTCGACGTGCTCGCCGCCGGCGGCCAGCACCCGGGCACGAGCCTCGGCGACGAACGGCTCCATGATCCGGGCGAACGCCGCCCGCCAGTCGGTCGGCACGGTGTTGATGGGCACCGCGGCCAACACCGCACGTTCGGCGAGCACCGCCCACGCGGGCCGGGCGATACGGGCGGCGAGGGCGGCCGGCGACTCCGAGAGCTGCGCGTCCGCCAGCCCGAGGTCGGTCAGGCGCAGGGCGAACGCGGGGTCGCCGGCCGGGTCCTCGACACCGCCCCGAACCCCGGCCGAGTTGTTGGCCCGGTTGTGGATCCGGTTGTCGGCCTGGCTGTCGGTCGAGTTGCCGGTCTGGCCGTTGACCTGACCGTTGGTCGGGTTGCCGGCCCGACCGCTGGCGGAATTGCCGGCCCGGTCGTTGGCCTGGCTGTCGGCCGAGCCTTCGGTCGGGTTGCCGGTCTGGCCGTTGGCCCGACCGTTGGTCGGGTTGTCGACTCGACCGCCGGCCGAATTGCCGGCCCGGCCGTCGGCCGAGTTGTTGGCTTGACCGTTGGTCTGGCTGTCGACCCGGCCGGCGGTCAGGCTGTCGGCTCCGTTGCCGTTCAGGCCGCCGGCCGGGTTGCCGGGCCCGCCGCCGGCCGCGCCTCCGGCGGCCGGTACGGCACCCCGCTCGTGCGGGGCCAGGCCGGGAGCCCACCAGGCGGGGTCGGCGAGGACCGTGAGGTCGGGCCCGACCTCGGGTCTCGCCTCGGTCCGCGTTGCTGGGCTCACGGTGGGTGACGTTGCCAGACCGCGGGCGCCGGGTCATGGGTGTCCCACCCCCACATTTGCTGCCAGCCTCCCGCGCACCCGCTGCCCTGAAAGCGCCCTTCGCGGCATTGAGCGTCCTGAACGGCGTTCCGCAAATGTGGGGGACCGGACCGGATGCGGGGGAGGGCGTCGGCGGCGGAGGCTGGGTGAGCGGGGGCGAGCCGGTGGAGGAGGACCGATGGGAGAGCCGGTGCGCGTGGGAGTCGTCGCGCGGGATCCGATGTTGGAGGCCGGCGCGACCAGCGCGCTGCACGGTTCTCCGGACGTCGAGGTGGTGCTGCCCGGCGAGCCGTCACGGGTGGTGGTGGTGCTCGTGGACGACGTCGACGACCAGGCGGTGCGGTTGGTGCGGGACACCCGGGCCGGGGCCGGCTCCCCGGAGGTCGTGCTGGTGGCGAACGAGCTGGTGCCGACGTCCGCCCTCGCCGCGACCGTCGCCGGCGCGCGCGGCCTGCTGCGCCGACGGGAGGCGAGCGCGGACCGACTGGCGCGGGCGGTGCTGGCCGCGGCGGGCGGGGACTGCACGGTGCCGCCGGACCTGATCGACCGGCTGCTCGGCCACGGCGCGGGAGCGCGCGGGCCGCTGGGCCCGGGCCTGAGCGAGCGGGAGCGCGCGGTGCTCCGCCTGGTCGCCGAGGGACACGAGACCGGCGAGATCGCGCGGCGGCTGTGCTACTCGCCGCGCACGGTGACCGGGATCGTGCACGGGATCACCAGCCGCTTCCGGCTGCGCAACCGCGCCCACGCGGTCGCGTACGCGTTACGGGCGGGGTTGCTGTGAACGAGCTGGCGAGCGAACCGCAGGCGGGGCCGAGCCTGCGAGGTGTCGCGGGCGGCCCGGGGGAGGCGGGGACGAGTTCGCGAGGTTCGGTCGGCGGCGAGCCGGTCTGTGTGCGTGGTGGCGCGGTCACCGGGCTCGTCGCGGCGGGGTTCTCGGTGGTCGATGAACCGGACGGGGCCGTGGTGATGGCGGTCGGGGTGACCGTCGACGAGGCGATCGGCGCGTGTCGGTCCGGGGAGCGTCCGCTGTTGGTGCTCGCCGACACCATCGACGCGGCCGGGGCGCTGCGGGCACTGCGCGCCGGCGCGCTGGCGGTGCTCGAGTCCACATCGGACCCTGCCCGGCTGCGGGCCGCGGTGCACGCGGTGCGGCACGGTGAGCGGCGGCTGCCGTACGAGGTGCTGGTCGGGTTGCTGCATGGAGGCGTCGGACCCGCCACCCGCACCCGCTCGCCGCTGACCGCGCGGCAGACCGCCGTCCTGGCGCTCATGGCCGAGGGACACGACAACGCCTCCATCGCCCGAACCCTGTCCTGCTCCGCGCACACCGTGAAGAACGTGATCTACGACCTGATGGCCCGGCTCCAGGTGCGCAACCGCTCCCACGCCGTCGCCAGCGCGGTGCGTGCCGGGCTCATCTGACCGGCTCGGCCGCCGCCACCACGACGTCCCGGCGCCCGGTGTAGGGCTCCCGCCCGTGCGCCGCCAGCATGTTGTCGACCAGGAGCAGGTCGCCCGCGTGCCAGGCGACCCGGCGTTGCGCCGCGCGGTAGCAGTCCCGCACGTGCGCGCAGACGTCGTCCGGCACCGGCTCGCCGTCGCCGTAGCGGGGTTCGGTGGGCAGGTCGTTGAACCACACCGCCTCGCCGGTCACCGGGTGGAGGTGGATCGCGCGGCGCCGGGAGCCGTTCACCCGCCAGCCCCGTGCGGCGAACTCGTCCCGCACCGCCGGGTCGAGCGTGCGCAGCACCCGCCGGGTGTCGGCGAGCAGCGTCGCGCCGCGGGTGGCCGGCGGGCGGACGCAGTGGAAGACCAGGGTGCGCGGCCAGATGTCCCGGCCGGCGTCCGCGTGCCGGGGGAACACCTCGACCCGCGCCGACGCCTCCGGCTCGGTGTAGGGCAGCGGAGTACCGGACAGCGCCCGCACGACCCGCCCGAACGCCTCCACGCCGGGCACGTCGAAACCGCGCAGCAGCACCGCGCCGAACTCGCGTACCCGCTGGCAGACCGTCTCCCGGGCCACTCCGAGGAACGCGGTCGCGGTGGTCCCGGCGGTGGCCGCGCTGATCACGTGGGGCAGCCCCTGCTCGGTCACCCGGCAAGCCTGCCCGCCGCGCCCCGGGCACGGGAGAGAACAACGCGCAGACCTGACGTAGAGTTCCCGGGATGACTTCCCGGCTCAGACACATCACCGTCGACACCGCGCCCCCGAACGAGCCGTACGACCTGTGCGAGTTCTGGGGCAAGGTGTTGGGGCTGCCGATCGACCCCATCGACGGCCCCGGCGACGACGAGGTGGCGCTGGACGTGCCGGAGGGTCACCCGACGCTGCTGTTCGTCCGCGTCCCGGAGGCGAAGACGGCGAAGAACCGGATCCACCTCGACCTGGAGCCGTCCCTGCCCCGGGACGAGGAGGTGGCCCGCCTGCTGGAACTCGGCGCGACGCTCGTGGACGACCGCCGCGACGGTGGCCGCGGCTGGGCGGTGCTCGCCGACCCGGCGGGCAACGAGTTCTGCGTGGAGATCAGCGTCCCCGAACAGGCCCTGCTCAAGTCCGCCGACCCGCGAGCTGAAGCCGGCACTCAGCTCTCCGGATAGGCGTCCAGATGGCGGCAAGCGGGTTCCCACACGAGATCCAGGGGCGTGACGCTGCTGAATCGCCGACGCGCGGCTTCCGCCGACTGGTGGGTGCCGAACAGGCTTCGACCATCCGAGTCGCGGCGGAACGTGATGACCTCTCGGCCCGACGTCAGGGCGATGTCGAGTCCGTAGGCGAAAACCTTGTCGTGGTCCTCGGCGATGACCAAGGCGAACGGTATGGCGGTCACAATGTCGCTCCAGTGTGCTTGTCGGCGGTCGGTCCGGAACTGAAGGGCCACGTGCGCACGACTTCCGCGGCCAGCCACGCGTCGAGCGTTTCGCCGCTGAGCCGCTCCGCCGCGCCGGGGTCGAGGCCGTGGTCGAGCCGGCGGTCGTAGGGGGTCGGTCCGGCCAGGACGGCGATGGGAACGTCGTCGTCGAACTCGTCGCCGTGGCCGACGACGGCGATATGTAGTTCGTTCCCTTCCGGCGTGCGCCATGCCCAGACCTCGGGTCGGCCGAGCGACCGTCTCCACTCGACGAGTCCCGCCGCGAGCGTCGCCGGTTCGGCCACGCGCAGGTGCACCACGACCGAGGCCCGCCCGGCGGGGTCGACCGCGAGCTGGATGGCCGACAGCTCCGCCTGGGTGGGGTACGAGGCCAACATGGTGTGCAGCGATTCGAGTGCGTCCAGGTAGCGATGAGATCCGGTCACGTCGTTCCCAGGTGGTTCGAGTGGTTCTGCCGCCGGCGCAACAGGACCGGGTGTCGTTCGCCGGGCACCCCGGTGCCGGGCGGGGCGGGCCGCAGGGCGAGCAGGCCGCCGGGCACGCCGGGTGCGGGGAGGGTCAGCAGGGCGCGCAGGACCCACACCATGCCGACGTCCCGGCTGTTGCCGTACCACCAGTACACGTGGGTGGGGGCGAACACGTCGGTGTCCGGCGTGGTCGGCGTCCGGTAGGCGTGGGTCCGGTCGTCGTCGATCAGCACGAGCACGTCGGCGCAGTCGCGCCACCGGTGGACGCCGGCCACGACCTCGGGGCCGTGCCGGTCCACGCGGAACTGGTGCCACAGGTAGCCGCGCCTGCCCGCCCGTTCGAGCAGCGCGTCCAGCTCGTCCACCGCTACCGCCGTGTCCACGACTCGTCCTCCGGTGACTTCGGCTGAACGGGGCGAGGTGTGGAGCCGGGGGGGGGGGGGGGGGGG
>DATABL010000267.1:0-7569 GCA_036259595.1 Actinophytocola sp.
CCCCCCACACCTCACATCATGCGCCGGGCCGCCGGCGTGTGCAGGAAGGGGTTGACCCGATGCGCGTTCGCGGTCTCGACGTGCCGCGGCAGAGCCGGCTGCTGGTGTTCGTCGGCCTCGTCGACGCGATCGGCACCGGGCTCTACATCGCGGGCTTCGCGGTGTTCTTCACGCGCAGCGCCGGCCTGAGCGCGGCCGAGGTCGGCATCGGGCTCACCGTGGCGAACGCGTGCGGGCTGGTCACGCTGACGCCGCTCGGCATGTTGGCGGACCGGATCGGCCCGCGGGCGGCGTCGATCCTGCTGCACTACTGGCGCGCGGTCGGGTTCGTCGCCTTCGCGTTCGTCCACGACTTCGTCACGTTCCTGGTGGTGTCCTGCTTCGTCGGCATCCCCACCAGGGCGATCGAGCCGATCAGCCAGATGTACGTCGACCGGCACATCGGCCCGGACCTGCGGATGCGGGTCCTGTCGGTGATGCGGGTCGTCTACAACATCGGCTTCGCGCTCGGCGGGCTGCTCACCACGGTGATCCTCGTCGTCGGCACCCGCCCGGCGTTCCTGGTGATCGTGCTCGGCAACGGGGCCACGTTCTTCCTCGCCGCGATCCTGCTGGCCCGGGTGCCGCTGCTGGCCGACGACCCCCCGGACCGCCGGACCGCGCGGGGCTGGCCGCGGTCGCTGCGCCAGGGCCGGTACCTGATCGTCACCGGCCTCAACGCCGTGCTGATCCTGCACACCACCGTGCTGACCCTCGGCATCCCGCTGTGGGTGGCGACGCGGACCGACGCGCCGGCGGCGGTCGTCGGACCCCTGATGGTGCTGAACACGGCGCTCGTCATCCTGCTGCAGGTCCGGCTCAGCCGGGACACCGACACCCGGGAGGGCGGGGTGCGGGCGCTGCGCCGGTCGTCGCTGGCGCTGACCGGCTGCGTGGCCGTGCTGGCGCTGTCGGGCGTGCTGGACCCGGTCGGCGCCGTGGTCGCGGTGGTCGTCGCGACCGTGCTGCTGACCCTCGGCGAGGTGTGGCACTTCGCGGGCCGGCTGTCGGTGTCCTACGCCCTCGCGCCCAGGGACCGGCAGGGCGAGTACCTGTCGGTGTTCTGGCTCGGCTCGGCCGCCGGGCTCACGGTCGGCCCGATGCTGATCACGGTCGGGGTCGTCGAACAGGGACCGGCCGGGTGGCTCGGGCTCGGCGCCGTGTTCCTCGCGACCGGCCTGCTCATGCGACCCGCGGTGGCGGCGGCCGCGGCGCACCTGCGCAAGGAACAACCCCCGGACGGCACACCGGCCGAGCAGCCGGAACCGGCCGGCCGCAACTGACGAGGTGACAATCGATGCGAAGCGATGACGTGTCCAGGGGCGAGGTCGTCGACCGGGTGCCGGTCCCGTTCGCCGGGGACGGCGAGGGTGAGGGCGAGCTGGCGTTCGGCCAGCTCGGGCTCTGGCAGTCGATCGTGGCCTCCGGCGTGTCGAAGACCGTCCCCTACGTCGCCGAGGCCGACCCCGGCACGACCGTGGCCGCCGTCGCCGACCAGCTCGGGTTCGTGATGGGCCGGCACCAGTCGCTGCGCACCACGCTCGTGCTGCGCGACGGCGAGCGGCCGCCGCGGCAGCGGGTGTCGGCGGCGGGGGAGACCGCGCTGCTCGTGGTCGACGCGCGCGACGACGACCCGGCCGAGGTCGCCGAGGCGCTCTCGACCCACTGGCAGACCGTCCCGTTCGACTACGAGACCGAGTGGCCGGTGCGGATGGGCGCGGTGCTGGCCGGAGGCGCGGTCACGCACGTGGTCACCGTCATCCTGCACACCTCGATCGACGCGTTCGGGCTGAGCGCCCTGGTGGCCGACCTCGGTGCCCGCGACCCGGCGACGGGCGCGCCCGCCGGCCCGGTGACCGCGCTCCCGCCGCTCGCGCAGGCCGCCCGCGAGGCGACCCCGGCCGGCCGCCGCCAGAACGAGCGGTCGCTGGAGTACCTGGAGCGGATCCTGCGTGCGGCGCCGACCCGGCTGTTCGGCGCGCCGCGGTACGACGGCGAGGCGCGCTACGACATGCTCCGCTACCGGTCGCGGGCGATCGCCCTGGCCATCCAGGCGGTCGCCGCCCGGGAGCGGATCGACGACTCGCCCGCGCTGCTGACCGCGTTCCTCGTCGGCGCGGGCCGGGTCACCGGCGTCAACCCGCTGGTGACGATCCTGTTGGTGAACAACCGGTTCCGGCCCGGCTACGCCGACTCGGTCAGTGCGCTGATCAAGGTCGCCCCGTTCGTCCTCGACCTCGCGGACCGCACCGTGGGCGACGCCGTCCGCGCGTCCGCCGGCAAGGCGCTCAACGCCTACAAGAACGCCTACTACGACGCCTACGAGCAGGAGGCGCGGGTCCTGCGGATCGAACGCGAACGCGGCGAGGAGTTCGACCTGTCCTGCTACTACAACGACCGCCGGCAACGGGACCGGGTGCACGCCGGGGTCACGCCGCCGACCGCCGAGGAGATCCACGCCGCGCTGCCCGACAGCGAGCTGTCCTGGAAGCAGGAGGTCGGCATTCCGAAGGCGAAGCTGTACCTGAGCCTCGACGACCCCGCGGACGCGGTCGAGCTGGTGCTGTCCGGGGACGGGCGGTACTTCGCCCGCGACGACCTGGCGCGGCTCGCGCTGTCGATCGAGGAGGCGGCCGTGCAGTCGGCACTCGAGCCGGACGCGCCGACCGGGATCGCCGGGCAGGTCCCGGCGAGCGCGGCCCGATGACGCCGTTCCCACCGGAGAGCCCGGCCGGCCTGTACCGGACGGTGCGGCTGATCCGCCGGTTCGAGGAGCGGGCGATCGAGCTGGTGCGCTCCGGCGACATCGTCGGCGGCATCCACCCGTACCTCGGGCAGGAGGCGGTCGCCGCCGGGGTGTGCGCCGCGCTGGGCCCGCACGACCTCGTCACCGGCACCCACCGCGGGCACGGCCACGTGCTGGCGAAGGGCGCCGACCCGGCGCGGATGATGGCCGAGCTGACCGGCCGGGTCACCGGGCTCAACAAGGGCCGCGGCGGGTCCATGCACGCGGCGGACCTCGGCGTCGGCGTCCTCGGCGCCAACGCGATCGTGGGTGCCGCCGGCGCCATCGCGACCGGTGCGGCGTGGGCCCGGCGCCGGCTCGGTACCCCGGTGGTCGCGGCGACGTTCTTCGGCGACGGCGCGGTCAACGAGGGCATGCTGCTGGAGGCGTTCAACCTGGCCGCGCTGTGGCGGGTGCCGGTCGTGTTCGTGTGCGAGAACAACGGCTACGCCACCACCATGCGGGTCGAGGACGCGGTCGCGGGCAGCATCACCGGGCGGGCCGAGGCGTTCGGCATCCCCGCCGCCACCGTGGACGGGCAGGACCCGGCGACGGTGCTGGCCGCCACCCGCGAGGCCGTCGCGCGGGCCCGCGCGGGCGACGGGCCGTCGTTCCTCGAGTGCCGCACCCGGCGGTTCGACGCCCACCACACGTTCGAGCACAAGGTGCGGCTGCGGTACCGGACCGACGAGGAGCTGGCCACCCTCCGCACCCGCGATCCCGTCGACATCCAGGGCGCGCGGCTCGACCCGGCCACCCGGTCCGGCGTGGACGACGAGGTGGAGGCCGTGCTCGCGGACGCGGTCGCGTTCGCCCTGGCGAGCCCCTTCCCCGACCCGCTCACCGCGCTGGACCACCTGTACGCCAGTGGGTTGGCCGCCCGGCGGGGGAGTGAGGTCTGATGCCGTGGCTGTCCTACCAGAAGGCGCTCAACCGGGCGCTCGGCGACGCGATGGCGGCCGACGACACGGTGTTCGTGCTCGGTGAGGACGTCCGGGTCGCCGCGTCGAACGTGACCGCCGGTCTCGCCGGGCGGTTCGGCCCCGACCGGGTCCTCGACACGCCGCTGTCCGAGCAGGGCTTCACCAGCTTCGCCACCGGCGCCGCCCTGGCGGGGATGCGCCCGGTGATCGAGTTCCAGATCCCCGCGCTGCTGTTCCTGTCGTTCGAGCAGATCGTCAACCACGCGCACAAGTTCTCCCTGATGACCGGCGGGCAGTGCGCCGTGCCGGTGACCTACGTGGTGCCGGGCTCGGGGTCGCGCACCGGCTGGGCGGGGCAGCACTCCGACCACCCGTACAGCCTGTTCGCGCACGTCGGCGTCAAGACCGTCGTCCCGGCCACGCCCACCGACGCCTACGGGCTGCTGCGGTCGTCGGTCGCCGACCCCGACCCGGTGGTGGTGTTCGCGCCGTCGGCCGCGCTCGGTGTCCGCGAGGACGTGGACCTCGCGGCGCTCGCACCGGTGCCGCTCGGCGCCGGCCGGGTGCACCGGCACGGCACGGACGTCACTGTCGTCGCGGTCGGGCACCACGTGCACGACGCGGTCGCGGTGGCCGACGACCTCGCCGGCAGCGTCTCGGTCGAGGTGTTCGACCCCAGGACACTGCACCCGTTCGACTGGGACGGGCTCACCGAGTCGGTGCGCCGGACCGGCCGGCTGGTGGTGATCGACGACTCGAACCGCATGTGCGGGGTCGCGGGCGAGGTGATCGCGACCGTGGCGGAACGGGTGCGGCTGGCGGCGCCGCCGGTGCGGATCACCCGCCCGGACGGCGCGGTCCTGCCGTTCTCCCTGGAACTGGACCGGGCGACCCAGCCGAGCCGGGAGCAGCTCGCCGCGGCCGTCAACCTCACGGTGAAGGAAAAGTAGCGGAGGAGGAGGGGGCCATGAGCACGGTGTCGGAGGCCTGGGAGCGGATGAGCGACGGCGTCCGGTCCGCCATGATCGAGTGCGGGATCCGGGCCTGGGCCGGCGTCTACGACGGCGTCGCCACCAAGAACAAGCGGTGGCGGCCGCTGCGCCCGCCCGTGCTGACCCACGACCAGTACGGCGAGATCACCGACCTCACCGCGCGGCTCGCGGAACTGGTCCTCGATGCGTGCCGGCGCCGCGCCGCCACGGTCGGGGAGCTGCGCGCACGGCTGGGGGTCCCGGCGGGACTGGTCGAGTTCCTGGACGAGGACGCACCGCTGACCGAGGACCTGATCGTCGCGGTACGGCCGGACGTGCTGATGTCCGGCGGCGTGCCCAGGTTCGTCGAGTGCAACGTGGACAGCGCGCTGGGCGGCGCGTTCGACTCCGACGGCATCGCCCGGCGGTTCCTCGACGCCTACACCGACCACGGCCTCACCGCGTCCGTGCCGCTCACCGTGCCGGAGTCCGCCGTGGACACCCGGTTCCACGCGATGCGCGACCAGCTCGGCCTCGCCGACGGCGCGACCTCGGTGATCCTGTTCCACATGGGCAGCGACTACCCCGACACCCAGGACGGGCACACGCTCGTCAAGCTCCTGGAACCGGTGCGCGACCGCGGCCGGGCGGCCGGGCTCGACGTGGTGGTCCACCCGCTGGAGTGGCTGACCCTCGACGACGGTCGCCTGCGGGCCGGCGACACGGTCCTCGACTCGGTGCTGCGGATGTTCATCCCGCAGGACGTGCCGCACGGCCCGGGATACGACGCCCTCGTCACCGCGCTGGACACGGGCACCGTGCGGATGTTCACGCCGTCGGCGACCTGGCTGCTCGCCAACAAGACGACGTTCGCGTGGCTGTGGGCGGACCTCGACACCCTGACCCCGGCGGCGGCCGGCGTGGTCCGGCGGCACGTGCCGTACACCGAGTCGCTGACCGCGGCCGGCATCGTCCGGGCCCACGACCGCCGCGCCGACCTGGTTCTCAAGCCGACCGGCACCTACGGCGGCTCCGGCGTTGTGGTCGGCCGCGAGGTCACGCGGGAGCGGTGGGACGAGGCACTGCGCGCGGCCGTCGAGGCGGGCGGGCACATCGTGCAGGAGTACGTGCCCGTGGACCGGCTCGGCATGCACTTCGTCGAGCTGGCCACCGGCGACGTGCGGGCGGCCGAGGTCCCCTACTGCGTGGCGCCCTACCTGTTCGGCGGCCGGGCCGCGGGCGCCTACCTGCGGTTCGCGGTGCCGGACTCGGCGTCGGGCTCGGTGGTGAACCTCGGCCAGGGCGCGCTGACCAGCGGGCTCCTGCTCACGGACGGCTGATGTGGCCGGTCGCGGCGAGGTGCGCGCCCAGCAGCCGCACGGCCTCCGCGACGGCGATCGCGTCGCTGCGCGCGTTGCCGTGCCGGCCGTCGCTGCTGTACATGCCCGGGTCGGTCGCGGCGGGGTGCGCGGTGAGGTTCAGGTGCAGCGTGCCGAGTTCGGCCGCGATCGCGGCGGTGTGCTCGGACAGCGTCCGCATCCGCGTGCGCAGGCCCGGCCGCAGCCAGTCGGCGATCGCGGGGGAGGGGGAGTACGAGACGTTGTACAGCCCCACCGTGATCACGTTCGCACCCGAGCCCAGCAGCGCGGTGACCATGGCCCGCAGTTCGGTGTCGACGGTGTCCGGCCGGTAGGTGGCGGGAAAGGCGTCGTTGCCGCCGCAGACCACCAGCGCCAGGTCGGGCCGGAAGTCGAGCGCGGGCCCGAGCTGACGTTCCCGGATCTCGCGGGTGCGCAGCCCGCGGTGGCCGAGGTTCAGGTACTCGAACTCGGGGGCGGTGGCGGCGAGTTCCCGGGCGAGGCGGTCGGCGAGCTGCACCTCGCTGTAACCGGGCACCGGCTCGGCGAGCCCTTCCGCGACACTGTCCCCGACGACGACGAACCGTCGCCACGGGTGCCCGGCGAGCAGGCGCGCGCTCTCGCCCTCGCGCAGGCAGTAGGGGTCTTCCGATTCGGTGAAGGTGCACATGTCAGCTCACGACTGTTCAGATCGGGGCCCGTCCAGGGCCGGGAAGACGGTGACGACGATGACGACGATGGATCTGCGGGACCTGCGGGAGCCGGACCGCCGCGTGCTCGAGGTGACGACGGGCATCGTCGGGCGGGTGCGGGCGGACCAGCTCGACCTGCCGACGCCGTGCGCGGGCTGGTTGGTGGCCGACCTGCTGCGGCACATGGTCGGCAACAACAACGGGTTCGCCGCCGCGGCACTCGGCGAGCCGCCGGTCGCGGACGTCTGGGACGGGGTGGACGTCACCGACCCGGTCGGCGAGTTCGCGCCGTCGGCCCAGCGGGTGACCGCGGCGTTCGCCTCGGTCGAGCCGTGGACCGGCACGTTCGCCGTGCTCGGCTACGGCGACGTGCCCGCCGGGCAGGCCGTGGGCATGCACTTCATCGACTACCTGGTGCACGGCTGGGACGTCGCCGTGTCGATCGGCGCCGACCCCGGCCTCGACCCGGCGGCCTGCGACGCCGTGCTGCGGATCGGCGCGGCCTGGCCGCCGGACTCGCCGGTGATCTGGGGTCCGGGCGCCGCGTTCGGCCACCGCGTCGAGGTTCCCGACGACGCGCCGGTCGCCGACCGCATGCTCGCGTTCCTCGGCCGCTCCCCGTCCTGGCCGCACTGACCGCTCCCTCACCGCGCCTCGCTGACCCGCGGCGCCGGGCCCGGCGCGGTCCCGGTGCCGCGCCGCCACGACAGCAGCCACGGCGCGGCGGTGGCGATCAGGCACAGCACCCCGGCGGCGAGGATCGCCGGGTGGAGCCCGAACCCGGTCACCGCGAGACCGCCG
>DATABL010000268.1:0-9674 GCA_036259595.1 Actinophytocola sp.
CCCCCCCCCCCCCACCACCCGGTGATCGTGGTCGTCCGGCGCAACGCCGAGCCGGGCAAGGGCTACGCGCTGCTGGACGGGTTCGCCCGCGGCCTCGGTCCGATCGTCTGCATGATCGACGCCGATCTGCAGTACCCGCCCGAGGCGATCCCGGAGATGGTGGCGAAGGTCCGCGCGGGCGCCGACGTCGTGGTGGCCAACCGGGTGCGGCACCACACGAGCGTCCTGCGCAGAGTGGTCAGCCGGCTGTCCTACGGGTTCGTCCAGGCCCTGTACGCGCTGGACGTCGACGTGCAGTCCGGGCTGAAGGTGATCCGGCGCGAGGTGCTGGACCGGATCTACGTGCGCCCGTCCGGGTGGGCGATCGACCTCGACATCCTGATGTCGGCGAAGGCCGGCGGGTACGTGATCGTCGGGCACGACATCGAGTTCGACCGCAGACGGCACGGCGAGACGAAGGTCCGGCTGGGCCGGACCACCTGGCAGATCGCCCGCCGCGCCATCGCCCTGAAGGTCGCCGGGTTACGGGGTGCCTCGGGCCGCCCGCGGGACGCGGTGCCGATCCGCGCACCGCGCCGCGTCGGCGTCGAGCCGCCCGCCACACCCGCCGCCTGACCACGTCTTTCTCTTCTCACGCAGGAGTTGTCTAGCTCATGGCTGTCAAGTCTGTCCTGGAACGGGACATGGAGGATCCCGGCGCGTCCCCGGAACGGGCGCGCCAACGGTCGCGGTGGAGGTTCTGGGTCTCCCCGGCGGACCAGCCGGCGTCGGCCCGCCCGGTGCTGCTCGCGATCACCGCCGCCGCGGTCGTGCTGTACGCGTGGTCGCTGCCGGCGAACGGCTTCGCGCCGTACTACTCGTCCGGCGTGCTGTCGATGGCGGGCAGCTGGGAGGCGTTCTTCTTCGGCGCCTTCGACCCGAACGCCACGATCATGATGGACAAGCTGCCCGGCGGGTTCGTCCCGCAGGCGGTCGCGGTCTGGCTGTTCGGCCCGTACCCGTGGGCGATGGCGCTGCCACAGGTGATCTACGGCGCGATCTCGGTGCTGGTGATGTACCGCGTGGTGCGCCTGTGGATGGGCCCGAAGGCGGGCCTGCTCGCCGCGGCGATCTTCGCGGCGACGCCGCTGCTGGTGTCGATGTTCGGGCACCCGATGGTCGACGGCGCGCTCACGGTGTGCCTGGTGCTGGCCGCCGACGCGTGCCAACGCGCGATCCACACCGGACGGTTGCGCTGGCTGCTGCTGGCCGGCGTGTGGATCGGCCTGGGCTTCCAGGCCAAGATGATGCAGGCCTGGATGGTCCTCCCGGCGTTGGGGATCGGGTTCCTGATCGCCGCCCGAGGCCCGCTGATGCGGCGATTCGGCCACCTGGCGGCCGCGCTCGGGGTGACCCTGGTGGTGTCCTTCGCCTGGACCGCGGCGATGTCCCTGGTCCCGGAGGGCTCCCGCCCGTACGCCGACGGCACGACGAACGACAACGTCTGGACGATGGTCGTCGGCTACAACGGTGTGGAGCGGTTCGGCATCCACGTGCCGGGCACGGTGGTGCTGGAGGACAACGACACCGGCTCCGAGAGCGGCGGCGGCATGCCCCCCGAGATCGGCCGCCTGTACCTGTTGCGCTACCTGACTCAGATCGCCTGGCTGGTGCCGCTGACCGTGATGGGCCTGGCCTACGGTTTGGCCCGATGGCGCCGCCAGAACCGCGTCACCAACGCCGGTTTCGCCATGTGGTCGGCGTGGCTGGCGATCAACGTCGCGGTGTACTCGGTCGTGGAGATCCTGCACACGGCGTACCTGGCGACATTCATCCCCGCCATCGCCGCCCTGTCCGCCGCCGGCGTCGCGACCATGTGGCGCACGTACCGCGAGCGGCGCCGGGGAACCAGATGGCTGCTCCCACTGGCAGTGCTGACACAGGGCACGTTCGCCGCCGTACTGGCCGACGCCGCCGACTTCCTGCCGTGGCTGGCCCCGTCCATAGCCGTCCTGACGGCGGCGTCGGTACTGATGCTGATCGTCGGCGGCTCACCGAAACGCCAGGCTGTCGCGATGGCGGCCGGCCTGACGGCCGCCCTGCTCGCACCCGCGGCCTGGTCCGCGTCGGTACTGAACCACAGCTACGGCGGCAGCTCGTTCGACGCCGAAGCGGGCCCGATCGGTCCGCGGTTGAACCAGACGCTCACCGACATGATGGGCGACCGGGCCGACCCAGGCGCCGCGGCCGCGATCACCGAGGTCCCCGCGACCCTGACCGACCACCAACGCCACATCCTCGATTACGTCGACACCCACGACGCCAAGTACCCCTTCGTCACCGACTCCTGGGTGGTGGCGAGCCGCTACATAGTCGGCGCCGGCGAGAGCCCCCTGCCGATGGCCGGCTTCCAAGGCGCGTCACCCTTCCCAACCCTTGCGCAGGCCCGGCGAATGGTGGAAACCGGCGAGGCGCGCTACTTCCTCCTCACGGGCGAAACCGGCTGGCTAGGCAACAGATCCAGCGACGAGACGGTCGCCATCCGGGACTGGGTCGCGACCACCTGCCGGGAGGTCGCCCCCTCCGAGTACCTACCCCCAGGAGAGACCCCCACCCCGTCCGACCCCACAGCGACCGCCACCCTCTACGACTGCACCTGACCCACCAGAAGACCTCCGCGGACTCACCTGAGCTCCGCGGAGGTCTTCCTCGAGGCCGTGATCGGCCGAACCGGTGGGAGTAAGGCGCGGCAGACGGGAGACCCGCACGCGAGGCGCACGAACGGCGTCGCGAGTAGTCCCCACCGGGTCCGGCCAACTGTCAGATGATCGAGGCCGAGCGCTCGTCGGGTGGGTACGCGACCAGTTGGTTCGATGTGGACAGAACTGATCGGACCGCCTCGCAGTTACTTCAGCTCGCCGCTGGTCTTACCGAGCAGCCGGCGGGCGATGATGAGCTGCTGGATCTGTTGTGTCCCCTCGAAGATGTCCATGATCTTCGCGTCGCGGGACCACTTCTCCAGGAGTTCGTGTTCGCCGTAGCCGACGGTGCCGCAGAGTTCGACGCAGCGCAGGGTGATGTCCGTGGCGCTGCGGCCGGCCTTGGCCTTCGCGTAGGAGGCCTGGAGGGAGTTGGGTTTGCCGTTGTCGGCCATCCAGGCGGCCTGCAGGGTCAACAGGTACGCGGCCTCGTAGTCGGACTCCAGTTCCAGGAACGTGGCGGCAGCGGCGGGTTGGGTGGTCGCGGGGCGGTCGTAGTCGATCTCCACGCCGGCATCCACCAGTAGGTGGCGGGTTTGCTCCAGGGCGGCTCGGGCTATGCCGCAGGCCATTGCGGCTACCAGGGGTCTCGTGTTGTCGAACGTCTGCATCACGCCGGCGAAGCCCTGGTCGGGTTTGATCTCGGGAGTGCCGAGCAGGTTCGCGGCCGGGACTCGGACGTTGTCCAGGCGGAAGTGTGCGGTGTCGGACGCTCGGATGCCTAGTTTGTGCTCCAGGCGGACCAGTTCGAAGCCGGGAGTATCTCTGTCGACCACGAAGGATTTTATCGCCGCTTTGCCCTTGCTTCGGTCCAAGGTTGCCCAGACGACGACGCAGTCGGCGCGCTCGCCTGAGGTGACGAAGATTTTCTCGCCGTTCAACACATAGAAGTCCCCGTCGCGCACGGCCGTGGTGCGGATGGCGCCGGAGTCGGAGCCGGTGTCCGGCTCGGTGATGGCCATCGCGGCCCATTTTCCCTTGTAGCGGGCCACCTGGTCGTCGTTGCCGACCGACGCTATCGCGGCGTTGCCGAGGCCCTGGCGGGGCATTGCCAGCAGCAACCCCGCGTCGCCCCAGCACATTTCCATGGTGCCGAGGGTCAGGGACAGGTTGGCGCCGTTGACGACGCCGGACGACGACTTGCGGGACGAGCGGCGGACGCCGCCCGCACCTGCGCCGCCACCCGACGCGCTCAGGCCGTCCAGCAACGCCGCCAGGGTGTCCAGTTCCTCGGGATACGTGTGTTCCGCCTGGTCGTACTTCCGCGAGTTCGGCCGCAGGAACGCCAGCGCCGCCTGCTTGGCCTGCTCGACCAGCGTCGTCATCTTCCGGGGGACCTCGAGGTTGATCACACCAGCACCGCGCCTTCCATCAGACCGACCGCCCGCAGGTCCCGGTACCACCGCTCCACCGGATGCTCCTTGACGTAACCGTGCCCGCCCAGCAGTTGCACGCCGTCACTTCCGATCGCCATTCCCTTGTCAGCACACAGCTTCCGTGCCAGCGCCACCTCGCGTGCGTACGGCTTCCCCTGCTCCGCCCGCGACGCCGCCCGGTACGTCACCAACCGCATGCCGTCCAGTTCCGTGCCGATGTCGGCGACCTTGAACGCCACGCCCTGCCGGTGCGACACCGGCTCCCCGAACGCCACCCGCTCGTTCACGTACCCCGTCACGTACTCCAGCACCGCCGCCCCCGTGCCGACCGCGAGCGCGCACCACCCCAGCCGGGACAGGCGTACGCAGTCCAGATAGGACTCCGAGGTTCCGAGCAGGGCCGACGACGGCACCGACACCTGGGAGAGCACCAGCCGGCCGGTGCCCGCGGCCCGCAGGCCCATCGCCGGCTCCGGCTCCACCGACAGGCCGGCGGTCGAGGACTCCACGACGAACAGTGCCGGCCCGCGCCCCTCGAGCTCCGCCGCCACCACGAACAGCTCCGCCGACGACGCCAGCGGCACCAGCGACTTCTCGCCCGACAGCCGGAACCCGCCCGCCGTCCGGTACGCCTTGGTGCGCAACGAGAACGGGTCGAACAACGCGCGCGGCTCGGCGATCGCGAGGGCCGCCGCCGGCACGTCCTCGCCGGTGAACGCCGGCAGGTACGTCGCCTGCTGCGTCTCGTCCCCCCACAGCACCAGCGCGTTCGACACCGCGGCCGGCGCGAGGCAGGCGACCGCCAGGCCCAGGTCCCCGTGCGCCAGCGCCTCCGCCACCAGCACGTTGGTCACCGTCGAGCGCTCGGTGGCCACCCCGCCCAGCGACTCCGGCACGCCGACCAGGGTGACCCCCAGACCCGCGGCCGCGCGCAGCAGGTCCGGCGGCGCGGCGCACTTCTCGTCGGCCTCCGCGGCGACCGGGCGCACCTGCTCGGCGGCGAACTCGCGGACCGTCTCCGCGATCATCCGCTGTTCCTCGGTCGGGGTCAGGTCGAACACACCCGACTCGCCGGCCGACGGCAGCCGGGCCGGCTTCGCCAGCGTGCGGGTGGCCGCGAACGTGCGGTTCGCCGCCGTGAAACCCGTCCTGGTCGCGTGGTACAGGGCGCGGTCGACCGGCGCCTTGACGCCGAGCTTCGCCACCAGCCTCGACCCGGCGACCCGGTTGAGCACCCCCATCACGGCACCGAGACCCGACACCGGCGATCACCCCAACCTACTCCGGAGTAGTGAACGTTAGCTACTCTAGAGTAGGCCAGCGCGGAGGTCACCCCATCGGGGGTCGTTTCCCCTGCCAGGGGTGCGCCTGCTCGTACGCGCGGCACGCGGTCAGCACCCGCGCGTCGGCGTGCTTGGGCCCCACCACCTGCAACCCGACCGGCAGCCCCGACGAGGTGAACCCGCACGGCACGCTCGCCGCCGGCTGCTGGGTCATGTTGAACGGGTAGGTGAACGGCGTCCACGCGGTCCACCGGTGGGCCTGCGACCCGCTCGGCACCTCCATCCCCGCGTCGAACGCGGCGATCGGCATGGTCGGGGTGAGCAGCAGGTCGAAGTGCTCGTGGAACTCGCCCATGATCCGGCCGACCTCGGCCCGCACCGCCGTCGCCGCCACGTAGTCCAGCGCCGACCGGGACGCGCCCTCCTCGCACACCTCGAGCAGCCCCGGGTCGAGCTGCGCGCGCTGCTCGGCCGACAGCGCCGCGATCGACGCCGCCGCGCCGGCGAACCACAGCACGTGGAACGCCTCCACCGGGTCGGCGATCCGCGGGTCGACCAGCTCCACCCGCGCCCCGAGGTCGGCGAACGACTTCGCCGCCGCCGCGACGATCGACGCCACCTCCGGGTCCACCGTGGCGAAGCCGAGCGTCGGGCTGAACGCGATCCGCATGCCCGCGATCCCGGCCTCCAGGGTGGAGGTCATGGGCCGGTCCGGACGCGGCCCGGCCGTCCAGTCCCGACTGTCCGGACCGGACAGCACGTCGAGCGCGATCGCCGAGTCCTCCACCGTCCAGGACAGCGGCCCGACGTGCGCGAGCGTGCCGTACGGGCTCGCCGGGAAGAGCGGTACCAGCCCGTAGGTCGGCTTGATGCCGAACACCCCGCTGAACGACGCCGGGATGCGCACCGAGCCGCCGCCGTCGGTGCCGATCGAGATGGGGCTGGTGCCGGTGGCCACCGCGGCCGACGCGCCGCCGCTCGACCCGCCGGCGGTCTTGTCGGTGTCCCACGGGTTCCTGGTCACGCCGGTGAGCGGGCTGTCGGTCACGCCCTTCCAACCCAGCTCGGGCGTGGTGGTCTTGCCGACCAGCACGGCGTTGTGCTCGCGCAGCCGCGCCACCGCGGGCGCGTCGACGTCCCAGGCCTGGTCCCGCTCGACCGTGCGCGAGCCGCGCAGCGTCGGCCAGCCCCGGCTGAGCAGGATGTCCTTGATGGACACCGGGACGCCGTCCAGCAGACCGTGCGGCTCGCCCTCGCGGTAGCGCTCCTCGGCGGCGGCCGCGTCGGCCAGCGTGCGCTCCCGGTCGAGGTGGCAGTAGGCGTTCACCGCGCCGTCGACCGCCTCGATGCGGTCCAGCGCGTCCCGCGCGACCTCGACCGGGGACAGGCGACCGGCGCGGTACTCGGCCAGCATCTCCGTCGCCGACAGCTCGGCGGTTGAACTGGTCGCTCCGCTCATCCGCTCAGCCACAGTCTTCCCTCGTCGCGTGCTCGGCGCTGGCGCGCCTGCGCGCGCTCCTCAGTCCAGACTGCGGCCGCTCCTTCGCTCCGCTCCGGGTCCCCGTCATCGTGCTCCCTCCCGGACGTAGCCGTGCTGCTTGTCGACCACGTTGCGCAGCGGCCGGCCGTCCAGATACCTGGTCAGGTTGTCCAGGAACAGTGCTACCAGTTCCGCCCGCCACCCCACCACGTCCCCGGACATGTGCGGCGAGACGATCACGTTCGGCATCGTCCACAGCGGCGACTCGGCCGGCAGCGGCTCGTCGGCGAACACGTCGAGCGCGGCGCCGGCGATCTCCCCGGCCCGCAGCGCGGCGACCAGGTCGTCCTGCGCGACCAGCGGGCCGCGACCCACGTTGATCAACCGCGCGGTCGGTTTCATCGCGGCCAGCGCGGCGGCGTCGACCATGCCCCGGGTGGACTCGGTCAGCGGGGCGGCCAGCACCACCCAGTCGGCCGCGGACAGCGCGTCGGGCAGCCGTTCCATCGGCAGCACGTGGCCCAGGTCGGGGTCCTGGTCGCGCGGGGTCCGGCCGAGGCCGGTGACGGTCATGCCGACCGCGGCGAGCTTGCGGCCGATCGCCCGGCCGATCGGGCCGGTGCCGGCGACGAGCGCCTGGCGTCCGCCCAGACCCTCGGTCTCGCGGTGCCGCCAGCGCCGCTCGTGCTGGAGTCGAAGCGTGGTGGGGAGGTCCTTGGCGAAGGCCAGCACGAGCGCGAGCACGTACTCGGCCATCGGCTCGTCGAACACTCCGCGTGAGTTCGTGACGATCAGCTCGCTGGACTTCACCTGATCGGACAAGAGGTGGTTCACCCCGGCGCTGGCCGCGTGCACCCAGCGCAACTCCGTCGCGGTCGGCAGCGCCTCGGCGAGCGCGTGCGACCGGAAGTCCCAGGCCAGGAGCACGTCCGCGCCGGGGAGCGCGTCGGCGAGGCCCTCGTCGGTGACGTAGCGGACCTCGGCGAGCTCCTCCAGGGCCTCGGTGCCGGGTGGTCTGCCGGTGTCGCCCGAGTGCGCGTGCAGGACGACGACGGTCGCGGAACGTGTCTGGCTCATGGGGTAGATGCTCCCCTCAACGAGTGAACGGTGCGCGGGGAGCCGCAAGGGATTGACACGCTATGAGCCGCTCGTATGATTGTCAACAATCGGCGCGGTCGCTGCAGCCCGCGGGAGAGCTTTGACATGAACTACAGGTGCTGCTGTGATCGATGGGGTTGCTGATGTCGAGGTTGATGACGATCACGTTGGAGCGTCGCGGCGTCTCCTGCGTCGCCCAACTACTGGAGAAGGACGCGCCGCGCACGTGTGACGCGGTGTGGAACGCGCTGCCGCACGCCGGCCCGATCCACCACGCCAAGTACGCCCGCAACGAGGTGTACACGATGGTGGAACGGTTCATCGACGAGCCGCTCGGCCTGGAGAACCCGACCGTCACCCCGATCCCGGGCGACGTGGTGTTCTTCGACTTCCACGGCGGCATGCTCGACCGTGCCTTCAAGGAGGAGAAGGGCCTCGAGGCGCTGCCGGGCGTCATCGACCTGGCCATCTTCTACGGCCGTAACAACATCCTCCTCAACGGCGATGTCGGGTGGGTGCCCGGCAACGTCTACGCCTCCATCGTGGATGGCCTGCCGGCCATGGCGGAGGCGTGCAACGACGTCTGGCGATCCGGCAGCGTCGGTGAACGGCTGGTGTACCAACGGCACGACGGCTGATGGGGCGGGCGGCATGTCGATCTCAGGAGACAGGGCCGTGGAGATCATCGGCCCGGAGCTGGTCACCCAACGCGGCGTCGGCGTCGTCGCGCCGTTCGACTTCGCCCTCGACCGCGAGCTGTGGCGGTGGGCCCCGGACGACATCTCGCTCTACCTGACCAGGCTCCCGTTCGTCCCGGTCCCGGTGACGGTCGAGATGGCCACCGAGCTGAGCGACCCCGACCGGGTGCGCCGCGCCACGGCCGACGTGCTCGCCCCGGAACCCCTGGTCGTGACCTACGCGTGCGCGTCGGGCAGCTTCATCGACGGTGCCACCGGGGAGCAGGCGCTCACCGCGAGCATGCTGTCCGCCGGCGCGCCGGCCGCGACCACGACCTCCGGCGGGCTGATCACCGCCCTGCGCGTACTCGGGCTGAGACGGATCGCGGTGGTGACGCCGTACATCGACAGCGTCACCGACCGCCTGCTGACCTTCCTGGACGAGCACCGGATCGAGGTGGTGTCCAGCGTCGGCCTCGGCCTGCTGGGCCACATCTGGAAGGTGGGTTACGCCGAGATCGTGCAGGCGGTCACCGCCGCGGACGTGGCCGAGGCCGACGCCCTGTTCATCAGCTGCACGAACGTGCCGACCTACGACATCATCGGTCCGCTGGAGCGCTGGCTGGGCAAGCCGGTGCTCACCGCCAACCAGGTGATGATGTGGTCGGCGCTGTCGGCGATCGGCTCGCCGATGATGGCGACCGGCCAGTGGCTGGCCGAGACCACGCAAACACACGCCGCCTGACGCTAGGATTGTCCCACTGATGAGTCACACTGTTGGTTTCCTCTACCCGGGCTACAGCGCGGAAGACGAGTACCCGACCATGGAGCGCCTGCTCGCGGGCTCCGGCCGGGCCGTGCGCCTTCCCGTGGTGCACACGCTCATGCGCGAGGACGCCCACCGCGTCGACGCGCTGCTCGACATCGGCGGCGACGACGTGCTCGGCGAGGGTGCCCGCGCGCTGCGGGCCCTCGGCGTGGACGCCGCGGTGTGGGCGTGCACGAGCGGCAGCTTCGTGTTC
>DATABL010000269.1:0-9988 GCA_036259595.1 Actinophytocola sp.
ACACCGCCGGCTCGACGTTCCTGGCGATCGCGCTCGGGCTGGTCGCCGCACTCGCCGTGCGCCGACCGTTCCCCGGCCGGACGTTCGTGCGCGCCGCGATGCTGATCCCGTACGTCGCCCCGGTCGTGGCGGTCACGTTCGTCTGGAAGGTGTTGCTCAACCCCGAGTTCGGCATCGTGAACAGCTGGGGCCGGCGCCTGTTCGGCTGGGAGGACCCGATCGCGTTCCTGTCGCAGGCCTGGGGCGAGCTGTCCCTGTTCGGTGTCACCATCCCGGTGCCGACCGCCCTGCTGACCGTGATCGCCTTCGAGGGCTGGCGGTACTTCCCGTTCGCGTTCCTGTTCCTGCTCGCCCGGCTCCAGGCGATCCCCGGCGACCTGGAGGAGGCCGCCACCGTCGACGGCGCCACCCCGCTGCAGCGGTTCCGGCACGTCGTGCTGCCGCAGCTGATGCCGATCATCGCCGTGCTCGTCGTGCTGCGCACCATCTGGACGTTCAACGAGTTCGACGACATCTTCCTGCTCACCGGCGGCGCCGCCGGCACCCAGGTGGTGAGCGTGCGGGTCTACGAGCTGCTCACCGTCCAGCGGAACGTGGGCGCCGCGGCCGCCCAGTCGGTGTTCCTCGCCGCCGTGCTCGTCGTCCTGCTCGCCGTCTACCTGTGGATCCTGCGGCGACGAGGAGGAGCCAGGCCATGACCGCGCCCACCGCCCGAACCCGGCGGCCCTGGTCCCGCGACCGCGTCGAGCGCGCCGTGTTCGGGGTGCTGCGGCCGGTGGTGATCGTGTTCTTCCTGATCGCCACCCTGCTGCCGTTCTACTACATGATCATGCTCGCGCTGCGGCCCATCGAGGACCTGCTGCTGCGACCCGACTCGCTGCTCATCGACCTCGGCGACCTGACCTGGGCCACCTTCGCCGAGGTGCTCCGCCCGGTCGCCGAGGGCGGGCAGGGCTTCGTCAGCATGATGGGCAACAGCGCGGTCGTGGCCGTCGCGTCGGTCCTCGTGGCACTGGCCGTCGCCATCCCCGGCGCGTACGCGGTGAGCCGGCTGCCCTTCTTCGGCCGGCGCCAGGTCAGCGCGCTGTTCCTCGCCGTGTACCTGTTCCCGGCGATCGTGCTCGCCATCCCGCTGTTCGTGCTGCTCACCCAGCTGCGGCTGCGGGGCTCGTTGGCCGGCCTGGTGCTGGTCTACATCGCCCAGACCGTTCCGGTCGCCATCTACATGCTCAAGAACTACTTCGACACCATCCCGGAGAGCGTGGAGGAGGCCGGTCTGATCGACGGGCTCAGCCGGCTCGGCGTGATCCGGCGGATCAGCCTGCCGCTGGCCGTCCCGTCGATCATGGCGACCGGGATCTTCGTGTTCATGATCGCCTGGAACGAGTTCCTGTTCGCGCTGCTGTTCCTGGTGGATCGGCGCGACCAGTGGACCGTCTCGCTCGGCCTGTCCCAGCTGTCGGGCACCATCGAGGTGTCCACGACCGTGCTCATGGCCGGGTCGGTCGTCATCACGGTGCCGATCGTCGTGCTGTTCTTCCTGACCGAGCGGCTACTCTCGGAAGGGCTGACCAGCGGAGCGGAGAAGGGCTGAGGAGGAACCCACGGTGGCGCGCAGCGGCTTCACGGCGTCGCCCGGCGAGATCCTCGAGCTCGTCCGCTCCGGACGGGTCCGGACCCGCCGTGACGTCCGCGAGCTCACCGGGCTCTCCCGCTCGACCGTGGGCCTGCGGCTCAACCAGCTCATCGCCGCCGGCTACATCCGCACCGTCGAGCAGCGACGCGGCACCGCCGGTCGGCCCGCCGAGATCCTGCTGTTCGACGAGTCGGACAAGCTCGTGCTCGCCGCCGACCTCGGCGCCACCCACGCGCGGTTCGCCCTCACCGACGCCGGCGGGCACACGCTGGCCGAGCGCACCGAGGACCTGCTGATCCAGCAGGACCCCGACCTCGTGCTGAAGATCGTCATCCGCCGGTTCCGCGAGCTGCTCAGGAGCGCGGGACGCGACCGCGGCCGGCTCGCCGGCGTCGGCGTCGGCCTGCCCGGCCCGGTCGACTTCCGCACCGGACGCCTCGTCGAACCGCCGATCATGCCCGGCTGGCACGGCCATCCCGTCGCCGAGCGGCTGTCCGCGGCGCTCGGCTGCCCGGCGTTCGTGGACAACGACGCCAACCTGCTCGGCCTCGGGGAGGCCAGGGCACACCACCCCGACGTCGACAACCTGCTGTTCGTGAAGGTCGGCACCGGCATCGGCGCCGGCGTCATCCTCGGCGGGCAACCCGAACGGGGGACCACGGGTCAGGGCGGCGACATCGGACACGTCCGGATCGCGCGGTCCGCCGACGGCGTGCGGTGCGCCTGCGGCGCGACCGGCTGCCTGGCCGCGCACGCCAGCGGCGCCGCGCTGGCCCGGCAGCTCAGGGAACGCGGTATCGAGGCCCGCGACAGCCGCGACGTGGTCCGCCTGGCCGGCGAGGCGAACCCGCACGCCGTCGCGCTGGTCCGGGACGCCGGCCGCCTGATCGGCGAGGTACTGGCCACCGCGGTCGCACTGCTCAACCCGGCCGTGGTTGTGGTCGGCGGCGACATCGCGCTCACCCGCGAACACCTGATGGTCGGCATCCGCGAACGCCTCTACGACCGCACCGTCCCGGTGCTGACCAGCAGCCTCGCCGTGGTCGAGAGCCGGCTCGGCGACCGCGCCGGCGTGCACGGCGCCCGGCACATGGTGATCGACCAGGTCTACTCCGCCGAGGCCGTGGACGCCGGGCTGCTCCCCGAACCGGCCGAGGACGCCTGAGTCAGCCCGTCAGCCACGGGCGCAGCTTCTCCGGGTTGCGCACCGCCCAGATGTGCGTGATCCGGTCGCCCGCTACGTCGAACGCGATCACCGTCACGTCGGCGCCGTCGTCGGCCAGGGCCACCAGGCCGGGCTGCCCGTTGACGGTGCGCTCCAGGACGGTCAGATCGGGCGGCACGGCGAGCCCGACGAGGTAGCGCGCGACCCGCTCGGCCCCGGCGACGGGGTGGAGCGCGGCCGCGGCGAGACCCCCGCCGTCGCCGACCGCCGTGACGTCGGGGTCGAGCAGGGTGACCAGGGCGTCGATGTCCTTGGCCGCCCACGCCCGCCTGAAGCCCCGGACGACCTCCGCGCGCCGCCCCGCCGGAGTCGCCGGCGCCCGCCCCGCGCGGACGCGCCGGCGGGCCGACGAGGCCAGCTGGCGGCAGGCCACCGGCGTCCGCCCGACGATCTCGGCCACCTCGGCGAACGGGTACCGGAACACGTCGTGCAGGACGAACGCGACGCGCTCGGCCGGCGTCATCGACTCGAGCACGACCAGGAAGGCCATGGTGACCGACTCGTCGAGGGTCACCCGGTCGGCCGGATCGGGGGTGGCGGTGCCGACCCACTCCGCGCGGTCGGGCAACGGCTCCGGGATCCACTCGCCCACGTAGCGCTCCCGCCGGACCCGGGCCGAGCCGAGCAGGTCCAGACAGATGCGGCTGGCGACCGTCGTCAGCCACGCACCGGGCGACTCGATGGCGTCCCGCCGCTGCGCGGACAGGGCGTACCAGCGGGCGTAGGTCTCCTGGACGACGTCCTCGGCATCGGCCAGGGAGCCCAGGAGCCGGTAGGCGAGGTTGGTCAGCCGACGCCGCTCTCCCGGCTCGGACCGCGTGCTCATGGTGTCTCGGCTCCCTCCGGTCGCGACCTCTCACCAGTCCGACGAGACAGGGCACCGAAGTGTGCGGCCGGCACCTCGCCTCACACTACGAGCGGCCCCGTCGTCGTAGGAGCGTGACCCGACACCCGACGGAGGACGACCACATGAACGACTTCCGGGCCATCGCCGACCGCGTCGAGATCGAGGCCCTGCGCGGCGAGTTCACCGACGCGGGGACGACTCGCGACTACGACCGCTTCGCCGCGCTGTTCACACCGGACGGGGTGTGGCGGATGCCGCACGCCGACCTCGAGTTCGTCGGCCGGGCGGCGATCCGTGCCGGGGTCGAGCGCGGGCAGGCGCTCTGGGAGTTCTTCGTGCAGACCGTGCACCCGGGCACGATCCTGCTGGACGGCGACACCGCCACCGGCCGCGCCCACGTCGCCGAGTTCGGCCGCTTCCACGACGGCCGGTCACACCAGAACCACGCCCTCTACCACGACCGCTACCAGCGCACCCCGGACGGCTGGAGGTTCGCGGAACGCGTCTACGAGGTCAGGTACGTCGACACCACACCACTGACCGGCTCCGCACCCGGCGGGAACCGCCGAGGCTCCACGGCGCGGTCGACTGGTTCGTGAGTATCGTCCCGCACGGTGACGAGGTGTACGTTCGACCCGCTGACCTCGTCGCGAAAGGTGGGCCCGTGTCCGGAACCCTCAGCAGGCGGAAGGCGCTCGTCCTCGGCGGCGGAGCCGTTCTCGGCGCCGCAGGCGCGCCGGGCACCGCGTCGGCGGCGACCGACTGGATCCGCCTTCCCGTGATCACCGCCAACATCGGGCGCAAGAACCTCGGCGCGCGGGACGACGCGATCCACGCCGTCCGGGACGGCGACCCCGGACACCGGCCCCTGGTGGGCTGGCAGGAGATCTGCGAGGGTGACACCGGCGAGCGGCCGATGATCGCGAACTACTTCGGGAACCTCTACCAGAACACGTTCCTGTGGCACGACAGGTCCTTCCGGGTGCCGATCTCGGTCCCGAAGCCCTGGCGCGTGGTCGGCTCGAACGCCACCCGCGTCCACGGCGGCATCCCCCGCACGACCCCGCCGCGCTGGATCAACGAGGTCGTGGTCCGGCACGAGCGGCACGCCGGCCTGGAGTTCGTGCTGATCAACACGCACTACATCGCCAACGCCTACAACGGCGACCGGCGCCCCGACCTGCGCGACGAGTGGGACCTGCACAAGCGCGTCCACAAGGAGCGGGTGCTCGCCCAGCACCGGAAGGGCCGGCTGGTCATCTGGACCGCCGACACCAACCACCCCGGCTACCGGAAGGCAACCGGGTGGCAGGCGGAGCGGCAGGTCTTCACCGGCGGTATCGACCGGATCAACTGGCTGCCCGGCAACGGTGACGTCCAACTCCAACTGCGTACCACCAGAACCGTGCCCATGCGGGTCGACGGCCACGACGCACGGGTCGCGATCTTCCGGATCCGGCTGGGCTGACCGCGCGGCCGCCCAGCCCGGGGGCCGGGCCGACGTCGAGCCGATCATCGCCGCGCCGGACGACGGGTCGGGCCGCCTCGCCCGTCACCCCGGGCGCCTTCCAGGCCTGGCAGGTCGCCCTCGCGTTCGGCGGTATCGTCGCGCTGTTCGTACTGGTGCGCGCCGCGGGTGGGTTCGCCGGGGGCGAGGCCGGCCGAGTCGCGGATCCGGTCGGAGAAGGTCAACGCGCGGCTTAACCGCTTCGCCGACACCGTCCCGAATTCCGAACGGTCGAGGTCGAACGCGGTTCACCGAACTGGAGGAGACCATCCGATGACGTGGGTGTGGATCGTGGTCGCGGTCGCGCTGGTCGCGGCCGGGGCGCTGACACCGGTCCTGACCGGCCGCCGGCGACGCGCACTGCGCGGCAACGACGAGGCGGTGGCCGCGCGGTCCCGCCACCACCAGCTCGGCCACTACGTCGAGGACACCGTGGTCACCCCCGACCGGGTCGACGACGAGCGCGCGGCCGCCCTGCTGCGCACCGCCCGGGAACGCTGGCTCACCACCGGCGCGCTGCTGGCCAACGCCACCACCGAGGCCGACTTCACCCACGCCGAGGAGACCGCGCTCCAGGGCCTGACCGCGGTCGCGGACGCCTACACCCGCCTCGGCCGCCCCGCTCCCCAGGTGCCGATGCGACCGTGACGGTCCGCACGCTCGCGCGACGGTTGCGCCTGGCCCGGAACGGACTTGCGCGTGTTGTGACGACTCCGGCACGGTGCGTATAACCGAGCCATGGTCACGCTCGAGTCGATCCCGGACGCGCGGTTGCCGCCCGGGCCTGCGCTGCCGGTGTCTGTGCAGACAGCGCTGTTCATGACGGTCCGGCCGCAGCTGCACCGGTACCTGCGGAGGCGATACGGCGACGTGTTCACCCTGCGTCTCGCCGGGGGCCAGCGGGTGGTGACGCTGGGCCGGCCGGAGCACATCCGGGAGGTGTTCGCCGGGTCGCCGGCCACCTATCACGCGGGCGAGGGCAACGAGATCCTGCGGCCGGTCATGGGCCCTCGGTCGGTGATGCTCACCGACGAGAACGAGCACCTGCGCACCCGCAAGCTGCTGATGCCCGCGTTCAACGGCGCCGCCCTGCGCGGCTACGGCGAGCTGATGACCCGGCTCGCCGAGCGGGCCGTCGGGCGCTGGCCGGTCGGGCGGCCGTTCGCGGTGCACCCCACCCTCAACGACGTGACGCTCGAGATCATCCTGCGGGTGGTGTTCGGCATGGCCGACGGGCCGCGGCTGGCCGCGCTGCGCCCCCGGATCCGCCGGGTCGCCGAGGTCAACCCGGTGACCGCGCTCGGCTGGACCTACCCGGCGCTGGCTCGGTTCCCGCCGTGGCGCGACAGCCGGGACAACCTGTGCGCGGTCGACCGGCTGCTGTACGCCGAGATCACCGAGCGGCGCCGGGCCGTCGACCTGGCCGAGCGCGGCGACGTGCTGTCCCGGCTGCTGACCGTCGCCGGCACCGAGCTGTCCGATGTGGACCTGCGGGACCAGATGGTCACCCTGCTGCTCGCCGGCCACGAGACCACGGCGACCGCGCTCGCGTGGTCGTGCCACGACCTGGCCCGCACCCCGCGCGTGCTGCGCGCCGCGCAGGCGGCGGCCGACCGCGGCGACGAGGACTACCTCCAGGCGGTCGCGAAGGAGGCGATGCGCCGGCACCCGGTGATCCAGAACGTGCCGCGCGTGCTGACCGAGTGGACCGACGTCGCCGGCTACCGACTGCCGCCGCGGACGATCGTGGCCGCCAACACCACGCTCGCGCACGAGCACCCGGACCACCACGACCGGCCGGCCGAGTTCCGCCCGGAGCGGTTCACCGGCGGGCAGCCGGCACTGGGCGCCTGGATCCCGTTCGGCGGCGGGGTACGCCGCTGCCTCGGCGCGGGCTTCTCGCTCAAGGAGATGACCGCCGTGCTGCGCGCGGCGCTCACCCGGTACGACCTCCGCCCCGCCCGGCCGGCACCGGAGCTCGCGACCCCCCGCAACATCACCCTCGTCCCGAGCCGCGGTACCCGCATCGTCGTCACCCCGCGACGATGAGCGGGTCGGTCAGCTGGTGGCGCGGACCACGAGCCGGTGCGGCGCGACGATCGACCGGCCGCCACGCGGTTCGCCGGACTGGTCGGCGAGGCAGTCCAGGGCCAGCTCGGCGATGCGGTCCTTGTCCGGGGACACGGTGCTCAGTGCCGGGACGCTGTACCGGCCGTCCTCGATGTCGTCGAACCCGACCACGGCCACGGCGTCGGGCACCGGCACCGAGCGGTCGGCGGCGGCGCGCATCGCACCCAGCGCCAGCTCGTCGGTGAAGCAGAACACCGCGTCCGGGGGCTCGGCGAGGTCCAGCAGTTCCAGCATCGCCCGGTGACCGTCCGCCCGGTGCAGCGTCCGGACCGGTCGTTCCAGCTCCGCCGCGACGGGCACGCGGGCCGCGGACAGCGCCTGCCGGTAGCCGAGCAGCCGCTGTCGGGCGGTCGCGTTGAACGTGCTCGGCTGCACGCCGATCGCGGCGATCCGCCGGCGGCCGGTGGCCAGCAGGTGCGCGGTCGCCGAACGGGCGGCGGCCACGTTGTCGATCGCCACGTGGTCGATGGTCAGCTGGTCGGCGGTGGGGGAGTCGTGTTCGCCGAGCAGCACCATCGGCACCGTGTCGGTGCGCGCGGCCAGCTCGGCCGGCGCGACCGTCCACGGGCTGAACAGCACGCCGTCCACGAGCTGGCTGCGTTTCCCGTGCAGTAGCAGGCGTTCGCGTTCGGGGTCGCCGTCGGTCTGGTCGATCAGCACGGTCAGGCCGCGCCGCTGGGCGACGCGGACCGTGCGCGCGGCCAGCTCCGCGAAGTACGGCGAGTCGATCTCGGGCACCACGAGGGCCACCAGGCCGGTGCGGCCGCGGCGCAGCGTGCGCGCGGCGAGGTTGGGCCGGTAGCCGAGCTCGTCGATGCTCGCCTGCACCCTGGTCCGCGTCTCCGGGGCCACGTAACGGAAGCCGTTGACCACGTTGGACACCGTGCGCACGGACACGCCGGCGTGCTCGGCCACGTCACGCAGTCTGGCGGTCACTGGACACCCTCTCCGGAAATTTGCTCCAGACTACCTCTTGCAACGTGGCATGCCACGTTGCAAACTCGAAGACGCTCCCGCCGTCGTCGCCGAGGAGGTCCGGATGACTCCGCACGAGACCGTTGTCGCCCCACTCGCCCCGCACCAGGTCGAGGACCTGACCGGGCGGATCTACCGGGACGGGGTGATCGGCCTGCCCGGCGCGTTCGACCGATCGTGGGTCGCCCGCCTGGGAGAGGACGTGGACACCGCGTTCGCCGACGCGCTCGACCGCACCGACGGCGCCGTCGGGCGCGGCCCCAACCGCTACTACGTGGAGATCCACCCCGAACAGCTGCGCGGGTTCGTCGACCTGGCCACGCACCCGTGGATCAGCGCGGTCTGCGCGTCGGTGCTCGGCCCGGACTACCAGATCGTCGAGGTCGGGTTCGACGTGCCGCTGCCGGGCGCGGTCGACCAGCCCTGGCACCGCGACTTCCCGATGCCGCCGGTCACCCGCGACGCCGGCACGCTCGACTCGCTCGCCGTCAACGTGACCACTGTGGACACCGAACAGGACATGGGCCCGTTCGAGATCGCGCCCGGAACCCAGTTCGACGACGGCGCGGACTTCGAGCACGGCATGTTCCCGCCGAAGTCGGCCTACCCCCGCTACGAGGAACGCGCGGCCCGCAAGTACCCGCGGATGGGCGACATCTCCATCCGCTCCGCGCTGACCGTCCACCGCGGCACGGAGAACCACTCGCGCAAGTCCCGCCCGGTGCTCGTGCTCGGCGTCGACGCCCCCGGCGCGGCGAACGACGAGCGTCACGACATGGCCGTCACCGCCCGGTTCTGGGACTCGCTGCCCGAGTCGGTGCGGGCGCACCTGCACTGCCCGGTCGTCGACACCCTGCGGCCGATCACCCAGAAACACACCATCGAAGGACTGGTCATGGGCGCGTCCTGAGCGCGCCCCCACGACAGGAGGCCCTGCAGTGAACGAGCACGAGGCGAACCGCCGGACCGTCTTACGCGGGCTGGGCCTGCTGGGCGTGACCGGCGCCGCGGCGGGCATGCTCGGCGCCGGTACCGCGACCGCCGCGCCGCGCACCACACCCTTCGACCTGCACTTCTCCGTCACCGACAAGTTCCGCCCGTTCGACCTGATCGCGCCGCGGTTCGTGCAGTTCGACACCGCGGTGACGCCCCGGCCCCGCGCGCACGCCCGCGGCACCCTGGTCAACACGAACGTCCGGCCGCGCGCGCCGTACGGCACCGTCACCGTCGAGGTCCAACGGCTCGACGGCGCCGCGGGCGTCGTCGCCGGCCTCGCCGGCCCGTCCGCGTCCGTGCTCGGTGTCTACGACGCGGGCACCGGTCAGGTGAGCATCGAGGTCACCAACGGCGGCACCACCACCGTGGTGGCCTCCGCCGCCGCGTCGCTGCGGGCGCCGTTCCAGCTCGCGACCGTCGTGAACGAGAACGCGGTCACCGTGCTCGCCGACCCCACCGGCACCGGAACCGGCTGGCACCCGCTCCTCACCGAACGGGACGGCGTGCGCGCTCGCATCGACCTGCGGGTCCCCGACGTGCTCGGCACGATGAGCTACGCCTACGGCGGCCGCGGCGACGGCTCGGCGTCGCTGGGCCGGGTGCGGGCGGGCTACTTCGGCCAGGCCGGCGTGCGCGACCCGCACGTGGTGCAGCACGCCGACGGCCGGCCGT